>CALMZE010000127.1 GCA_937870585.1 uncultured Sphingomonadales bacterium | reverse complement strand
CCGGCCCCCGGCCCCTCCCATTTTTTCTGTTGGGGCGCGCCGGGGGGGGGGGGGGGAGCCCCCCCCGCCCACGGGCCCACCCCCCTCGCATCCCCCCCCGCCGATGCCGGGCCGGAGCTGGCGCGCATCCGCATTGATACGCTGACGGGCATGGCGTTCAGTTCGATCATCTCGCTCACCATCGTGTTTGCTACTGCCGCGACGCTTCATGCCAATGGCGTGCGCGACATTGAGACATCGGCGCAGGCCGCCGAAGCATTGCGCCCGGTCGCTGGCGATATGGCCTTTGCGCTGTTCGCGCTGGGGATCGTGGGCACAGGCCTGCTCGCTGTGCCTGTGCTCGCCGGGTCTGCGGCTTATGCGGTGACGGAAATGTTCGGCAAGACGGGCAGCCTTGACGCCCGGTGGGACAAGGCGAAGCTCTTTTACGGCGCGATTGCCGTGACGACCATGATGGGGGCAGCCCTGCAATTCGTTGGCATTGATCCGGCGCGGGCGCTCTATTGGGCGGCGGTCGTCAATGGCGTGCTGGCGGCCCCGCTGATGGTGGTGATGATGCTGATCGTCCGCAATCCGCGCGCGATGGGGCGGTTGACGCTGGGGCGGCGTGCCACACTCACTGGTTGGGCCGCGACGCTTTCCATGGCAGTGGCAACGATCATCTTCTTCGCCACCTTATGATCTGGCTTCCTGCCACCCTTCTTGCCGGGCTGTTTCAGGCGTGGCGTACCGCTGTGCAGCAGCGGGTGCGGGCGGAGCTCTCGGTCAACGCCGCAGGGCTGGTGCGGTATCTCTACGGTTTGCCGGTGGGGCTCGCGCTTCTGGGCCTCTATCTGGCGGTGAGTGGCAAGGCGCTGCCCCACGCGGCGAGTGGCTTTCTGCCATGGGCAGCCGCAGGCGGGTTCGCGCAGATCGTGGCGACCAATTTTCTGCTGATGGCGTTTGGATACCGCAACTATGTGGTCGGCACGGCCTATGCCAAAACCGAGGCTATTCAGGGCGCGATCCTTTCTGCCATCCTGCTGGGGGAATGGTTGAGCCCGTTGAGCCTGCTCGGCATCGGCTTTGGCGTGGCGGGGGTGGTGCTGCTCTCCACCGGTGGCGCGCGGCTGAAGCTCGCCGATCTGGGTCAGCCTGCGGCCTTATGCGGACTGGCGGCGGGCTTTGGCTTCACGCTCACCTCCATCTTTGTGAAGAAGGCCACGCTGACGCTCGCCACGCCGGATAAGGTCTTCGCCGCGCTCGTCACGCTGGTGGTGGTGCAAACCTGCCAGACGCTGATGCAGGGCGGCTATGTGCTGCTGCGCGAGCATGATCAGCTGCGGCCCGTGCTGCGAACATGGCGGACATCGGTGCAGGTGGGGCTGCTCGCTGCGCTTGGTTCGGCGTGCTGGTTCACCGGCTTTGCCACCGCCAACGTCGCGCTGGTGCGGACGGTAGGGCAGATCGAAGTGATTTTCGTGCTGTTGTTCGGCCATTATTATCTGAACGAACGATTCAGCCGCACCGAGGCGCTGAGCCTCTTGCTGGTGGGGCTGGGCGTGCTGACGGCGATTGCGGGGGCTTAGACCGCGCCAGACATTCCCACCCAGATCAACGCCGCCAAAGTGCAGATCATCGAAGGTGGAACTGCGCGGGCATCCTTCTTGGTCACCACTGCGATGAGAGTGAGAGCAAAACTCGCCGCAATAAAGGCGAGAATGTAAGGTTCGGTCTGAAGCCATGGCAGTGTGGCGGCCCAGAATTTGATCACGCCTCCCCGCGGCATAAAAACGAATATGATTATGAGGACCACGATCCCCAAAAATACATGCAGGAGTCCGGGTGCCTGATGTGCAATGCCAAGCTGTGGACCTCCAAACATCAAAGCAATGCCCACCAGAAACAGGATCATGTTCGAGCGATTGGAAATGAGGTCGGCTCTGATATTGTCGATGAGAGCCGGAAGAGCCGCGACAACATAGATCGCTGGAACAAGAAATGCAGACATACTTCGCCTTGATCAGAGTAATTATCGAATGAAGATAGCATAGATCGCTTAAAGTTGCATTAAATCGCATTTGATTGGCAATTGTTGCATTCGGCGCTCTGCATCCTCGGACCTGCTTGCGGCTCTTCCCTTTCAACCCGCCATGGCGCAAAGGGCAGGGATGACAGAGATCAAGCCGCCCGTCGCCGCGAAGAAGCCGCATTCCACCACACGCCACGGCATCACCATTGATGATCCCTATGCGTGGATGCGCGACCCCGGCTATCCCACGGTGGACGACAAGGAGGTGCTCGATCACCTCAAGGCCGAGAATGCGTATTTCGAAGCTCAGATGAAGCCGCACGCCGCGCTCATCGAAACGCTGTTTCAGGAGATGAAAGGTCGCATCAAGGAGGATGAATCCTCCGTGCCGCAAAAGGATGGCAACTGGCTCTATTGGCGCAAGTTCGAGAAAGGCGCACAGTATAAGCAATGGATGCGCAAGCCTGTGGCGGGCGGCGCGGACGAGGTACTGCTGGACGAGGCCAAAGAGGCTGAGGGCAAGGAGTATTTCCGGCTGGGCGGCCTTGCGATCAGCGATGACGAGACGATCCTCGCTTGGTCTGCCGATACCGATGGCTCCGAACGCTTCACCATCCGCTTCCGCGATTTGAAGACGGGCAAGGATCTGCCTGATACCATCCCCGGATCGCTCGGCGGCTTTGTGTGGGCGAAGGGTGCGAACACGCTCTTCTATGGTCTGGTCAATGAAAATTGGCGCGTGGACCGGGTGATGGCGCACAAGCTGGGTGCGCCCGTGGCCGACGACCGGCTGGTCTTTGAAGAGAAGGATCAGGGCTTTCAGGCAGGCGTTGGCATGACGCATTCCGAGCGTTTCATCGTGGTTGCAACCGGCGACAATGAGACGAGCGAGGCGTACCTCATCCCCGCCGATCAGCCGGACGAAGCGCCGCTATTGGTGCGCGAACGCAAGAAGGGGCTGGAATATGATGTGGAGGAGCATGACGGCACGCTGTTCATCCACACCAATGAAGACAGCACCCAGTTCAGCCTCAAGACCGCGTCGCTCGCCACGCCGGGAACCTGGACGCCGCTGATCGCGCCCAATCCCGATTTCTACATGACCGGGGTGACGACCTTTGCCGATTTCTTTGTGGTGGAAGGGCGCGAGCGTGGGCTCGATCAGGTGGAAATCCATTCTTACACCGGTGGCAAGCCGCGCCGTATTGTTTTCCCGGAAGCAAGCTATTCCGCCGGGTTGGATGAAAATCCCGAGTATAAAGTCTCAACGCTGCGTATGTCGTATGAGAGCATGGTCACGCCCGACACGGTGATGGATGTCGATGTCGTGAGCCTTAAGCAGACCGTGCTCAAGGTGCAGGAAATCCCGAGCGGCTATGATGCCAGCCAGTACGCCACGGAGCGCGTGGACATCACCGCGCGCGACGGCACAAAGGTGCCTGTTTCAGTGGTTTACAAGAAGGGATTCAGGAAGGACGGTAACGGTCCGCTTTATCTCTATGGCTATGGGGCTTATGGCTATGCGATCCCGCCCGGATTTTCGACGCTGCGGCTGAGCTTGCTCGATCGCGGATTTGCCTATGCCATTGCGCACATCCGGGGCGGCGATGATCTGGGCCAGCAATGGCAGCTGGATGGCAAGCTGACCAAGCGCACCAACACCTTCCATGACTTTATTGACACCGCCAAGGGGCTGATCGAACTCGGTTACGCCAAGCCGGGCCGTGTCGTCGCAGCAGGCGGCAGCGCGGGTGGCGAACTGATGGGCGTTGTCATCAATGAAGCGCCCGAGCTGTGGGGCGCGGTCGCGGCGCATGTGCCGTTCGTCGATGTGCTCAACACCATGCAGGATGAAAGCCTGCCGCTCACGCCCGGCGAATGGCCCGAATGGGGCAACCCGATCACGGACAAGGCGGCGTTCGATCTGATCCGCAGCTACTCCCCCTATGATCAGGTGAAAACACAGGCGTACCCACCGCTGCTCGTGACCGCTGGCCTCAACGATCCGCGTGTGACCTATTGGGAGCCCGCCAAATGGGTCGCCAAGCTGCGCGAATTGAAGACCGATCAGAATGTGCTGATGCTCAAGACCAATATGGGCGCGGGGCATGGCGGCAAATCAGGCCGGTTTGACTCGCTGCGCGAGGATGCGGAGGAATTTGCCTTCTTCCTCTGGCAGCTGGGGATGGTGGAGTGAAAATTGTATCCTGTGTCGCGGCTTTGCTTTGCCTTGTGCTGAGCGTTCCACTTGGTGCGCAAACGCCATCGATCGAAGCGCAAGGGGTTGCGGCGCTCAACGCCAAGGATTTCAATACTGCGCGTACGCTCTTTGGTAAGGCGTGCAAGAGGAACAGTAAGGAAGGCTGTTTCCGGCTGGCGCGCATGGCGTTTGATGGCGCAGGCACACCGGTGGACTATCGCGGCGCGGCGGCGATTTTCAACAAAGCCTGTGCACTCAAGGATGGCGCGAGTTGCTTCAATCTCGCTTTGATGAGCAATGCGGGGCAGGGTATGCCCGTCAACCGCGCGAACACTCTGCAATTGTATGAGCGGGCCTGTGATGCCGGTTCTGCGCAGGGGTGTCACAATCTTGGGCTTGTCCATAACAAGGGGAGCGACAGTCCGGTTGATGAGGTCAAGGCTTTGTCATTTTTCCGACGTGGTTGCGATGCTGGCTTGGCGCGGTCGTGCGTAATGGGCGGTGCATTGCTGGCCGAAAGCGCGACCCTCGACAAGGATCTGCCCGAAGCGGCGGCGCTGTTCGGTCATGCCTGCGAAAAGGGCGATATGGATGGCTGCACCCAGCAGGGCACGATGCTCGCCAATGGATCAGCAGGCACGCAGGATGCGGAGCGCGCTGCTGCGCTGCTGACGCGCGCCTGTGATGGACAGAATGCCAGTGGCTGTGCGGTATTGGGCACACTTGCTTACAATGGCGTGGGCATTCCCAAAGACAAAGAGCGCGCAGTCTCTTTGTTCAAACAAGCACTGGAGCTCGATGCCAATGAACCCCTGGCGCGCGACCTTTTGACGAAACTGGGCCTGCTCCAATAAAGCAGCAAAGGTCGTGCGGTGCCGCTCTACTCCGGCCTCCGCCGGAGCGCAGGAGAGGCATCATTCCTTACCGCCCTGTCCAGTTGCCCGGGCGCTTCTCAACGAACGCGGCCATGCCTTCCTTCTGGTCTTCGCTGCCGAACAGGCCGTGGAACAGGCGGC
>CALMZE010000126.1 GCA_937870585.1 uncultured Sphingomonadales bacterium | reverse complement strand
CGATATCGAACGTGCGCAAGATCTCGCGCGCCTGCGGCATGAAGCTCGCGGCCAGGCCATTGACCAGCGCAAACCCCGCCGCGACGTGGATCAGCGCGACAGTCGTCAGCGTGGCAATCCGGTGGTTGGAAGTATGGGTATCGACATAAGCCATGGTGGCACCCTCCGTTCTGGTGACGGCGCCCCGGCGGCCTTTTCCTTATCCCGAGTCGCACCGGGGCGACGCATTAGGTATGTTACAACATAACATAACCGTCAATGAACGAATCGCGCGTGCCGTAACGGCAACCAGTCTTGAATCGCAATCGATCCGCAGGATGCTAGGCTGCACAAAACGGGAGCTGCCGATGCCGATTCTCTATGACTACCCCCGCGCCCCCAGCCCGCGCCGTGCGCGGATCGTGCTGGCGGAAAAGGGGATCGCCCACGACACCGTGATCGTCGATCTGGCCGCGGGCGAGCAGTTGAGCGAACACTTCCGCGCCATCAACCCCGCCTGCACCGTCCCCGCGCTGGTGGTGGAGGAGGGCGTGCCCGCGCTGACCGACAACGCCGCGATCCTCGCCTGGGCCGAAGCGGTGAAGCCGCAGCCGCCGCTGCTGGGCACCACCCCGCTCGACAAGGCGGAGATCGCCAGCTGGAACGCCAAGATCGAGGGCGAATGCTTCATGGCCATTGCCGAGGCGATGCGGAACACCGCCCCCGCGATGAAGGACCGCGCGCTGCCCGGCCCGGTCAACTATGCCCAGATCCCCGAACTGGCCGAACGCGGGCGGGCGCGGTTGCTGGATTTCCTCGACCGCTTCGATGCCCATCTGGCAAACCGCGAATACGTCGCCGCCAGCGGGTTCAGCGTGGCGGATATCACCGCCGCCGTGGCGATCGATTTCGCCCGCGTCCTGCGGATCGACCCGGCCGAGGGGCGCCCGAACCTGACGGCATGGCGCGCCCGACTGGCCGAGCGGCCCGCCTTCAGTCTCTAGCCGCGTCCTCGTCCTCCTCGTCCGGCTCATCCTCCGCCAGCAAGGCCGCGTTGGCGATGGAGTTCTCCCGCATCCGGTCGAGCATCGCGTCGATGCTGTCATAGACCGCCTGCGAATCGGCGGCGTCCTGCGCCTCCCACTCGCCGCGCAGCCGCTCGTAAACCGGATGGCCCGGTTGCAATGAGGCATAGTGCGTGCCCACCGCCGCCCAGCGCTGCCCCCGGCGCTGGCGCAGCAGGAACAACAGCAGCGCCGTGTCATAGCGCCGCCAGGTCCCCACCACCTCGCCCCCGCGCACGATCGGGCGCTCCTCGCCCGCAATGGCCCGCTCCAGCGCACAATCCTCCAGCCGCGCGATCCCCCGGTCGATCGCCAGCTCCCACGCGGCGGCAAAGCCTTCCGCCCCCGGCTGATGCCGCAGGCGATAGAGCGCCTCCAGCGAAGCCCCGATCCGCCGCGCCGCCTGCGTCACGATCCCCGTCGCCGCCAGCGCCGCGATAAATTCGCGCTGCCGCTCCGGCGTGATCGAATTGCGGCGCGGCATCCGGTGGAGATAGGGCGCAAACCCCAGCAAGGGATCGTCCGGCTCTGGCGGCAAGTCGGCAAAGGCCGTGCGGCTGGTGCGGCGGGAAGGGCGGGCGGACAGGCACGCCAGATCGTCCCGTCCCCCGGCAACCGGGGGTGGTGACCGGCTTTCGCCGCGCCCGCTGGCGGGAGCGGTCGGAACCGGGCCGGTTACCCCGTCCTCATCATCAAAACTGTCGGAATTGCGCAAGGAACCACACTCCACCTGGCTTGTTGGATTCCCCGTTGGAGGATCAATTTAACGCAGGGTGGGGGGTGTAGGAAAATGGTTTGATGGCGGTTGAGGGAGCTAGCAGCGTTCTGCGCGGCTTCAGACATCCGCTGTGCAAGTCTGGTCGGGCTGCAGGGTTAATCGTGTCGCTATTGCGCGGGGCGCGGAGGCCACCGTCCTGCTTCCCTCATGGCCAGCACGTCCTTGGGCCACGGCGGCGGCCAAGAATAGCCCGCCGCGCGCAACGATGAAATGAACGCAAGGCGGGCCTTGCCCTCATCGCTCTCGTCGTCGAGCCGCGAAGTGCTCGCATAGATTGCCGCCGTATATCCCATGCTGTCCGCCGCCCAGACGTCGGCACCGCGCTGAACCAGCACATTGGCAAGAAGATACTGGTCCGTAACCGCCGCGAGAATCAGAACGGCGGTGCCACGCTCATCCTTACTGTTCGGAGAGGCGCCGGAATCCAGCAGTTGCAATGCAATGGCCGGTTCACGGTTGACCACGGCATTGGCCAAGGGGGATGAGCCCGGGGGGGCGGGCGTCATGTTAGAACACCCCAGCAGCAGGGCCACGAGTGCGAGAGCGCCGAAGTGCCAGGGTAGGGCCATGGTGCGTGCATATCCTTTTCAGCCCCCACATTTCGCTTTGACGTTATCGTGCGCGGAGCCCAGCGCCCCGTCCAGACTGTCTACCACATTTCCCATCTTGTGTAGCAGACCGGACCGGACTGCTTCCGCGGCCAGAATGCCCTTGATGCCCAGCAAAGCAGCGCCGAGGCCCTGCGCCAGCAAATCGCGCGTCAGATTGAACGGGGGATCCAGCCCGATCTTGCGCGTGCCGAAAGCGTCGGGCGCGGGCGTGCTCTCCTGAAGTGCCGTCAACGCTTCACCCTTGACGTGGAGCGCCACCACTTTGCCATTGGGACGGCCGCCCGCCGCAATCGTGTTGGCGTGGAGGCCGGCGGCATTGAACGTGGTGGCATTGCCATCGACCGCGACGGCGGCCGCGCTGGCCAAACCTCCGCCGAGCGAGTGACCGACAAATTTCGTGGGCGGCGATGGAGAACCGTTCTGGAGGTTGTTGATTTCCATCTTTCTGGCGATTTCCTGTGCACGGCTGTAGTAGGCCGTATCGCTTTTCCCCAGCGCTTGATCCTTGTTGGCGGCCATGTCGCTGCCCAACCATTCCTCGGTCCCTCTGAACGAGACGGTATAGGCTGGCGGCTCACCGCTCTTATAGACGACTGCACCAAAATTGGTGCCTTCGATCTTCAGGTCTTCAGGTTTGAGACCGGCTTTGGCCAGTTCTCTCGGATCATCGACCAGCGACATCGGCGGGGGCGGTTTGGGGGGGAAGATCTGATTGGGAGGGGGGGCAAAGGTTCTCGGCGGCGGGCGGCCCTAAACGGCATTTGTGACGTCGGCCCCCCCCCCCCATTGCTGCATTTCGCGCAACTCGCTTTGCGCCTGCGGGCAACCGCCATCGACCTGGCAGCTCTGCACAAGTGGCGCGCTAGCCATTTGGGCGATCCCGGATGTTGGCAATTGTTTCGACCTTGAGCGCGGTGTCGAGCGGCGAAAAGACCGTATCCATGGTTTGCATATATTGCAGTCCGTTCATTTCCGGAATCAGCAGACGGGCGAGGGCATAGACGAACAGTCGTTGTTCGTTGTCAATTCCCGTGCGCGCTGCTTCTTCAACGAACAGGTCTGGCGCCTGACTGATCTGATGTGGCGGCAGCGCGCCTGTGATCGGCTGCAACGAGGCCACCCATCGAGAAAAGCGTTCCCTGCGCTGGAGCGCTCTTTCTCCATCAAATGATGTCACCACGCCTTGACTGATCGTCAACATACGCAAGTCTCCGGCTTGTGGCTGATGCCGACCGCTATTTGTCAGTGAATACGCGCGGCGCGCAAGCGGTTTAAATAGTCGCCATTGTTCAAGGTCCGATGCAGCTGCGCGTGGTCGAACCGCCCATTCCGCTTGACCGCATGTAGGATTCGCACTAGGGGCCGCCACTTCCGTAGCCGGGCTTTGCCTGCGTTTCGGTTGAGCTGAACATTGGCGGTGCGTTGGAAAACTCCGGCAAGCCGTCAAAGTAACCCGGTCCAGTTGTCCGGGTGGAGCGTTTTCGGCTCGTGTGGTGTGTGGCGGCGCGGCTTTGGCCTTGCCCCGGTAAGCGCATTTCGCGGGTTCCGCATTCCTTCACCTGTCTGCTTCGGCCACAACCAAGGTGAAGAGTACTTCATGCCTACTATCAACCAGCTGATCCGCAAGGGTCGCGTTCCGCAGAAGACCAAGTCCAAGGTCCCTGCGATGGAGCAGAACCCGCAGA
>CALMZE010000125.1 GCA_937870585.1 uncultured Sphingomonadales bacterium | reverse complement strand
TTGAGCGCCAGCACCAGCGCGCTGTCATACGCGCCCAGCCCCTCGGCAACATAGGTGACATTGCCCTTGCGCGCCGTGATGATCTTGTAGCCGATTTGCGCATCGGTCAGGCGGCAGAGTCTGCCCTGAGCGGAAGACAGGTCCGCAACGGGAGCCGCTTTGGCATCGGTGCAGTCCACCTCCGGCTTGCGGCGTGCCTCCAGCAGATCAGTGGTGGCGGCTGCAGTGCCGCGCAGCGCAAAAACACGCCCGACCGGACGGGCGGAATCGCGGCAGACAATCGTCCATGCCCTATCAAAAGCGGATTTGAGCGCCGAATCGCGGCTGCGCGTTTGGACCTGACAGATGGCGCCACCGCCGCTTCCCAGTTTGAAACTGTCTGCGTTGAGCGGGCGCGTCATCTGCGCGAAGCCGGGTACAGGGGCCGCCATGGCAGCCGCAACTGTCAGAAAAACAGGAATATTCTTGAAAAACGAGCGCAAGTCCAAGCCTCCTCCGCCACTGCGGATGGGGCCATGATTCTTCATTGACCCCGTGACTCAAACGCGCCCGACATGATCGAGTCGATTTCGGACTAGCCGAAAATGCCGCTCAATTGAAGCCTGTGAAAGGCCCTGGCTTCAAGCGTCCCATCGGGATACAAAAGGGCAGGGCCTTTCAGGCAGAGCCTTAGTTCTTGGCCTTGTCCACCAGCTTGTTCTTGGCGATCCACGGCATCATCGCGCGCAGTTCCGTACCGACCTTTTCGATCGGGTGAGCCGCAGCGGCCTTGCGGCTGGCCTTCAGCTCCGGCTGGCCGGCGCGATTGTCGAGCACGAAATCCTTCACGAAGCGGCCCGACTGGATGTCGGCCAGCACGCGCTTCATTTCCGCTTTGGTTTCGGCGGTGATGACGCGCGGGCCGGTCTTGATGTCACCATATTCGGCGGTGTTCGAGATCGAGTAGCGCATGTTGGCGATGCCGCCTTCATAGAGGAGATCCACGATCAGCTTGGTCTCGTGCAGGCACTCGAAATAGGCCATTTCCGGCGCGTAACCGGCTTCCACCAGCGTTTCGAAACCGGCCTGGATCAGGTGGGTGATGCCACCGCACAGCACGGCCTGTTCGCCGAACAGATCGGTTTCGCACTCTTCCTTGAAGTTGGTTTCGATGATGCCGCTGCGGCCACCGCCCACGCCAGAGGCATAAGCGAGTGCAATGTCATGCGCATTGCCGGTCGCATCCTGATGGATGGCGATCAGGCACGGCACGCCGCCGCCGCGCTGATATTCGGAACGCACTGTGTGGCCCGGACCCTTCGGCGCGATCATGATCACGTCCATATCTTCGGGGGCTTCGATCAGGCCGAAATGGATGTTGAGGCCATGCGCGAAGGCCAGCGCGGCACCCGGCTTCATATTGCCCTTCAGATCATTGTCCCAGATCGCGGCCTGATGTTCGTCGGGCGCGAGGATCATGATGATGTCGGCCCAGGCAGCAGCGTCCTTGTTGGAGAGAACCTTGAACCCGGCTTCTTCGGCCTTCTTCGCAGTGGCCGAGCCTTCGCGCAGTGCAATGGCGACATCCTTCACGCCCGAATCGCGCAGGTTCTGCGCATGGGCATGGCCCTGGCTGCCATAGCCGACGATTGCGATCTTCTTGTTTTCGATCAGTTTCAGATCGGCGTCACGATCATAATATACGCGCATATCAATCCTCTTGCGTTTAGATTTGAGAGTAGATGGTAAGAAATCCAATCAAAGCCATGGGCGGCCACGCATCATGCCGCGCCTTGGACAGGATCAGGTCAATCAGGGCCGCGCCAAGATAGATCAATCCCAGCGCCATCACCAGCGACGATGAGATTGATGCGGGCTCGGTCGCCGCAACATACATGACATAGGCTGTGAATAGGATCAGCGCCGTGGTCCAATGCCAGGCCAGTCGGATAACAGTGCTGATCAGCGGTTCGGATTGTGCCCACCCTCTTGCCGCGATGAGCGGACGCACAAGGCGCTGCTCTCCCAGCACGGCATGGCCCAGCGCTGCCCCGACAGTCAGGACGCTGGCCACGAGGAGGGTGGCATTGCTCATACTGCCTCTTTGCCCCTCGCCATGGCGACGATGCCGGTGCGTGCAACCTCAACGAGGCCGATTTCGCTCATCAGTTCGACAAAGCGATCAATCTTGGAGGACGCGCCCGTCACTTCGAACACGAAGCTGGCGATGGTCGTATCCACCACATTGGCGCGGAATACTTCAGCCAGACGCAGCGCCTCGATCCGCCGTTCGCCGGTGCCCGCCACCTTGACCAGCGCCAGTTCGCGCTCGACATGATCGCCCAGCACGGTGAGATCGGTCACGCCATGCACCGGAACCATGCGGTCCAGCTGCGAAACCACCTGTTCAATCACCGCAGGCGTGCCGCTGGTGACGATGGTGATGCGGCTGATCGCGTCGGTTGCCGAAATATCGGCCACGGTCAGGCTTTCGATATTGTATCCGCGCGCGGTGAACATGCCCGCGATCCGGGCGAGAACGCCCGGTTCATTGGACACGGTGACGGAGAGCGTGTGCCGCTCGTGTTGGCCTTCCTTGATGTGCATGTTCTTAGACCAGTGCCTTCGCTTCGTCGTCCAGCTCGCCGGAGACCTGTTCATCACCCAAAATCATGTCGGTATGCGCTGCTCCGCTCGGGATCATCGGGAAGCAGTTGGACAGTTTGGCGACCTGACAATCGACGATCACCGGGCCGTCATGGTCGAGCATGGCCTTGATGCCCGCCTCCAGATCGTCCGGCCCTTCAATGCGGATGCCCTTCCAGCCATAGGCTTCCGCCAGCTTCACAAAGTCTGGCAGGGAATCGCTATAACTCTCTGAATAACGGCTGGCATAGGTCAGTTCCTGCCATTGGCGGACCATCCCCATATATTCATTGTTGAGGATGAAGATCTTGACCGGCAGGCGGTATTGCGTGGCCGTGCCGAGTTCCTGAATGTTCATCTGGATCGAAGCATCGCCCGCAATGTCGATCACCAGCGCGTTGGGATTGCCCAGTTGCGCACCGATGGCCGCCGGAAGCCCATAGCCCATCGTGCCAAGACCGCCCGACGTGAGCCACTTGTTCGGCGCATCAAAGTGGAAATGCTGTGCCGCCCACATCTGATGCTGACCAACCTCTGTGGAGATGATCGGGTTCTTTGCCTTGGTCGCTTCATAAAGGACGCGGATCGCCTCCTGCGGCATGATTTCGTCCTTCGACTCCGGATAGGAGAGGGACTTTTTCTCACGCCAGCCGTCAATCTGCGCCCACCAGCCGGTCAGATCCTGCTTCTGATATTGGCGGGCCTTCCAGACCTTCACCATATCTTCCATAACGCGACCCACATCGCCAATGATCGGCAGGTCAACGCGCACCGTCTTGTTGACAGAACTCCTGTCAATGTCGACGTGTATCTTCTTGGAATGAGGCGCAAAAGCATCCAGGCGACCCGTCACGCGATCATCAAAGCGCGCGCCAAGGCAGAGGATGAGATCAGCCTGATTCATCGCCCAATTGGCTTCATAGGTGCCGTGCATCCCGAGCATCCCGAGCCACTGATCGCTCGACGCCGGGAAGGCGCCGAGACCCATCAGCGTAGATGTGACGGGCGCACCGGTGATCCGCGCCAGTTCACGCAGGATCTGAGCGGCTGCCGTGCCGGAATTGATGACGCCGCCGCCGGTATAGAGGATCGGGCGTTCCGCTGCTGCCAGCATGTCCACCGCGGCTTCGATCAGCTTGATATCGCCCTTCAAGGCCGGCTTGTAGCTGCTATGCTCGATCTTGCCCGGCTTCTTGTAGGGCGCAGTGGCAACCTGCACGTCCTTTGGAATATCGATCACGACCGGGCCGGGGCGGCCCGTGGTGGCGATGTGAAAGGCCTCATGGACAATATCGCCCAGTCGCTGCGGCGATTTCACCAGATAATTATGCTTTGTGCAGTGGCGCGTCAGCCCCACCGTATCGGCTTCCTGAAACGCGTCAGAGCCGATCAGATGCGTGGCAACCTGACCGGTGATGACCACCATCGGGATCGAATCCATCAGCGCATCGGTGATGCCGGTGATGGCATTGGTCGCGCCGGGGCCGGAGGTGACGAGCACCACGCCGGGCTTGCCGGTCGCGCGGGCATAACCTTCTGCTGCATGCGTGGCTGCCTGTTCGTGCCGCACGAGAATGTGGCGAATGCGCTTCTGGTTGAAAATGGCGTCATAAATAGGCAGCACCGCCCCGCCGGGATAGCCGAACACGACCTCGACACCGAGATCGCACAGCGCCTCGATGAGAATGTCTGCTCCTGACAGTTCCTTGGCCATAATCTTCTTCTTTCACTCCGGTCTGACGCGCGCGGTGCCGCTCTGTTGCATTGCAGCACCAATTTCGCAAGGCGCGGGCTCTAGGGATAATAAACTAGCGTGTCAAGGCTGTATCGCGTAATTTTATTGCCAATTCATTGATTGAGGCGTCATCTAATTTCGCCTCACTCCACGCCCAGTCCGGCGGAGACTGATTGCGGAACCAGGTATATTGGCGCTTGGCGAACTGGCGTGTGGCTGCCTTGGCTTCTTCTGTCTTGGTGTCACGGCATGACGGATCGGTGATCATGGCGGCAATTTCACGCACGCCGATCGCGCGCATCACGGGCAGATTGGCGTCAAGACGTCGGGCGAGAAGCGCCTCCACTTCATCAAAAGCGCCGCTCTCCAACATGGTGTCAAAGCGCGCATCGCAGCGCGCGCGCAGCCAATCGCGGGGCGGGAGCAAGAGCATGGCCGAAAGCGACACGGAGGTCGCCAGCCCGCCTTCAAGAACCTGCTGCCAATCGGCCAGCGTTCTGCCGGTCGAGAGCGCCACCTCCAGCGCGCGCGCGATGCGGGTGGTGTCATTCGGGTTGAGCCGCGCGGCTGCCTCTGCATCGACCGCTGAAAGGCGCTGATGGGCCTCAGCTGCGTCCATCGCGCGCACCGATTGGCGAATATGCGGATCAATTTCTGGCACCGGCGCAATCCCGTCGAGCAATGTCCGCAGATAGAGTCCGGTTCCGCCCACCAGCACAGGCAGGCGCTGCGAGTCATGCGCTTCGGCGATGGCCGCCTTGGCCTGCGCGGCCCAATGCGCGGCGGAGCAACTCTCCGCGCCATCGATATGGCCGAACAGGCGGTGCGGGGCCTGCGCTTCCTCCTCTGCCGAGGGCCGCGCGCTCAGGATGCGCAGATCGGCATAGACCTGACTGGCATCGGCATTGATGATCGTGGCAGGCACAAGCCTTGACAGGGCGAGCGCCAGCGCGGATTTGCCGCTCGCCGTTGGCCCCGCGATGATCACAAGGGGCGGCTTGCCCGAGGAGGTGTTGATGTTCATTGCCACGCTGATAGCAGCGGATCGCCTCTCCGGGGGAGATATTGATGCGGCCCGCGACGCGATTTCTTCAGCAAGCGGCGCGCCCTTGCCCTCCACATGGATTGATGAAGGCAAAGCCGCAGACATTCGTTTCTCTGGCGATGCTGCCGCTGTGCGCCGCGCGCTGGAGGCCTTGTCTGACGCGATAGACGTGATCGTCCAGCCCGAAGGCGTGCGCCGCAAGCGCCTGCTTGTGGCAGACATGGATTCGACGATGATCACCATCGAGTGCATCGACGAACTGGCAGACTATGCCGGCATCAAGGCGCAAGTGGCCGACGTGACCGAGCGGGCGATGCGCGGTGAACTGGATTTTGAAGGCGCGCTGGATGCGCGGTTCGCGCTTCTCAAAGGCCTGCCCGCCAGCGTGATCGACCAATGCTATGCCGAACGCGTGAAGATCATGCCCGGCGCGGTGCCGCTGATCCGCACGATGCACGCGCATGGCGGGCGCTGCGTGCTTGTTTCGGGCGGGTTCACAGTGTTTGCAGATCGGGTGGCCGCTGAAATCGGCTTTGACCGGGCCTTGTCAAATACGCTGCTGATCGAGGGCGACGCGCTGGCAGGCACCGTCGCGCGGCCGATCATCGGCGCGGCGGCCAAGAAGGAGACCTTGCTCGCCGAACTCGCGGCGCTTGGTCTGACGACTGACGATGCACTGGCCGTGGGGGATGGCGCGAACGATATTCCTATGATCGAAACCGCGGGGCTCGGTATTGCCTATCATGCCAAACCCAAAACGGCGGCAGCTGCCATGGCCTGCGTCAATGCCTGCGATCTCACGGCCTTGCTCTACGCACAGGGCTATGCGCGGCGCGAGTGGGTGGACGCCTGATCCGCTGCAATTCTGCTGGAATTCCGCCCCAAACCGCTTAGTCTCCCGATCATTATGGAATTTGGGAGGGTAAGCGCGTGAAACTTGCAAAATTCGCCGTCATGACGTCACTCATGGCGCTGTCTCTGGGGCTGTCGGGCTGCAAGACCGGGCCGGTAGAGCCAGCCAAGGTGGAATCGAAGGAGTGGACCGCCTTCGCTGCCAAATCGCTGGAGGAGTATTTCAAGCTCAACCCCAGCTTTGCGGTCTATCAGGGGCGGCATGAATTTGACGGGCAACTGGCCGACTGGTCTGCTGAAGGCCTGCAACACAAGGCGGAATCGCTCAAGAATCTGATTGACGATGCCGAGGAATTTGACGCGACCTTGCTCACCAAGGAGCAGGAGTTTGAGCGGCGCTATCTGGTGCAGGTGGCCAAGGGCGATCTGTTCTGGCTGGAAGATGCCGATGCGCCGCATCGCAACGTCACCTGGTATTTCAGCAATGGGCTCGATCCCAACACCTATGTCGCGCGGCCCTATGCAGATGCCGCCACGCGCGCGAGGGCCTTCATCAAATATGCCCGCGCTGTCCCCAAGGCGCTGGAGCAGATCAAGGCGAACCTGAAAACGCCGATGCCGCACAGCTTCATTGACTATGCGGTGCCGGGCTTCAAGGGATTGGCGAGCTACTACACCACCGACGCCAAGGCGGCCTTCGCCAGTGCGAAAGACCCGGCGCTTCAGGCAGAGTTTGATGCGGCCGCCAAGGACGCCTCAACGGCGATGCTCGCCATGGCCGACTGGATGGAAGGCCAGCGCAAGACCGCCACACAGGATTTCGCGCTGGGCGATGAAAAATTCCTGCGGATGCTGAGCGATACCGAGGGCGTGGATACTGATATCGAGACGCTGGTGAAGATCGGTCAGGCTGATCTCAAGCGCAATCAGGATGCCCTGAAATCCGCCTGCGCTGAATATGCTGCTGGTGCCACCATTCAGGACTGCATGGCCAAGATGAACGCGGCCAAGGGGGAGGGCGGTCCCGTGGCCGAAGCACGGCGGCAATTGCCGGAGCTCAAGGCCTTTCTGACCAGCAATGACATCGTCTCCATCCCCGGCACCGAAGAGGCGCTGGTGGAGGAAAGCCCGCCCTATAACCGGCAGAATTCGGCCTATATCGACATTCCGGGGCCGTATGAGAAGGGGCTGCCTTCGGTCTATTACATCTCCCCGCCTGATCCGGCCTGGACGCCCGAACAGCAAAATGCGTTCGTTCCGGGCAAGAAGGATCTGCTCTTCACCTCAGTCCATGAGGTGTGGCCGGGCCATTTCCTCAACTTCCTGCATTCGAACCGCGCCAAATCGCTGATCGGACGGGTCTTCTACTCCTATGCGTTTGCCGAAGGCTGGGCGCATTATGCCGAGGAAATGATGTGGGATGCCGGGCTGCTGAAGGGCGATGCCGAAGCGCATATCGGCCAGATCTCCAATGCGCTGCTGCGCAATTGCCGTTATCTTTCTGCCATCGGCCTGCACGCGCAGGGCATGACGCTTGATCAATCGCGCCAAATGTTCCTTGATCAATGCTATCAGGATGAAGGCAATGCGCGCCAGCAATCGGCGCGCGGGACCTATGATCCGGCCTATATCAACTACACGATGGGCAAGCTGCTGATCCGCAAGCTGCGCGACGACTGGACCAAGGGCGATCACAGCAAGTGGAAAGCCTTCCACGACCAGTTCCTGAGCTATGGCAACCCCACCATCCCCGCCGTACGCGGCGCGATGATGGGGACGGGGCCTGAGGCCGTGTTTTGATGGTGGTGGTTTGAAGGGGGGCTCGATCCCCCCACCACACCGTCGCCCCGTGCTTGACACGGGGCCTCGCTTCTTGAGCGCGCGTGCCGAGAGTAAGCCCAGCCCCGCATCAAGTGCGGGGCGACGGGGCGAATAGTCCTATTTGTTCCACTATTGTTCTTGCCTTTTTGCCCATTTGGCGCTACAGGTCGGGGCGTCATTTCATCCTGTTTCTAGGGCTGGCTGAGGATGACGGGGACGCTGCGGAGGAGACATCCTTGCAGCACGGTCGGCGCGGGTCGGGGTCGGGTTGCTCTTGAAAAGAGCCTGTGATCTCAAGCTCTGAACCACGCACACCCGGACCGGCAGGATGGCGGAGGCAACTCCGTCTTCGCGGCGCAATCCGCGAACCATCAGGGGCTTTGGCGCTTTTGGCCCCCGATTGGACAGTCCAGGGGCCGGCATTTCAAAAGTGGCCCTCACGGTATGCGAGACGGAACGAGCCAGGGGCCTTCAACAGCAAATCATTCCGCCAACCCAAACCCCGCGCGTAACCCGCGCCGACCGCCCCTTCCTTTTGCTCACCAAGGCACAGCTGCGTCCGGATTTCGGGGGCGGCCTTTTCGTTTCACGCAGAGGGCGCTGAGGAGCAGGAATCGCTGAGCCCCCCCCCCCAATCGTCGCCCCCGCGCAGGCGGGGGCCTAGTGTAGAGTTCGCTCTCCGCTTGCAACCCGGCCCCCGCCTGCGCGGGGGCGACGTCAAGCCAATGAAAGCTGGACGCTGACGATGCACCCGGCCCCCGCCTGCGCGGGGGCGACGTCCTTTATCATTTCATATTTCTGATTTCTTCTTGGCGTCTTTGCGTCTTGGCGTGAGGCCAAATCTGCTCATATCACCCCGCACTCCCCGCCAGCAGGCTCGCCAGCCCCTCGCGCCAGCTCGGATAAAGGGGCTGCCAGCCAAGCAGGCGCTTCACCTTGCCATTCGCCACGCGGCGATTCTCAGCATAGAAAGCCCGGGTGGCAGGGGAGAGGTTGGCTTCGTCCAGCGTTTGCAGCGGAGGCAGCGGCAGGCCCAGCGCGGCGCAGGTCCATTCGACCAGAAGGTTCTGCCCGCACGGCAAATCGTCCGCCAGATTATAGGCTCCGGCAGGCGCATCCAGCGCCGCCATGACGCCACAGGCAATATCCTCGACATGGACGCGGCTGAACACTTGATCGGGCAGATCGATGCGATGCGCCTGGCCAGCGCGGACACGCTCGATCATCGACCGGCCGGGGCCATAGATGCCCGGCAAGCGAAAGACGCGCGCACCGTGAGCCAGCCAGTCCGCATCCGCGTCATTGCGGCTCGCGCGACGCCCCCGGATCGGCGCGCTTTCATCCACCCATGCGCCGCCCGCATCACCATAAACGCCGGTTGAGGAGAGATAGCCCCGCCAGTTGCCACGCAGCGCATCGCCATAGGTGTTGAGCACCGGGTCTCCATCGGCCAAGGGCGGCACGGAAGAGAGGACATGCCCGCAATCGGCGAGCGCGAGCCGCACCGATGCGGCATCGTCAAACGCCATGCTGCCCTCGCGCCCTGTCGAGAGGACTTCCCATCCTTCTCGCGCAAAACGGGCCGCGATCTGCTTGGCCGCATAACCCAGCCCGAAAATGAACAGGCGCTTCATCGCCGCTCCTCAAAGAATCGCCGCAACTGCTCAGCAGCCTCGCCTTCGCACAGCCCGGCATAGACCTCCGGGCGATGATGGCAGGTGGGCTGAGTGAAGAAGCGCGGGCCATGTTCCACAGCCCCGCCCTTGGGGTCGCTCGCGGCATAATAGAGCCGGGCAATCCGGGCATGGGCGATGGCGCCTGCGCACATGGCACAAGGCTCCAGCGTGACCCACAGATCGCAGCCGTCGAGCCGCTCTTGCTCCAGCGCCGCGCAGGCAGCCTGAATCGCGTCCATTTCAGCGTGGCGGGTGGGGTTGCGCGCGGTGCGCATGGCGTTGGCAGCCTCGGCAATAATCTGCCCATCCTTCACGATGACGGCACCCACTGGAACTTCGCCCGCATCTGCTGCGGCTTGCGCCAGCGCGAGCGCGCGGGCCATGAAGGGGGAAGGGGGCAGGCTCATGATGCTGCTCTGTCCGCTGAGCGCGCTGTTGGTCAAGCTTTTGCAACAGAAACGGTTGACGAATCCGCCCAAGCGCTTTAACGGCGCGGTCTTTCCGGCAATAGTTAGTCACAGGATTATAGCGATGTCGCGCATTTGCGAACTCACAGGCAAGGGTCGTCAGGTTGGCCACAACGTCTCTCACGCCAACAACAAGACCAAGCGGACCTTTCTGCCCAACCTTCAGAACGTCACGCTTCTGTCCGACGCGCTCGGCAAGGGCGTTCGCCTCCGCGTTTCGGCCAATGGCCTGCGTTCGGTGGAGCATGTGGGCGGTCTGGACAATTGGCTCGCCAAGACCGGCGACGAAAAGCTGTCGCTGCGCGCGCGTCGCCTGAAGCGCGAAATCGCCAAGAAGGCCGCGCCCGTCGCCGCCTGATTGCGAATGCCAAACGGCATGATGAAAGGGCTGGACCTTCGGGTCCGGCCCTTTTCTCGCGTCTGGAGGTCAGGCGATGGTGACGAAGCTGTCGATCACACGCTTGCGGCCTGACTGTTCAAAGTCGATCTCCAGCTTGTTTCCTTCAATCTCCGCAATCACGCCATAGCCAAACTTCTGGTGGAACACGCGCTGCCCCAAAGACAGGTCGCTGCGCCCCTTGTTTCCCAGACTGATGGCTGAACCGCGCGCCTCAACGATGCGTTGCGGGGCAGGGGAGTAGGTTCCGCTGTCCGCCGCGCGCTGCCAGCCCGGCCCGCGCCCAGTGCTGCGCTGTACATGGGCAAAGGGATCGGCAGACTGGCTCCAATTGGCACGCCACAGACTTTCTCCGCCCGACAAGCTGGTCTTCTCGGTTACATGCTCGGCAGGCAGCTCGGCAATAAAGCGCGAGGGGATGCTGGATGTCCATTGCCCATAAATACGACGATTGGCAGCGTGGAGGATCGTGCACAGCTTGCGCGCGCGCGTGATCGCCACATAAGCCAGGCGGCGTTCCTCTTCGAGGCTCTTGAGCCCGCCTTCATCGAGCGCGCGCTGCGAGGGGAAGACGCCTTCTTCCCAGCCCGCCAGATAGACCTGATCAAATTCCAGCCCTTTGGCGGCGTGGATCGTCATGATCGTCACCTTCTCGCCATCGGCCGTTGAGTCATTGTCCATGACAAGGCTGACATGCTCCAGAAACGCGCCGAGCGTGTCATACTCTTCCATTGCGCGGGCGAGTTCGGAGAGGTTCTCCAGACGTCCGGAGGCTTCCACGGACTTTTCAGCTTGCAGGGCCGCTGTGTATCCGCACTCTTCCATGATCGTGCGCACAAGTTCGGCAGGCGGCAGATCGCGCACCCTATCGCGCCAACGCGCCAGATCGCCGATGAAATTGCCAAGCGAGCGCCGGGCTTGCGGCGTCAGTTCGTCAGTATCGAGAATGCGAGATGCAGCCGTGACCAGCGAGACCTGCTCCGCGCGCGCCAGCATCTGAACCTTGGCGACGGCCTTGTCACCCAAACCGCGCTTGGGGACATTGATGATCCGCTCAAACGCCAGATCATCCGCAGGCTGATTGACGAGGCGGAGATAGGCGAGGGCATCGCGGATTTCGGCGCGCTCATAAAAGCGGAAACCGCCAATGATCTTGTATGGCATTCCGATTGCGATGAACCGGTCTTCAAGCTCACGCGTCTGAAATTGCGCGCGGACAAGGATGGCGCATTCATCAAGGCTGCCGCCGCGCTGCTGGTGCGATTCGAGCAGTTCGCCGATCCGCCGCGCTTCCTCCGGCCCATCCCACACGCCGATAATCTGCACGCGCTCGCCTGCATCAACCTCGGTCCAAAGTGTCTTGCCCAGACGTCCGGCATTTTGCGCGATCAGCCCGGAGGCCGCCCCCAAGATGTGCGGCGTAGATCGGTAATTCTGTTCGAGCTTGATCACCGCCGCGCCGGGAAAATCCTTCTCGAACTTCAGGATATTCGCCACTTCTGCGCCACGCCATGAGTAGATCGAATTGTGAGTGATCAGGCCATTGGCTATGAAATTATGCGTTGGCGCAACATCCAGATCATGGACTGGACCTTCGGCCTCTATGCGATCCACGCGTTCAACCGGATGATAGTGCCCATCAGCTCCCGCCAGCACCATGCCGACACGCACCTGTGCCGCCGGGCGGAGCGTGAGCGGCTTGCCCAGAAGATTGGCCTTGCATACCCGCGTCACATCCAGTCGGGCGGTGATGTCCGCTTCAATCTGCGTCAGTCTGGCCTGATCGCGCCACAGCGTTTCAAAACGCCAATTGGCCGGATTGCGGGGATAACGTCTGGCGTTGAGCCCCAACGCAGTTAGCGCATCGGCCCCTTCCGGGTCACAGCCGCTCAGAGACACGCGGTGCATCGGCGTTGCGCCGCGATGTTCGGCGTAGAGCGAGATGTTCAACGTCCGGCGCTTGCCACGCGACGTCTGGGGAACATGATGGGGATGGTCTGGAGACAGGCCATAGTCAGCCATCAGACGCTCGGCCCCACCAAGGCCGGACAAATCCGCATGAAGCCTGTCAAGTCGGGCTTGATCATGAACGATGCCTTGGACAGCTTTGCCCTTGCGCGCGACAAAGGGCAAAGTGGTGATGCCATAGCGCAGGCTCAGCCGATGCTCTTGCTCCCGGGCATCGGGCTCGCTGGTGAAAGCGTCGATCAGCCAGACCGCATCGGCATGTTCCTGCAGGCAACGTTGCCGGAAACCGATGATCGCGCGCTTTTGCCCGCGCGTATAGACTTGCGACGTGCCCAGCCGATAGCCGAGCCCGCGCTTGTACATTAGGTAGGTGAAATGCTGTTGAGGGCTTTCTCCCGCCACGAAATCTGCGAAATGAACATGTTCGGGCGTGCTGTCGATTTCCAGCCCGGTCGTCGTCTGGATGCGGATGCGGGCTGCCGAAGGGGAGGCGATGTGAACCCGTTCGACACGCGCCGGGCGGAAGTCGCCCTTGCCAAAGCAGGACAAGACATAGTCGCCGACCTGTACCTGCTCTATCGGCTTGTCGCTCCCATCCGCCATGCGGACCGGCGTTCCGGGGGCAAGACATTGATCATCATCCCCCACGCAGCAGATATTCTTGTGACGCTGGGCGAGAAGGCGGAGCCAGAGATACTGGACGCTGTTGGTGTCCTGATATTCGTCCACCAATATATATTTGAAGCGCTGCTGATACTGTTCCAGCACATCGCGGTGCTGGCGCAGGATTGTCAGCATGTGGAGTAGCAGATCGCCGAAATCGCAGGCGTTGAGCGTTTTCAGCCGGTCCTGATAAATGCCATACAATTCCCCGCCGCGCCCATTGGCGAAGCGCTCGCTTTCACCGGCGTCCACATCGGTGGGGGTGAGGCCCTTATTCTTCCATTGATCAATCAGCCCCGCGAGTTGCCGGGCGGGCCAGCGTTTTTCATCCAATTCGGCCAACTGGATCACCTGCTTCAGCAGGCGGAGTTGATCATCGGTATCGAGGATCGTGAAATTGCTATGCAGGCCAGCGAGTTCGGCGTGGCGGCGCAGCATCTTGGCGCCGATGGCATGGAAAGTGCCGAGCCAGGGCATCCCTTCCACCGCATCGCCGATGATGCGCCCCACGCGTTCGCGCATTTCTCGCGCGGCCTTGTTGGTGAAGGTGACGGCGAGGATTTCGGACGGCCAGGCCCGGCGCGTGGCAATGATGTGCGCCAGCCGCGCGGTCAGCGCCGCTGTCTTACCCGTGCCTGCGCCTGCCAGCATCAGTACCGGCCCGTCTACAGTCAGCACAGCTTCGCGCTGCGGGGCGTTCAGGCCCTTTACATAGGCAGGTTCGTTCAAATCGGGCAGGGCGTTCATGATCCGGGAACGGTTAGGGAACGCACGCGCGCCCGGCAAGCTAAAAAGCTGCCGGGCTGGCCTTGCGTCAATCGTCCAGCTTGGGCTCCAGCAATTTGTGGAGATGGACGATCACATATTTCATTTCGGCATCGTCCACTGTCTTCTGCGCCTTGCCGCGCCATGCTTTTTCAGCGGCGGCATAGTCTGCATAAATGCCCACAACATCGAGCTTGGACGGATCCTTGAATTCGAGCGCCTGCGGATCGCGGACGCGCCCCCCGAAAACAAGGTGAAGTTTCTGGCTCATATTTTTCCTTATCAATTCTTGCTGCGAACGCTGTCCGCTGCTGCTGATCCAGCCGAGCTGGCAGCCTCCCCCAATTTGCGCGCTATATCGCGTGCTTGTTCTCTGGCAGCATCTGCATTGACGCCGAGCGCGTCAAGCTGCTCCCGGCCTGCCGATTTGGCAGCGTCCAGAGCGCCGCTGGCCTTGTCCCGGATCGACTTGCCCGCCTTGCCCAGCGCAGCGCTTTCGCGCTGTGTCTTCGGGAGCAGGGCCGCCGCAATGGCGCCGATGGCCAGCCCGCCGACCAGGGCCAGCATGGGATTGCTTTCAATGCCCTCGCTGGTCTTGTCTGCGGCCTTGCGCGCGGTGGCCTTGGTGGCGGTTGCGGCTTCGCTGGCCCGGGCGCGGGCAACCTTGATGGCTTCATCGGTCTTTTCACGCGCCACCTTGGCGGCCTCTTCAGCGCGCGCACGAGCGACCTTCACAGCTTCATCCGCCTTGCCCCGAGCGGATTTCAGCGCTACATCGGCCTTGGCCTTGCCGCTTTCCAGAGCGGCCCCGGCTTTCGCCTTGCCACTTTCAATCGCGGCGCTGGCCTTCTTTGACACTTTCCTCGCTTCAGCAGCGGCTTTGTCGGTCATCTTGCTCATGATAAATCAGGCTCCCTTGTTCAGGCGGCGCGCCACGAGATTGGCAATGGGTTTGCGCAAGAGATAGGCGGCCCCGGCAATGACGGCGCTCGCTGCAACGGCGGGACGCGCCTTCTTGTTCGCCAGCGCGGCCCCGGCAAGCGCAATCGCCCGCTTGCGCGCGACGATCTTCAAATCTTCCGCAAGCGAGGCGGGCTGGAGCCTCTCTTTCACTTGCGCGCCATGAAAGCGCAGCGCATCCCGCGCGCGCTCGGCTTCGGAACGGGCATCTTCGAGTGTCATCGGTCCTCCGGCAATTTGAGGGCAGCCTTCAACCGGCGCTGCCCGAATTTCACAAGGATGAGGCCGATCAAAGCGACCACACCCATGACGAGCGGAACAGCCAGAGCAAGGCCAATCCATTCGCCCACGATCATCATCACACCCAGCGGCAGGGCGATGAACGCCCCGAACAGCAGCGCAACCGCAATCCCGATGGCGGCCAGCCCCGGAACCGCATGAGACCAGCCTTCGCCCACCCGCTCCTTCAGGAATGCGGTTTCGGCCTTGGCAAAGCTCTGCGCATCCTGCCCAAGCTGGCGCACCAATGCCATCAGGGGAGGGCGCACCTCCCCTTCTGCCACAGGGCGTTCCGCCTCATCGCTCTGCCCGGCCTGCATCAGGCTTCGTCATTGCCTCCAGCGCGGAACAGGCGGGTGAGCAAGAAGCCAACAGCCACCGCTGCCCCAATCGCTACTGCGGGCTTTTCCTTAACAAACTGCCGTGTGTTGTCGACAATGTCGTCCACCGACTTGGCATCGAGCGAATCCGCCACGCTGGTCACGGTCGATGCGGCCTTGCGGACATAGTCGCCATAGCCTGCGCCCACGCGCTCATCGATGGTCTTGGCCACATCTTCAGCCATGCCGGTGATGTTGTGGAGCGCGCTCGACGTCTTGTCTTTTGCGGTGCTCGCATAATCCTTCGCCTTGTCGCCCGCATTGCGCGCGAATGCCGTCGCCTGATCCTTGAGCGATTCGGCGGCGGGTGCAGCTTCGACTGCCGCAACCGCGGCGGGCTTGGTGGCGCGCGCTTTGGCCGGGGCCTTCGCAGTTTCGGCCTTGGGTGCCGCTTTGGCGCGGGTTTTCTTCGGCGCTTCGTCTGCCATGTTACGCAAATCCTTCTTTTGACCCGGCGGAACAGAGCCGCCATTTGCTTCGCTGCGGGATGATCTCTATGGGCTGCGCCCATCAACACCAACCGCTTGAGGTTCCCATATAATGACTGCCATCCTCGATATCCATGCCCGCCAGATCATTGACAGTCGTGGTAACCCCACGGTTGAGGTCGATGTAACCTTGGAAGATGGCGCTTTTGGCCGCGCAGCCGTACCCTCGGGCGCTTCGACGGGTGCCTATGAAGCGGTAGAATTGCGCGACGGAGACAAGGCGAAGTTCCTCGGCAAGGGCGTGGCGAAGGCCGTTGCAGGCGTGAATGGCGAGATTGCGGACGCGCTGCGCGGCTATGATGCCGAAGATCAGGGCGATCTCGATGCCCGCCTGATCGAGCTGGATGGCACCGAGAACAAGGCGCGTCTCGGCGCGAATGCGCTGCTCGGCGTCTCGATGGCAGCCGCCAAGGCGGCGGCAGATTCGCGCGGTCTGCCGCTCTATCGCTATGTCGGTGGCGTCTCCTCGCACGTTCTGCCAGTTCCGATGATGAACATCATCAATGGCGGCGCTCATGCCGATAACCCCATCGATTTTCAGGAATTCATGATCATGCCGGTCGGCGCCGACACGATCTTTGACGCGGTGCGCATGGGTTCTGAAATCTTCCACACTCTGAAGAAGAAGCTGCATGACAAGGGTCTGGCGACCGCAGTGGGTGACGAAGGCGGCTTTGCGCCCAATCTGGCGTCCGCTCCGGAAGCTCTCGATTTCGTGATGCAGGCGATTGAAGCCGCTGGCTACAAGCCCGGCGATGATGTCGTGCTTGCGCTCGATTGCGCTGCGACCGAATATTGCAAGGATGGGGCCTATCATTTCGAAGGCGAAGGGCTGGTCCGTTCGTCTGAAGAGAATGCCAAATATCTGGCTGAACTCGTCGCCAATTATCCAATCAAGTCGATCGAAGACGGCATGGGCGAAGATGACCGCGCAGGCTGGAAGCTGCTGACGGAGCTGATCGGCGACAAGTGCCAGCTGGTCGGCGATGATCTGTTCGTTACCAACCCCAAGCGCCTTGCCGATGGCATCCGTGAAGGCCTTGCCAACTCGATCCTCGTCAAGGTCAACCAGATCGGCACGCTGTCTGAAACGCTCGCCGCTGTCGATATGGCGCACCGTGCAGGTTACACTGCCGTCATGTCGCACCGGTCTGGCGAAACCGAAGATTCGACGATTGCCGATCTTGCGGTTGCCACCAACTGCGGCCAGATCAAGACCGGCAGCCTTGCGCGCTCCGACCGGTTGGCCAAGTATAACCAGCTGATCCGCATCGAAGAAGAACTGGGCAGCGTCGCGCGCTACGCCGGACGCGGCATTTTCCGCGTCTGATTGAGGTTGACGTCATGACGCCCTTGTGATTCAAGGGCGTCATGTGGGGCAAGAAATCTTGGAAAGATGTAGTGCGCGGCTGGGCTTGGCAGGGCTTTGGCGTGGCCATTATTGCTGTGTTCGCGGGCTATGCGCTGTTCGGCACCAATGGCGTGCTGGCTTGGGGCGATTATAGCCAGCGCTTGGCTGCCCATGAGATTGAACTCGCCAAACTCACCAAAGAGCGCGACATTCTGCGGCACCGCGTCGATCTGGTGAACCCCAAACAGGCGGACCCCGATATGGCCGATGAGCTGATCCGCAAGGATTTGGGCCTCGCGCGGCCCGATGAAGTGATTATCCCTCTCGACTGATAGCGTTGTGGCTCGTAAATGGGGTAAAGGCGTTTTCGTTACGGAAAGCGCCGGTTTCCATTCGTGCGGGCGCGCCGTCTGCACGCCGCACCAAGAACCCGGATCCCGAGGGGAACAGATTTGGCCCGCGCCGCGACCAGCAAAGCCGCCTCTTCAGGGGCAGACGCCCTGTCGAATATCAAGCCCTATCCTGCGTCGCAGGATGAGATGCTGCGCTTCTACAAGGATATGCTGCTGATCCGCCGGTTCGAGGAAAAGGCCGGGCAGCTTTATGGACTGGGGCTGATTGGTGGCTTTTGCCATCTATATATCGGGCAGGAAGCCGTCGCGGTGGGGCTGCAATCCAGCCTTGATGCCAACAAGGACAGCGTCATCACCGGCTATCGCGATCATGGCCACATGCTCGCTTATGGCATTGATCCGCGCGTCATCATGGCGGAATTGACCGGGCGCGGAGTCGGCATTTCGCGCGGCAAGGGCGGATCGATGCATATGTTCTCGGTCGATCATAAATTTTATGGCGGCCACGGTATTGTCGGCGCGCAGGTCGCACTCGGCACGGGCCTCGCCTTTGCGCACAAATATAATGAGGATGGCGGCGTGGCGGTGGCCTATTTCGGCGATGGTGCGTCAAATCAGGGCCAGGTCTATGAGAGCTTCAACATGGCCGCGCTCTGGAAGCTGCCGATCATCTATGTGATCGAGAATAACGGCTATGCGATGGGCACGGCGGTCAATCGCAGCAGCTCCGAAACCGATTTCCACCGGCGCGGCGAATCCTTCCGTATTCCCGGCATCCAAGTGAACGGCATGGACGTGCTGGAAATGCGCGGTGCGGCCGATATGGCGCTCGATTATGTGCGCTCCGGCAATGGCCCGCTGCTGATGGAGGTGAAAACCTACCGCTATCGCGGCCATTCCATGTCTGACCCCGCCAAGTACCGCACGCGGGAAGAAGTGCAGGACGTGAAGGAAAAGAGCGATCCCATCGACGGATTGAAGAAGATCATGCTGGAAGCCGGCGTTGCCGAAGATGTGATCAAGGGGATCGACAAGGAGGTGCGCCGCATCTCCAACGAAGCCGCCGATTTCGCGGAATCCTCGCCCGAGCCCGATCTGGCCGAACTCTATACCGACGTTCTGGTGGGGAGCTATTGAGATGGCGATTGAACTGAAAATGCCCGCTCTCTCTCCCACGATGGAAGAAGGCACGCTTGCCCGCTGGCTCGTCAAGGCCGGGGATGAGGTCAAGTCCGGCGACATTCTCGCCGAGATCGAGACCGACAAGGCGACGATGGAATTTGAAGCTGTTGATGAAGGCGTGGTGAGCGAATTGCTCGTGCCTGAAGGCAGCGAAGGCGTGAAGGTTGGCACGGTGATTGCGCTGATTGCTGGCGAGGGGGAGGAGGCCGCAAAGCCCTCTCCCCTTGAGGGGAGAGGGTTGGGAGAGGGGCAGTCAATCGCGCAGTCTGCTATCCCCGAACAGCCCCTCTCCCCGGCCCTCTCCCCTCAAGGGGAGAGGGAGATAAAGCCCGCCCCCGCCCAGACGGTCTCCCTGGAAGGTGGAACCCCCACCACGGTCCGCGAAGCGCTTCGTGACGCCATGGCGGAAGAAATGCGGAGCGATCCGCGCATCTTCGTGATGGGGGAAGAGGTCGCGCAATATCAGGGCGCGTACAAGGTGACGCAGGGGCTACTCGATGAATTCGGGGCCAAGCGAGTCATTGATACGCCGATCACCGAAATCGGTTTTGCCGGGATTGGTTCGGGCGCGGCGATGGCCGGATTGCGGCCCGTCATCGAATTCATGACGTTCAACTTCGCCATGCAAGCGATTGATCATATTATCAATTCTGCGGCGAAGACCAATTATATGTCGGGCGGGCAGATGCGTTGTCCGGTGGTGTTCCGTGGCCCCAACGGCGCAGCCAGCCGCGTCGGCGCGCAGCACAGCCAGAACTTCGCGCCCTGGTATGCCAATGTGCCCGGCCTGATCGTGATCGCGCCCTATGATGCGGCAGATGCCAAGGGTCTGCTCAAGTCAGCGATCCGTTGCGAAGATCCGGTCGTCTTCCTGGAAAATGAACTGGTCTATGGCCGCAGCTTCCCTGTGCCCGAGGGCGATCATGTGGTTCCCATCGGCAAGGCGCGGATCATGCGCGAAGGCAGCGATGTGACCATCGTCAGCTATTCGATTGGCGTCGGTCTTGCGCTGGAAGCCGCTGAAACGCTCGCAACGGAAGGCATCAACGCCGAAGTGCTCGATCTGCGCACGCTGCGCCCGCTGGACAAGGGCGCGGTGCTGGCGAGCCTCGCCAAGACCAACCGGCTTGTTGTGGCAGAGGAAGGCTGGCCGGTCTGCTCCATCGCCAGCGAAATTCAGGCGATCTGCATGGAAGAGGGCTTCGACCATCTCGACGCGCCCGTGCTGCGCGTGTGCAATGAAGATGTGCCGCTGCCTTATGCCGCCAATCTGGAAAAGCTGGCCGTGATCGACGCTGCACGCATCGTGGAGGCAGTCCGCAAGGTGTGTTACCGCTAGGCGGGTGTTGCGCCGGGCGGGGGGGCTTCCTATCTCCTGCACCCAGCGATTCGTATCCCAAGCTTCGGAGCCTCCATGTCACAGACCGTCAAAACCCGTATGCTCATCATGGGGTCCGGCCCTGCCGGTCTGTCGGCTGCCATCTATGCAGCGCGTGCGGGCTTGAAGCCGATTGTATTGCAGGGTCTCCAGCCCGGCGGCCAACTGACCATCACGACCGATGTGGAGAATTATCCCGGCTTCCGCGATGTGATTCAGGGGCCTTGGCTGATGCAGGAAATGCAGGCGCAGGCTGAACATGTCGGCGCGGAAATGGTGTGGGATCTGATCAGCGCGGTTGATCTGTCCGAACGGCCGTTTAAGCTGACCGGCGATGGCGGGACGCTCTATCTGGCGGATACGCTGGTCATCGCAACCGGCGCGCAGGCCAAATGGCTGGGTCTGGAGAGTGAATCGCTGATGCAGGGCAAGGGCGTCTCCGCCTGCGCTACGTGCGATGGCTTTTTCTATCGTGGCAAGAAGGTTGCCGTGATCGGGGGCGGCAATACGGCTGTGGAAGAGGCGCTGTACCTCACCAATCACAGTCAGGACGTGACGCTAATCCACCGCCGCGATTCGCTGCGTGCGGAGAAGATTTTGCAGGACCGGCTGTTTGCGCACCCGCACATCAAGGTGCTGTGGAATACCGGCGTGGATGCCTTTGTCGGCAGCGGAGAACCCGAAGTGCTTACCAGCCTGGCGCTGCGCAACGTGCAGACGGGCGAAACCTCCTCGCTGGAGGTGGATGGCGCGTTCGTCGCCATCGGTCACAAGCCTGCCACAGAAGTGCTGGTGGGCCATGTGCCAACCGATAGCGAAGGCTATGTTCTGGTTGAAACGGGCAGCACCCGCACCTCCATTCCCGGCGTGTTTGCAGCAGGCGATGTGACCGACAAGGTCTACAGGCAGGCGGTGACGGCGGCAGGTATGGGCTGCATGGCGGCGCTCGACGCTGAACGCTTCCTGGCCCATGCGGATTTCGCTGCGCACGGTTGAACTGAGTCGCGCATTGGGTGGGGGCGGATCGTTTCGGTCTGATCAGATTTTCGCTTTGCCGTCTTTCTTCATTGTGCTGCGGATCAGCCCCGGTACCCAGCGGGCGAGGAAGCGCAGGCGTTTGGCGGTTTTGCCCACCGGATAATGCACGTCCTTGCCATCATGGACGGCGTGCCATGCGGTTTCGGCGACCTCCTCGACAGGCGTGAATTCCAGACCCGATTCCTGGAATTCCTCGCGCGCGGTATGGTTAGTGCCTGCGGTGGTAATGTCGAGCAGCGGCGTGTTGATGAAACCCGGCATCAGCGCGCGGACCTTGATGCCGAGCGCCGCCCATTCGATTTCGAGCGCCTCGGTCAGCCCGCGCACGGCGAATTTGGTGGCGGCATAAGTGGCAAGGCCCGGCGGCCCGAAAATTCCGGCAGCTGACGCGGTGTTGAGCAGGCAACTGCCCGGAGTCTGGCGCAGATAGGGCAGGGCCGCCTCAGCCCCATAGACGACGCCACGAAAGTTGATGTCAATCAGCAGATCATGATCCGCCGTGCTGCAATCGGCAAACTGGCCGCCGCGCGCGATCCCGGCATTGTTGAACAACACATCCAGCCGACCGCCAGCCTTTTCCACAAAGGCGGACAAGGCACCGTCCCACGCCTTGCGGTCCCGCACGTCGAGCTTGTGGATGGATGACATGCCAGCCGGGAGCAGCGCGGCTGTCTCCACCATGCCCGCCTCATTCACATCGGCCAGTCCGACGAACCAGCCGCGCGCCGCGAAATGCTGTGCCACCGCGCGGCCAATGCCGGAGGCTCCGCCTGTGATGAAGATGGATTGTGCCATAGTGCCCCTCGTTTCCCTGCCCTTGTGTCTATACACAATTCCCCGCATGTGATGCCTCAGCACGCAATGCGCAACAGGCTGAAGGACTCTTGCATGAACTGGCCCATCCGCGCGGTCCTGACCGGCACGATCATTCCCTTTGCGCAAGGGGAGGGGAGCGCGATTGCCAAAAGCCCGCGCAACGGTCCGGTGCGGGTTGGTTTTCTGGGGCTGGAGGGCGATGAACAGGCGGACACGCGCCACCATGGCGGGCCTGACAAGGCGCTGCATCTCTATCCGTTTGATCATTATGCCCGCTGGCGGCGCGACGCATCCGATCATCCGCTTCTCGGTGCGCCGGGGGCTTTTGGCGAGAATCTGTCCAGCGAGGGCCTGATGGAGGATGCGGTCTGCATTGGAGACCGGTTCCGCTGCGGCACCGCGCTGATCGAAGTCAGCCAGCCGCGCCAGCCCTGCTGGAAGCAGGGGCATCGCATGGCGTGGACGACTTTGCCTAAGCTGATGGTGCGCGAATCGCGCTCCGGCTGGTATTTCCGCGTGATCGAGGAAGGGCAGGTGCAGGCGGGTGACGCTCTGTCGATAGAGTCCCGCGCGCTGCCGGGCTGGAGCGTGAAGCGCGTTTTCGATCTGTTGATTGGCGGCGGCTGGAAGGCAGAACCAGAGGCTCTGCCCGTCTTGCGCGACATGGAATTGCTGGAACAAGGCTGGCGCGACGGCGCGGCGTCGCTGATCGGCGGTTGACTCGAATCAGCGCGTGTTGCACTGCGCCAAAGTCGCTGACGAAGCGGGGGAGCGTCCCTGATGGGGCCGCCGA
>CALMZE010000124.1 GCA_937870585.1 uncultured Sphingomonadales bacterium | reverse complement strand
GTCATGCCTGCTGCGCATTCGATTTCATGATCGGCGTCAACAAAGGGCAGGTGCAACCGTTGAGCGAGGCGCTTGCCGATGCTGGTCTTTCCCACGCCCATCAGGCCAACCAGCGCGATCGTGCGGGTGGCCGCACTGCGCGGGATAGGCGGGGCAGGGGAGGTGGAATCGGCGGTCATGCTGGCGGGGGGCTATACACGGCATGGTCAAATGGGGCAAAAGGTGCCGATCAAGGGCAATTGTCGGTTGAAAATGTCTCAAATGTTGAAGTGGGTGCTGGTTGCGCTGGCCATATTTGGCGTGCTTTGGTTCCTCCAGTCCAGAGTGGGGCCTGAAGATATGGCCCGTCAGGAAATTGCGGTGGACGCCAATGCGATTCGCTAAGCCCTTCACGCTGGCGTTGCTCGCTACAGCTTCCATTGGCGTGATCGCCTTGCCGGTGCTGGGTCGTGGCGCGCCTGAATCGATCTTGCCGCCCGGATTTGGCGATCCGCCCGATGCAAAGCCTTCCAAGCCATCGAGCAAGCCTGCGCCGCGCCCGGCTGCCGCGCCTGCGCGCGAGCCAGAGGCCCCGCAGCTTGATATTGATATTGATGCTGCCGAACGCTCCAGTTCGGCCTCCAGCGAGATTTCGGGCGCGGGCAGCAGTGGCGGATCTGCGGGTGGAAGTGGTTCGGTTGCCGTGCAGGTGGCGGATGGCACAGAGGAAACGAACGATACCGAGCTGCTCGATACCCCGATCATGCCCGATCTGCCGCCTTATGCGCGCAGGCCGGTCGAACTCGTCGGCGTGATCGGGCCGGAAAGCGAAGGCCTGGAAGTAAATGCCTTTGGTGTGACGCCGGGCCGCTTTCTTGGCCAAGTGCTGAAAGGCATCAACGCGCCGGTTGCCTCGCGTTGGGCGTCGATCACACTGCGTCGCGCGCTTTTGACGCGGGCCAAGGCGCCTGCGGGCATTGACCCGGCAGACTGGGTGGCCGAACGCACTTGGCTGCTCTTGAAAATGGGTGAGGCCGATCCTGCTCGGATGCTGGCGCAGGGCATCGATTCAGATCGCCAGACGGCCCATATGCGTGACATGGCGTTGCAGGCCGCGCTGGCATCGGCTGATCCCGCAAGCGCTTGCCCGGCGGTGGAACATGCGCCCGGCGTGTACAAGGAAGCGCAATGGATGCTGGCGCGCGCTGTGTGCAACGCGCTTTCAGGTGAATCGGCGCAGGCTGCGGCTCTGGTCGATTCGGTGGCAGACAAAGGTCTTGCCAAGCAGATTGATACCCTGCTCGCCGAAAAGGTGGTGGGGGCAGCGGGCAACACGCGGCGTTCGGTCAAGATCCAGTGGGACAAGGTGACCAAGCTCACCAACTGGCGTTTCGGGATGGCGACTGCAACCGGCCTCGAAATTCCGGCAACCCTGCTGCCTGCCGATGCGTGGCGGATGCGGGCGTGGCGGGCGCGGGCTCCGCTGCGGACGGCGAGTGCGCGGATGGATGACGCGCTGATAGCTGCCGGCCTGGGCGTGTTTTCCAATCAGGCGATGGTCGATCTTTATGGCGCGGCCTATGACGAAACCGACCCCGCCGAACGGTCCGGCAAGCCCTATATGGTGCTGCGCGATGCCTATGCGGGCGAGAGTTCGGGCGAGCGCCTTGATGCGTTGCGCAAACTGTGGGGCGAAACCGGGGCTGAAACGATCGAGGGCTATGGTCGCCTCGTGCTGACGGCGCGTGCGGCGGCGCTGCTGCGTCCCGAAGCCGGGCTTGGCGCAACAGCGGATCAGATTGTTTCTTCGCTGCTCACGGCTGGATTCGTGGATCAGGCGAGCGGCTGGCTGAATTCGGTTGACGAAGGCTCGTCGGCCTGGGCGCAGATCGTGTCCGCCAATCCTGATGCCGTGGCGAGCGTGGACCCGGGTGACATTACGGGCCTTGATGAAGGCAAATCAGGCCTGCGCGCCAAATTCTTCCTGGCGGGCATGGCGGGGCTGGGCAAGATCAGCACAGAACAAGCCAATGATGCCGCCGAATCGCTCGAAGTTGCGCTCGGGCGGCAGGATGCGTGGACGCGGGCGCTGGAGAAGGCGGTGCTGGCGGGAGAGCCGGGAACCGTTGTCGTGCTGACGGCATTGGGCCTGCAAGGCAATGCATGGAGTGCGGTTGATCCGGTCTATCTCTATCGCGCTGTTTCCGCGCTCAACCGCGTGGGGCTGACCAGCGAAGCGCGGCTGATTGCGGCTGAAGCCGTGGCGCGCGGATAGGGCATTGCGTGTCGGATGATCCGGCCCTGATCGACCGCTTTCTGGAAATGATGGCGGTTGAGGCCGGGGCTGCTGCCAATACGCTGGCCGCCTATGAGCGCGATTTGCGCGCAGCTTCAACCGCGTTGTCCGGGCGATTGGCAGAAGCAGATGCGACCGATCTGGCGCGTGTGGCGCAGGATTGGGCCTCTCTGGCCCGCTCCACTGTAGCGCGGAAGTCAGCCTGTTTGCGGCGGTTTTACGGATTTCTCGCTGATGAGCGCTTGCGCAAGGATGACCCGTCTCACGCTTTGCCGCGCGTGGGCGCCCGCCGGTCTTTGCCCAAAGTGCTCAATCAGGGGGACGTGCAGGCGATGCTCGACGCTGCGGCTGATTTCGGCCCCGGTGAAGAGGGCAGTCTCCGTGCGGTCGCGCTGATGGAGCTTCTCTATGGTTCCGGCCTGCGCGCGACCGAACTGGTCTCACTCGATATCCGGGCGTTCGCGGCAGACCGGCCCTGGCTGATCCTCAAAGGGAAGGGCGGCAAGGAACGGCTGGTTCCTCTGTCAGACGCGGCGCGGGTGGCTGTCAGCGCCTGGCTGAAATTGAGGCCGCATGGGACATGGTGGCTGTTTCCCTCTCGCAAGACGCATCTCAGCAGGATCAGACTCTATCAGATCGTCCGCGATCTGGCCGTGCGCGCCGGGATTCCGCCGGAGCGTGTCAGCCCGCATGTGCTGCGCCATGCCTTCGCTTCTCATCTGCTGGAAGGCGGCGCGGATTTGCGCGCCTTGCAGATGATGCTGGGTCATGCGGACATCGCGACGACCGAAATCTACACGCACGTCTCCACCAAGCGGCTGGTGGACCTTGTCAATCAGGCGCATCCCCTCGTTGACGCACTGCCTGACGGGGCCTAACGCAACCCCATGCAGACCTATCTTGAATTTGAGCGTCCCTATGCGGACCTCCAGACGCGCATTTCGGAACTGCGCGTGAGTGCGGAAGCAGGCGATGCGGACATTGAGTCCGAGCTGGAAAAGCTGGAAGCCAAGGCCGAACGCATTCTGGCGGATACCTATGCCAAGCTTTCGCCCTGGCAGAAAACGCAGGTGGCGCGGCATCCCAATCGCCCGCATTTCAAGCATTTCATCAACCGCATGTTCGATGATTTCACGCTGCTGGCCGGGGACAGGGCCTTTGCTGATGATCAGGCGATTCTCGGCGGTCTGGCGCAGTTTCGCGGGCGCAAGGTGATGGTGATCGGCCATGAAAAGGGAGACGATACGGCATCGCGCATCAAGCATAATTTTGGCATGGGCAAGCCGGAAGGCTATCGCAAGGCGATCCGTCTGGTTGAACTGGCAGACCGGTTTAATCTGCCGGTGGTGACTCTGGTTGATACATCCGGTGCATTTCCCGGTATTCAGGCCGAAGAGCGCGGTCAGGCCGAAGCCATTGCCCGCTCCACCGAAGCCTGTCTCAATCTTGGCGTGCCGATGGTGGCGGCGATTGTTGGCGAAGGCGGATCGGGCGGTGCAATTGCGCTGGCAGCGGGCAATCGCGTTCTGATGTTGGCCAACTCTGTCTATTCGGTCATCTCGCCGGAAGGTTGCGCGTCGATCCTGTGGCGCACCAATGAAAAGGCCGCTGATGCAGCCGAAGCCATGAAGATGACGGCGGACGATCTGCTGGCCTTGAAGGTGATCGACACTGTAGTGCCCGAGCCATTGGGCGGGGCGCATCGCTCTCCCGATGTGGCGATTGACCTGCTGGCTGACGCCATTGAGGCGGCGCTTGCTTCGCTCGATGGCCTGTCACGCGATGAGTTGCGGGCGGACCGGCGTCGGAAATTCCTTGCGATGGGTGCGCTCTAGCCTCAATATCCGATGCCTGAATGCAGGTAATGGAGTTTGAGCATGAAGAAGCTGCTGCTGATTGGTGTCGCTGTGTTTGCTATCGGAGCGAAGGCGGCGAAAGACGCCTTGCCCGTCGCGCAGCCGATGACGGCCTCTGACAAGGCAACGGGTGCCAAGGCACATCCGGAGATTCTCAAGGAATTTGGCGGGGCCTATGAAGGCTCTCAGGTCGCCTATGTTCGTGGTGTGGGGCAGAAGATTGCGGTGCAATCCGGCCTGTCCAACACGCAGGGCGATTTCACGATTACCCTGCTCAATTCATCAGTGAACAACGCTTTCGCGCTGCCGGGCGGCTATGTTTACGTCACCCGCGAACTGATGGGGCTGATGAACAGCGAGGCGGAGCTGGCTTCGGTGCTGGGTCATGAAGTGGGCCATGTGGCGGCCCGTCATGGTCAGGCCCGCAACAAGCGCGCGACGATGGGTGGATTGGGCGCGATCGCCGCGACGGTGCTGGGCGGGGTGCTCGGTGGCAGTCAGGGCGCGCAACTGGGCCAGCAACTGGGCGGCAATCTGGCGACGCGCTGGGTCATGTCCTTCTCACGCTCGCAGGAATATCAGGCGGATGATCTGGGCGTCTCCTATCTGGCCAAGGCCGGATATGACCCCAATGCGGCCTCGACCATGCTGGCCGCGCTGGCCGCGCAGACCGCGCTCGACGCCAAGGTGCAGGGGCGCGGGGACAGCAAGTTGCCCGCCTGGGCCAGCACGCACCCCGATCCCGCCAGCCGGGTGACGCGCGCCGCCCAGAAAGCGGCAGCATCCAAGCCTGTGGGCAAAGCGCTGAATGCTGACGCATTCATCAACCAGCTCGATGGCCTGCTCTATGATGATGATCCCAAGCAGGGCGTGATCGAAGGGCAGGACTTCATCCACCCGGATCTCAAGCTGAAGTTCACGGCTCCCGCAGGCTTTGCGGTGTCGAACGGCACGGATGCCGTGACGGTGAGCGGCAGCACCGGGCAGGCAAGCTTCTCGGGCGGAGCCTATAATGGCGATATGGATGCCTTTGTGGGCAGCGTGTTCAAGGCGATTGGTGGCCAAAATGCGACGCTCGACTATGGCAGCGTCAAACGCACCACGATCAACGGCTTGCCCGTTGGCTATGCGACTGCAACGGCCCCCACCCAATCCGGGCAGATGAACGTCACCGTCTATGGCTATGAATTCTCAAAGACGCAGGCTTATTTCATCTATACCGTCTCGCCTGCCACTGCGGCCACGCCCTTTACCTCGCTGCTTGAGAGCGTCCGGCGGATCAGCGACGCAGAGGCGGCGGCGGTCAAGCCGCGCGTACTGGATGTGGTGACGGTCAAGAAGGGGGATACGATCGCATCCCTCTCTTCAAAGATGGCATATTCCACCTTCAAGACGGAGCGGTTCGTGACTTTGAATGCGCTGAGTGCCGGACAGGCCTTGCCCGTCGGGCGTAAAGTCAAGCTGATTGTCTACGGAAATTGAGTCTGACATCATTCCTGAACAAAAAGAAACGGCGGCAATTTCTTGCCGCCGTTTCCTTTTTGGTTTGGAATAATCCCAGAAGGATTATTAGCCAGCCATGTCGGACTGAACCTGGCCGAAGGTCGAACCGACCTGCGAACCCAGCGAGTCCATCGAGCTCACGGCGGCAACCGCGATCAGAGCGGCCAGCAGACCGTATTCGATTGCGGTCGCGCCCTTGGAGTCACGGAACATTTTGCGGAAATTCTTCATTTTAGGTCTCCTGAGTTTTGCTTCAACTACCCGGTTGAAAGTGCGATTGCCCTTCCAACGAGTTTTTTTCTATCGGCTATGTGTTGAGAAAGGTTTAACGGATGGGGCAATTTTTTGCTGCGAAGTCTGGTAACCCTAAGGCGCGGCCATCGTTGTTTCGACATCGCCCCACATGGCAACAGTATCATCAGCCACGCCCTCCATCGCCGGCACAGCGGCGATGACGATCAGCGAGATGATCATCCCGTATTCAAGTGCCGTTGCGCCACGTTGGTCGTGGCGAAGGCGCTGCAAGAGTCGCTTCATGTTCGTTCCCCGGTCGTCCGTTCCCATGGACAACGGCAAGGTGATATTCGAACGATAGTTAATGATTGGTTGAACCGAGATGGTGAACAGTAAAAATAGTTTAACAGTGGTTGCGGCGGCCCTGCCGGATAGTGAAGGCCGTGTATTGCTCCAGCGGCGACCGGAAGGCACGGCCATGGCCGGTTTGTGGGAATTTCCCGGGGGAAAAGTGGAGACGGGTGAAAACCCGGAAGAGGCGTTGGTGCGCGAACTGCACGAAGAATTGGGGATCGCCATCGAGGCTGAAAATCTGGTTCCGATTACGTTTGCTACGGTTAACGCAGGCGGCAAAGCGTTGATTCTGCTGCTTTATGGATGCCGGAAATGGGAAGGAGAGCCCGTTGCGCTCCATGCCACGGCCCTGCGCTGGGAGCATCCGGACGCTATGGCGGCTCTGCCGATGCCGCCTGCCGACTATCCGATGATCAGTCTGCTTCAGGCCTGGCTGGGAATGGGAGAGGCTCCGCTGAGATAGACTGGGCAAAACTCTTCTGTAACGCGCCCGTCTTCATCCCTGAGGCCATCAAAGCGGTTCATCCATTGCGTCAATGTGGCTCGGGGCAAGGTATAGCGCTGGGTCAGGCAATTGCCGATCCCGTTCGCACGCAAATCCCTTACATAGCGCTGCCATGTGCCGAACCGGGCGGGCACTATCTCCATATCGGCGACAGGCTCAGCAAATCCCGCGCGGGCCAACAGGTCTCCCGCAGCGCGTACGTCAATCTGCGGGTGAAGCCGCGCCACCTGCGCACTGTCTGCGCCATAGGCAATGTGCCGCAAGGTGGAGAGGCTGCCCGCGCCTAGCATGGCGCCAAAGAAACGCCCGCCGGGATTGAGCAGCCGCCGCATCAGGATCAGCGCGCCGGGAACATCGTGCAGGCTGTCGAGCGTCCCGCACGCCAGAATCAGGTCAAAGCGCACGCCTTGCGTATCGATCCGGTCTTCGTCGCAGGCGAGGGCAGGGTTGGGCCAGCCCGGACGCCAGCCGGGTTCTGCGCGCATCAACTGCGGCGCTGAAAGGATCGGCGCTCCCGCCAACGCGCCAAAATCTTCGCCGACAAGAAGAACGCTGTGCGGGGCGGGCAGGGCGTCGGCTGCGCGCGCGGCCAGTTCCTGCCACATCCGGTCAAGCAGCCAGCGGTCCGCGGCTGCGGCGCGGGCAACATGATGTCTGCGGACGCGGCGGGCGGCGCGGCTGAAAATCTCATCGGATGACATGGCGGGGCTTGTGCCGCGTGGCATGAGCGGGAACAAGCGAAACATGATGCGGCATCCCCTAATCAAGCGGATCATCGGCTTCGCGCTGCCGCCGCGCTGTGCAGGCTGCGGCTCGATTGTGGAGCAGGACGATGAACTCTGCGCGCCCTGTTGGTCTGCGCTCGATTTTCTGGATGGGGAAGGGTGCGCCAGTTGCGGCGTTCCGATGGATCAGCCGGGGATGATCTGCGGGCGATGCCTGCAAACGCCGCCTGCTCATGATGGCGCGCGCGCGGCGGTGTCTTATGGCGGGCTGGCGCGCGATCTGGTGGTTCGGCTCAAACATGGACGCAAGACCGGACTGGCCCGGCTGATGGCGCTGATCATGACGCGCCATGCAAAGGGCGCAGATGACGCGCTGCTGGTGCCGGTGCCGCTCCATCGCTGGCGCTTGTGGCGGCGGGGTTTCAACCAGTCGATGCTGCTCGCTCGCCATGTTTCTGCGCGCACAGGCATGGCGATTGACCCCCATGCGCTGATCCGCCGACGGGCGACGCCCATGCTCGGCCCGCTCTCGGCCCGGCAGCGGGCCAAGGCCGTGAAAGGCGTGTTTGCAGTGGGGCAGGATGACAAGTCCCGGATATCAGGGCGGCACATCATATTGGTCGATGATGTCTACACCAGCGGAGCCACGGCCAATGCCTGTGCCAAAGCGCTCAAGCGGGCCGGGGCGGCATCCGTCACGCTGCTCTGCTGGGCGCGCGTGTTGCAGGATGAAGGGCCAGGCAATTGACAAGCGCGGTCGCCATCCACATCTGAAGGGCAACACAGGAGTTTCGCCCATGCCACGCGTTGAAATCTACACCAAGTTCCTCTGCCCCTATTGCTCCCGCGCGAAGGCGCTGCTGGAGTCCAAAGGTGTGAACTTTGAGGAAATTGACATCACCATGGGCGGAGAGAAGCGCGAGGAAATGCTGGGCCGCGCGCCGGGGCGAACCACGGTTCCGCAAATCTTCATTGGCAGCACGCATGTGGGTGGCTGCGATGATCTGATGGCGCTCGACGCTGCGGGCAAGCTCGATCCGATGTTGGCTGCCTGACGCAGCACATGCGCATTGCCCTGCTCCAGATGACCAGCGGGATTGATCCCGCCGCCAACGCCGCAGCGGTTGTAGACGCGGCGGCGCGGGCCGCTGCGGGTGGGGCGCGTGTGCTGTTTACGCCGGAAATGACCGGACTGCTGGACCGCAAGCGCGATCGTGCCCGACCTCATCTGACGCGTGAGGCGGATGATGCCGTGCTCGGCGCTGTGCGGGCGGCTGCTGCTGAACATGGACTATGGATTGCATTGGGCAGTCTCGCGCTGGCGGGTGAAACCGCTGATGAGCGGCTGGTCAATCGCAGCCTGTTGATCGGGCCGGATGGCTCTGTCCACGCGCGCTATGACAAGATGCACCTGTTTGATGTCGATCTGGCGACGGGCGAAAGCTGGCGCGAATCCTCTGCCTATGCTCCGGGGGAGCACGCCGTTGTTGCTGACGGACCGGAAGGGTGGCGGCTGGGCCTCTCCGTCTGTTACGATCTGCGCTTTCCTGCGCTCTATCAGGCGTTAAGCGGGGCAGGGGCCAATCTGATTGCCATTCCTGCGGCCTTCACCGTTCCTACAGGTGCCGCGCATTGGCATGTACTGATGCGCGCGCGGGCCATTGAGAATGCGGCTTATGTCGTTGCGAGCGCGCAAGTGGGCCAGCATGAGGATGGCCGCGCGACCTATGGCCATTCGCTTGTCGTGGGGCCGTGGGGGGATGTTGTGCTGGATATGGGCGAGGAGGCTGGCCTTGGCTTTGCTGATCTCGATCTGGCTGCCGTAGAAGACGCCCGTGCCCGCGTGCCAGTCATCGCGCACCGGCGGATCATAGGGGATATCGCGGCATGATCGTCTTCGATCTCAAATGCGGCGCAGACCATGTGTTCGAAGCGTGGTTTGCATCATCATCCGCCTTTGAAGACCAGAAGGCGCGGGGCCTGCTGCTTTGCCCGGTGTGCGGGGATACGGGCATAGACAAGGCTGTGATGGCCCCCAATATTGCAGCCAAGGGCAATCGGCGTCAGGCGCTTGTCCCGCAAGCGGCAACGCCGGTCATGGCCCCGCCGTCTCCAGAAGCTGCCGCTGTCATGGAGGTGATTAAAAAGCTCGCAGCGGTTCAGGCCGAAGCGATCAAGACCTCGACCTGGGTTGGCAAGGATTTTGAACGGCAGGCACGCGCCATGGATGCGGGAGAAGCCGATCAGGCGCAAATTCATGGTCAGGCTACGCCCGAACAGGCACGGGCGATGATGGACGATGGAATCGGCGTGATGCCGCTTCTCATCCCCATCGTTCCGCCCGAGGAGTGCAATTGACGCGACTCATATGGCCGCTTAGGCGGATACGGGCGCGCCCGTAGCTCAGCAGGATAGAGCATCAGATTCCTAATCTGGGGGCCACTGGTTCGAATCCAGTCGGGCGCACCATTTGCACAGAGCGCCCGCAGGTGCCGCAGGAGAGATGATGCCCGAATTCACCGCGCTTGATGAACGCTTTGCCCATCAGATTCCGGAGCCATTCCCGAATACGGTGCAATTCCATCCCGATTGGCGCGAAAGCCTGTTCCACCACATGCACCCCAAGGACAAGCCGGGCGATGTCGTGATCCTCACGCTCGCGCACTTTCCGGCGCGCAAGCTGATGGATGCATTGCAACTGGGTCGTGTCGGCGATGTCTCGACCATCGCGCATCATGAGCGCGTAGTCTCCGGAGATCAGGACCTCTTCAAGGTCGGCCCCGTCACCATCGATGTGGAAGAACCGCTCAAGCGCGTCCGCCTGCGCGTGGAAGAGTGCGCCGAAGCGCCCGTCGCCATGGATCTGACCTTCACAGCCCGCACGGCGGCTTATGGCCTGCGTCGTGGCACGATGAAGGCAGGGCATGATCTGGTGTGGGATCAGTCTCACATGTTCCAGTCTGGCCGCTATGATGGCTGGTATCGCCACAACGGCGTGACGCATGAAGTGACCGACTGGATCGGCCAGCGCGATCACAGCTGGGGCGTGCGGACGCATAATCGCTGCCCCTGCTGGATCTGGCTCGCGATCCAGCTGCCCGAAGGGATGCTGGGCATCTGGCACTGGGAATATCCCAATGGCGCGCTCGTCTATTCGGATGGCTGCTTTGCGCCGTCAGATGGCAGCCCGCCGATACCGGTCGTGCGCTTCCATCACGATCTCCACTGGCTCGACGCGGCCGGCAAGCCGACCAGTTACGAACTGACCGGCGATCATGTGACGGGTCTGGCGGGGCATGTCGCCTTCACGCTGGAAGGCGGGCGCGTGATTGAGGTGGAAGCCGAAGGCCGCTGGGCGCAGCGCTACAGCGACCCCGCTCTGCCCTACAAGCCAGGGGCCGATAATCCGCCAGTGGGCGGCGGCCTGTGCGAAATGGCGGTACGCACGAAGGACGGATCGGTGGGCCGGGCGATCTATGAGGTCACCGGGCAATGGCACCATAAATATTTTCCGCTTGCACGCGGGGCAGGCTTTCCGCCACATGGGGCACGTCCCGGCCCCGATGAACGCGCGCGCTGAGGCCCTTCCCGAATCGCTGCCTGCCTATGAATTAGCTTGTTCTGCATAAAAAATATGCAGATTGACTGGTTTTGCACAGGGATTGGGCAAGATTTGGGTTGCTCAGCGGCTTTGCCCGAACTCTTGTTGCACCGTTTCGCCCGGCCTGCTTTAGGCCATTCATCCGGACATCAATTGGGGAACCCCTCATGAAAAAGATCGAAGCCATCATCAAGCCGTTCAAGCTGGATGACGTGAAAGAAGCGCTCCACGATGTTGGCGTGTCCGGTATCACCGTGACGGAAGCCAAGGGTTTTGGCCGCCAGAAGGGCCATACTGAGCTCTATCGCGGTGCCGAATATGTCGTCGACTTTCTGCCCAAGGTGAAGCTTGAGGTGGTGGTGGACGATGCCGTGGCCCCGCGCGTGGTGGAAGCCATCGCTCAGGCCGCGCAGACCGGCCGCATCGGCGACGGCAAGGTGTTCGTGATCCCGGTTGAAAGCGCGCTGCGCATCCGCACCGGCGAGAAAGACAGCGACGCCATCTGACGAATTCCCCTCTCTCCACATGCGGGGGAGGGCATATGCACAATCAACGCAAACCTCCCCTGATCCCTCCCGCAGGCGGGAGGGGGACTGACGAAGAAGGAAAGTGACATGGCCTCAGCGGCAGACATCATCAAGCAGATTGCAGACAATGAAGTTGAGTGGGTCGATCTGCGTTTCACCGATCCCAAGGGCAAGTGGCAGCACCTCACCATGTGCGCCGGCGTGATGGGCGAAGACGAACTGACCGACGGTCTGATGTTCGACGGTTCGTCGATCGAAGGCTGGAAGGCCATCAACGAATCCGACATGATCCTGAAGCCCGATCTGGATGCCGTGTACATGGATCCGTTCAGCGCGACGCCGATGATGATCATCTGCTGCGACATCGTCGAGCCCTCGACCGGCGAACTCTACAGCCGCGATCCGCGCTCGACCGCGAAGCGCGCCGAAGCCTATCTGAAGAGCACCGGCATTGGTGACACCGTCTATGTCGGCCCCGAAGCCGAATTCTTCATGTTCGACGATGTGCGCTTCGACACGACCTACAACAGCTCCTACTACAAGCTGGACGATGTCGAACTGCCGACCAACACCGGCACCAAATATGAAACCGGCAACCTTGGCCACCGTCCGCGTGCCAAGGGCGGCTATTTCCCCGTCGCGCCGGTTGATAGCGCCGTCGACATTCGCGGCGAAATGGTTTCGACCATGCTCGAAATGGGCCTGCCGTGCGACAAGCACCACCACGAAGTCGCCGCCGCTCAGCACGAACTGGGCCTGACCTTCGGCACGCTGACGCAGACGGCGGACCGCATGCAGGTCTACAAGTATGTCGTGCATCAGGTGGCCGCCGCTTATGGCAAAACGGCAACCTTCATGCCCAAGCCGATCAAGGAAGATAACGGTTCCGGCATGCACACGCACTTCTCCATCTGGGAAGGCAGCAAGCCGCTCTTCGCGGGCAATGGCTATGCCGGTCTGTCCGACATGTGCCTGTACTTCATCGGCGGCATCATCAAGCATGCCAAGTCGATCAACGCCTTCTCCAACCCGACCACCAACAGCTA
>CALMZE010000123.1 GCA_937870585.1 uncultured Sphingomonadales bacterium | reverse complement strand
GGAAGGGGGAGAACACCCCGAGCCGCAAGCACGGGGCGGGGGCGGGCGGGGTGTAGATTTGAAACCCCGCCACAGCCGCTGGATGCGAGAGAAGGGCGGCAAGGCAGAAGCCGCGCGTGGGCTGGCGCGTTCTCTCTTGCGCCATGCCCGCGTAGGTGGGACTCGGTTGGGGGATGCGGACAGCGGTTCCCGCCTGCGCGGGAGCGACGATGTGGGCATCTGCCTTGCGCTCGCCTACCCGGACCGCATCGCGCGTCGCCGCGATCCATCGGGCGAGCAGTGGATCAGCAGCGGCGGGCGCGGCTTCCGGCTTGATCCTGCACACCCATTGGCGCGGCGCGACTGGCTGGCGGTGGGGGATATTCAGGGCGCGGCATCCGGTGCGCGCATCCTCTCCGCCGCCGCGCTCGATTTTGCGACCATCGAGACGCTGTTTGCTGACCGTATCACCAGCGGCACGCACGTCCGCTATGACCCCGCCACGCGCGGCGTGAAGGCCGAGACGGGGCGGCGGCTGGGCGCGATCACGATCAGCAAGGGGCAGGATAGTCAGCCCGATCCTGACGCGATTGTCGCGGCGCTCATCGAAGGCGTCCGCACCCATGGGCTCGATCAGATCGATTGGCCGGACTCGGCGCGGCACCTCCGCTCCCGCGCGCGTTGGGCCGGGCTTGAGGCGCTCACCGATGCGGCGCTGCTCGCCACGCTTGAGGATTGGCTGGCTCCCCTGCTTTCAGGCAAGCGCCGACTCGATGCGCTGGATGCGGGCGCGCTCCACAATGCGCTGACCGGCCTGATCGGCTGGGACGGGCAGCAGGCGGTGGATCGCCTTGCCCCCTCGCACTTCCGGTCTCCCGCAGGCACCAGCCATGCCATTGACTATGAGGCCGAAGCCGGGCCGACCGTCGAGCTGCGCGTGCAGGCGCTGTTCGGCGTCGCGGTGCACCCAGTGATCGGATCGGATCGGACGCCGCTCATCCTCTCGCTCACCTCGCCTGCTGGCCGTCCGATCCAGACGACGCGCGATCTGTCCGGCTTCTGGGCGGGCAGCTGGGCCGATGTGGCCAAGGAGATGCGCGGGCGTTATCCGCGCCACAATTGGCCCGATGATCCAGCGGGCGCCATCGCCAGTTTGAAGACCAAGAAGGCGCAGGGCAAAACCTCTTGATTGCGATGCACAAATGGAGGAAAGGCGCGGCATGACTCAGGCGCGTATCTATCAGAAGGGCAAGAATGCCCTGCAATCCGGTCGCTATGGCACCAGCCAGTGGACGCTCGAATATGTGCCGGTCGAGGCACAGCGCGCCGACCCGCTGATGGGCTGGGCTGGATCATCCGACACGCGGCGGCAATTGGTGCTCAAATTCCCGACGCTCGATGCGGCCAAGGCCTATGCCGATGGCAAGGGTCTGAGCTACACGGTCACTCCGGCGGCAGAGCGCGTGCTGAAGATGCAGGCTTACGCGGACAATTTCCGATAAGGACTGAAAGGCTGCCCTCATGATCGTCGCCCTCGCGTAGGCGGGGGCCTGTTGCCGGTCTGGTGCGAACTTTCAACCCGGCCCCCGCCTGCGCGGGGGCGACGTACCGTGTCACCCCTCCAGCAACACCTGCCTCACGCGATCCGGCTTTTCGAACGGCACGAAATGCGTTGTGCCCGGCACGGTTTCCACCACCATATTGGCAGAAAGCGGCGCATCGATCCGGCAGGTGCTGGCATGTTCGGCCCGCAATATGTGCACCGGGCAGGCGACCCGCTTCAAAGCGCCGGTGCTGTTATGCTGTTGCGCGGCAAAGTTGGACGCCTCCCATTCCGGCGCACAGGACAGGGTGACTTCGCCTTCCGGCGTATCGCGCATCCCGTCTGCGATATAATCGATCAGCGCCTCGCGCGGCCAGGTGCGGAAGGCCCCGCGCCCTTCGAACGATTCGAGCGCGGCCTCACGGCTGGCGAAGGTCCGCCGCCGCCGCATTGCACCCTGCGCCATGGTGTTCCGCTTTTCTGCAATCCAGGGCAGGCGCAGCATCAAGCGCATCAGCGGCGGAATGATAACCGGATCGAACAAGGCGAGCCGCTTCACCCGGTCTGGGCGCTGGCGCGTGGCGAGTGTAGAGACCGTCCCGCCCATCGAATGCCCTGCCAGAATGAGCGGCGGGGCATCGAGCAGGTCCAGCAGCGCCACCAGATCGGCGGCGAGATCATGCCAGCTGTTCCGCCCCTTGGTGTGCGTGGGCAAGGTGGAATGCCCATGGCCACGCTGGTCAATCGCCAGCACAGAGAGCACTTCCCCCAATGACGCGAGCAGGCTGGAATAAGCCCGCGCATTGAAGCCATTGGCATGGAGAAAGACCAGATCCGGCGCGCGGGACGCATCGCCCCAGCGCCAGCCGGTCATCTGTCCGCCCGGCAGGTCATAGGCCACGCGGACACCCTGTTCACTCATGCGCGGGATCAACCTTCCGCTTCGCGTTCAAACGCAGCCTCGCCACCGATTTTGGAAGCCAGACGGCCCAAAAAGGCGAGTACGAGCACGGCGATAATCGTCGCCAGGATGGCATAGGTATAAAGCCCGGCCAGGTCATCGCTCAGGCCCAGCTTGGCCAGTGTTGCCTTGATGGCTTCGTTCCAGGCGAGGGCCGCCACCAGCCCCAGAGAGGCGGAGGCGAGCGAGATCATCGTCTGGACCATGGCGCGCGGATTCATATCGGTTCCCCTTATGCGATGTGAAACTGTGGCTCTGTGTATGAAGTCA
>CALMZE010000122.1 GCA_937870585.1 uncultured Sphingomonadales bacterium | reverse complement strand
GGATGTACGGAGGGGGAGGTTTCTTTTTTTGCCTGTGCAGCGCGCTGCACGCATCAATTCAGGGACGATACGGCGCCTGATCGGGCATCACCACGCCCATGCGCTGGGCATAAGCATCCCATGCCGCTGTCATCGTCTTGAGCCGCTCTGGCTCTTCCAGAGAGAGATCGCGCGTCTCACCCGGATCGCGGGCGATGTTGAACAGCCGCCACGCGCCATCGCCCATATCGGTCACCTTCCAGTCACCCCGCCGCAGCGCGCGCGAGCCGAACAATTCGGTGCCGAACTCATCATCGGGACCATAAATGCGCTCCGCCTTGCCGCTGAGCAGCGGTGCCCAGCTCTTGCCCGTAATTTCACGCACCTCCCGCCCGGCGAAGCGCGTGCCCGCATAGGGGATACCTGCCAGCTCAAGGAAGGTGGGGGCCACATCCGAAACCGTCAGAAACGCACCCGATGTCTGCCCCTGCCGCTTTGATCCCGGCCAGTTGAGGAATGAAACAACCCGCGTGCCGCCTTCACTGGCATAACCCTTCACCAGCCATGACGGCGCGGTGGCGGCCTGCGCCCAGTTCGCGCCATAAGTCACATAGGATGTGCCCGTGCCCCGGTTGGCAAGGCTGTTATCGGCCTGCTCTGCCCATTTGCCGAGCATCTTCGCCCCGGTGGTCTCCACATCGAGTGCTTCCGCGCCATTATCGGCCATGAACAGGATCACGGTGTTATCCAGTTCCCCGCTTTCGCGCAGCGCGTCGATAACGCGCCCGACATTGCGGTCCATCCGGTCGACCATGGCGGCATAGATTTCCATATTGCGGGCGGCGACCGTCTTTTGCGGAGCGGTCAGCGAATCCCATCCGCCATTGGTCAGGCGCACGCTGTGCGGAACCGTCGCCTCCTGCATCACACCCAGTTCAGCCTGCCGCTTCAGGCGGCGCTGGCGCAGCGCCTCAAACCCGTCATCATAGCGGCCCTTATATTTGGCGATGTCCTCGGCAGGGGCCTGCAAGGGCCAGTGCGGTGCCGTGAAAGCCAGATAGCCGAAGAAGGGCTTCTTGCTCTTTGCACTGCTCTTGATCTGGTCGACCATATGGCCCGCGAATGCGTCTGACGAATAGAAGTTGGCAGGCAGCCGGTCGAGCGGCTTGCCATTGAGCGCATAGATGCTGCCCTTGGCCGGATCGGTCGCCACGTCCAGCCCGAAATGATTGTGCCCGCCTTGCCGCATCGAAAAGCTGTATTGAAAGCCGCGCGCGTAGGGATCTTGCGCGTCGGTCAATCCTAGATGCCATTTGCCGGAAAAGAGTGTGCGATAACCAGCGGCAGACATACGCTCCGCAAGCGTCGCAATATCAGCCCGTAAATAGCCCTCATGCCCCGGCTTGCCCTTCTGGTTGGGCGCGAGCACCTCTGCCATATTGCCCAGCCCCGCGCGGTGATTGTCCGTACCAGAGAGCAGCATGGAGCGCGTGGGCGAGCAAGTGGGGGCGGTGTGAAAGCCCGTCATCCTCATGCCGGAGAGAGCCAGCTTGTCGAGGTTGGGCGTATCAATCTCTCCGCCAAAGGCCCCGATATCCGAATAGCCCAGATCATCAGCGATGATGATGAGGAAGTTCGGGCGCTTCGCTTCCTTTGCTGCCACCGGCGCTGCCGCAAGCGCCACCACCGCCGTCATCATCGTGCCGATAGTGCGGACAATCTTCATCACTGTCTCTCCCGATCCATTGTCAATTTGCTTGCCCTATGGTGATGCAGTTTGCGGCACACGTAAAGGCGAATTGCGGCGCGCACCGCCCATTGAAACAGCGCGCCGTTACGGGCTAGAATGAAAAGGCCAAAAGAGGGGATGGCTGTGACGGACACGGAAGACGCGCTGCGCAAGTCATCCATGCTGAGAGGGGCACCGGCCTCCGCCATGGCGAAGCTGGCGGCCATTGCCCGCGTCAAAAGCTATGCGCGCGGCGCGACGCTGTTCCTGCAAGGCGAACGCGCCAACGCGATCGGGCTGGTCGCCTCGGGCTGGGTCAAGCTCTATCGCATCACGCCCAGCGGCAACGAAGCGGTCGTCCGAGTCTTTTCGCATGGAGAAAGCTTTGGGGAGGCGGTCGCACTGCGTCACGCGCCCTACCCTGTCGCCGCCATGGCGGTCAGCGATTGCAGCATCATCTGGCTCGATTCCACCCGCCTGCTTGGGCTGCTGCGCGAAGATCCGGAAATCGCCGTTTCCATCCTGTCTTCCACCTTCATCCATCTGCACGATCTGGTGAACCAGGTTGAACAACTGAAATCTCAGAATGGCGCGCAGCGCGTGGCAGGCTTTCTGGCGGACCTGAGCGGTCAGATGGAAGGTAGGGCCGACGTCACCCTGCCCTATGACAAGGTGCTGATCGCCGCCCAATTGGGGATCAAGCCCGAAAGCCTGTCACGCTCTTTCGCGCGGTTGCGGCCTTTGGGCGTCACTATCGACCAATCCCGCGCTGTGATCGACGATGTGGCGATGTTGCGCGCTTATGCCGCTGAAGACCCGGGCACGGTCTGGAGCAAGCGGGACTGAGCGGATCAGCTCAGCACTAATTGCCGGTAGAGCGTCGGCAGGACTTCGGTCAGCTTTTCGGCATGGGGCACCAGCGCATAGCCGCCGCGCCCGAAAATGCGCGGGAACCAGCTCTTGCCATCGCGATCAATGGTGATGCCGAACACGGCATGGCCCGCGCGCCGCGCCTCTCGCACCGCCATCGCTGAATCCTCGATGCCGTGGCGGCCCTCATAATGATCGAGATCATTGGGCTTGCCATCGGTGATGACGAGCAGAAGCCGCCGCTTGCGCCCCTGCAACCCCAGTTCAGCGCTGGTGTGGCGGATCGCCGCCCCCAGTCGCGTGTAAAAGCCCGGCCGGAGCGATGCGATCCGCGCTTCGATCCCCGGCCCCATCGGCTCGCCAAAATCCTTGCACGTCCTCACGAACACCCGCTCACGCCGGAGCGAGGAGAAGGCGTGGATTGCGCAGGCGTCTCCGCACGCATCAATGCCCCAGGCGAGAGCGGTGAGCGCCTCGCGCGCGATCTCGATCACGGCGCGGCCGCTGACGGCACTTTCGGTGGATCGGGACGCGTCAAACAGGATCGAGACCGCCAAATCGCGCTGCTGGGGCCGCAATTGCCGCCAGATGCGATCATTGCCCTCCCCCGTCGCGCGCAGGTCTGCCGCCGCACGAATGGCGGAGTCCATATCGAGTTCGTCGCCATCCAACTGTCCGGCCGTCCATTGCCGCGCGGGACGCAAAGCTTCGAACTGCCGCCTTACTGCCTTGATACGCCGGAGAGTCTCGGCATTTGGTGGCAATGCCATCCCGGCCTCCGCCTCCTGCCTGCTGGCGAGCACGCGGGCATGTGCGGGAATATAGACATTGGTCCGGCAATCCCATTCGGGATAGACGAAACTGCCAGACAGCGCCTCCCGATCTACATCTTCAGGCGCCAGATCCAGATGCAGTTTCAGGCGGGTCGCGGGGGCTTTGCTGGTTTGGCCGAGCCCGATTTCGTCCTGATCATCCGCGGCCTTTTTGGCATCATCATTCTCATCATCCTCAATCCGGCGGTTGAGATTGAGGAACTCCGCCCAACTGAGAATCGCCTCAAATCGGTGGAGAATGAGGCTATCCCGCCGATCCGCCTGATCGGACTTGTGCCGCTTCGCGCGCTTTGGTGTGGCATTGCCCTCTTCCGGAGTCCCCACGGTTTCGCGCGTTTCCACCTCGCTTGCAGCAGAGAGCGAGAGCGGGCGCAGATCGAGCCACATCGGCACCGGCTGATAGGGGCGATAACGCAAGGGGGCGGGCGGCAGGCCATCAAACGCGCCCGTTCGGATCGCCACTTCAAACGCCAGCCCCTGCGCACAGAGTGGAGACGGATCGCCCAGCATCCGCCGGATCACCCGCTCCAGCGCGAGTTCGAGCGGCGGCAATCCAGCCCGCTTGCGCACCAGCAGGCAGGCCGCCAGCAATTCCGATTGGAGCCGCTCCAGCCCCGGCGCTTCCGCCAGCGCGGCCTGCGTCATCCGGTGAACCGCATGAAGTGCAAGCACATCAGCATGGAGCGGATCACCCGCCTCTTCCATCGCTCCGGCATGAGCCGCTGTCGCCGTCAGCCAGAGGTAGAGCGCGCCATTGGCTTCGGGCGAAGGCAGTGCAGCGAGTGACAAAGGCAGCCGCAACGCGCCACCATCAAAGCTCGCCCGCGCTACGCATTCGCCAGCAGCCCCCAACCGTCGCTTCCATGACAGGCGGTGTGCACTCGCTTCATCGGCCACGCCCTTGATTTCGACCGACTGGCTGCCCCCCAGCCCCCGAAAGAAGACGCCGAGACGCGGGGCCACATCCTCCAAAACGATGCGGGCGTCTTCAAAAACCGGCGGCGCATCAATCCGGCTCGCGAAGCGGTGCCACAATTTGCCAACGGTTTCCTCAGGCTCCCAAGGCGCGAGCGCGGTCATGCTCAGCCAAACACCGCCATCACCAGATCGGCGAGGCCACGCTTCACATCCTCATCATCGGTCAGCGGCTCGATCATCGCGGTGCGGATCGCCCTCTCAAGCGGCAGGCCTGCTGCGATCAGCGAGGCTGCGTAGACAACAAGGCGCGTCGAAACGCCCTCTTCCAGATCCTGACCCTTGAGCGCGCGCAGCTTGCCCGCCAGTCGCACCAACGGACGCACCCGATCTTCGGGCAGGCCGCTTTCCTGCACCACGACGGCCACTTCCTGGTCTGGCTTGGGAAAGTCAAACTCGATGGCCAGAAAGCGCTGCCGCGTGGAGGGTTTGAGCGTTTTCAGGATATTCTGGTAGCCGGGATTGTAACTCGCCACCAGCATGAAGCCGGGCGCGGCCTCCAGCTCTTCGCCCGTCCGATCAATCGGCAGAATCCGCCTATCATCGGTCAGCGGATGCAGCACCACGGTCACATCCTTGCGCGCTTCCACCACTTCGTCGAGGTAGCAGATCGCCCCTTCGCGCACCGCACGAGTCAGCGGACCATCCACCCACACCGTCTCTCCGCCTTGCAGCAGATAGCGCCCGATCAGGTCAGCGGCGGACAGATCATCATGGCACGCCACGGTGTAGAGCTTGCGCCCCAGCCGCGCCGCCATATGGCTCACAAAGCGCGTCTTGCCGCATCCGGTCGGCCCTTTGAGGAGCAGCGGCAGGCAGTTTGCATGAGCCAGCGCAAACAGATCGCATTCATCGCCCTGCGGCAGATAGAAAGGCGGGGCGACCGAAGCCGCCCCGTCCAGTTGGTTGTGCGTTCCGTGCATGGTTACTCAGCCGGAACCGCATCCGCGAGGGAGCCGGGGGAAATCATTTCCCTCCGCGGAACCAGAACGGCGTAGATGTAGAGCAGAGCCCCCACCACCACGGCCACACCAGAGCCGAAGCGCATGGCGTAGAAGATCCAGAGCTGATCCTGCACCTCCATATAGTTCATGCCCATCACCCGTTGCAGGTGCGTCTGCACGGCGCCTGCAAAGGTGAGTGTGAAGGTCATGAACACCATGCCGCCCGACATCAGCCAGAAGGAAGCCATGTTGAGCACCTGATTATACGGATCACGCCCCTTCAGCAGCGGCAGCGCATAGGTGAACATGGCGAGGTTGAGGCTGACATAGGCCCCGAAAAACGCCAGATGCCCGTGCGCCGCCGTGATCTGCGTGCCGTGGGTGTAATAGTTCACCGGATGCAGCGTGTGCATGAAGCCCCACACGCCCGCGCCGAAGAAGGCGAGCGTCGCGCAGCCGAGGCTCCACAGCAGAGCCGCCTTGTTGGCATGATCGCGCCGCCCCTTCCACACCATCACAAAGGCGAACGCCATCATGCCGAAGAAGGGGATCACCTCCAGCGAGGAGAAGATCGAACCGATCCACTGCCAATATCCCGGCGTGCCAATCCAGTAATAATGGTGGCCGGTGCCCAGAATGCCCGAGAAGAGCGAGGTGGCGACGATGATGTAGAGCCATTTCTCCACAATCTCTCGGTCCACGCCCGTCAGTTTGAGCATCAGGAAGGCGAGGATGGCCGCCATGATCAGTTCCCATGTGCCTTCAACCCACAGGTGAACGACGAACCACCAATATTGCTTGTCCAGCGCCAGATTGCCCGGATTGTAGAAGGCAAAGAGGAAGCACAAGGCCAGCCCCCACAGCCCCAGCAGCAGGATGTTCGAAATCGCCGTCTTGCGCCCGGCAAGGATCGTCATGGTGAGGTTGTAGAGGAAGATGAGCGCCGCCACGACGATGCCGATCTTCACCCACAAGGGCTGTTCAAGGAATTCGCGCCCCTGCTTCCCGAGCAGCATATTGCCCTCAAACGCGTTGGTGACATAGGTCAGCACCGCGCCAAGCGTTCCGACCACAAGGATCAGCAACTGGAGATAGGCGAGCTTGGGCGAGTGGATTTCCCGCTCCGTCTCCTCTGGCACAAGGAAATAGGCGCACCCCATAAAGCCGGTGAGCAGCCACACGATCAGCGCGTTTGAATGGAGCATTCGCGCCACGTTGAACGGCAGCAGGTCTGACAGGAAATTGGGATCGACATAGATCCATCCCAGAATCAGCCCAGCCGAAACCTGAATGGCAAACAGCGCAATCGCCACAAGGAAATAGGCGAGCGCGATCTTTTGCGTCTGATATTTCATCGCTCTTCCCCCTTAACCCGAATTCTTCGGCGGCCAGTTCTGATTGCGGATCGTATTGGTCCACATCAGAAAGTCCGTGAGTTCATCATATTGCTGGTCGTTGAGGTGGAACTGCGGCATTTGCCGCCGCCCCTTGATCCCGCTGGGCTGAGAATCCATCCACGCTTTCAGCATGGCGCGCGCGGCGGTGCGATCCTTCTCTACACCCCAGCGCTTCACGACATTGCCGAGTTCGGGCGCGAAATAGGCCCCTTCACCCAGCAGAGAATGGCAGTTGATGCAGCCCTTATCCTCCCAGATGCGCTTGCCCGCCACCACAGAGGGTGTCAGCGTCGCCGCATTGGTGGATGTGTTGACGATATATCCGTGGCTTTGCACCACGAGCCCGCCGAATATCAGCAGGAAAAAGATGGACCCGCCATAAAATATGTTGCGGGCCATGCTTTTGGTCATGATTTCGCTCATCGAGCGCCCCCTTCGCTTGGCCTGCACCCAGTGGTGCATGATGCGAAGGCTAAGTCACTCAGGCGAGGGGAGTCTTAACAGAAGTCAAGCCAGTCACAGGCTATGGCTTATGTTCTTCCAGCGGCTCGCCATTATGGAGATAGGCAGGCGCTTCGATGAGGATGAAAGCGATGCGGCACACGCGGTCGCTCGTGTTGCGCCACAAATGATTGGTGCCGCGCTGAACGATGATGCCGCCCTGCCGCACCGTCCGCTTTGCGCCATCATCGAGTTCGAGCTCGATCTCACCCTCCAGCACGATGCCATAGTCGATGCTGTTGGTGCGGTGCATCGGGCTTTGCTTGCCCGGCAGCATGTCCACCACGCGTATGACAGAGCCCTGATTGAGCGTCAGCCCGGCGTCGCGCAGGCGCCCGTCGGTCTCGTCATTATTGTCGGCGGGCACCGAGGCGGTGGTCCAGACAAGTAGAAAGGACGCATCTCCGGACGGGATCATGCGCGTGGGGGTGGTCTCTTCGGACTTGAAGATGGCGCGTCCATCCGCATCATGCCCCGTCACAACCCGCTGGACGGGCGGCAGGCCGGAATCGCTGATGTCGCTCACGGGCGCACGACCTTCTGATCAATCGCCCCGAACGGCGCGCGGCCATCGGCCAGCACGGCCTGCATCCGCACGGTATCGCCATATTTCATGAATTCGGTCTTGGCCCCGCCTTCATCGATGATTTCGATCCCGCGCCGTTCGGCAATGCAGGAGGAGCCGATGTCACGGTAATTTTCGTTTGAGACCGTGCCAGAGCCGATCACCGTGCCCGCCACCAGATTGCGGGTGCGCGCGGCATGTTCCACCAGTTCGTGGAAGCCGTGGCCCATCGGTTCGCCATTGGCCGCCCCGAAGCGTTTGCCATTCCAATCGACCTGCAAATCCATGCACGCTCGGCCATTCTTCCACTGTGCGCCAAGTTCATCGGGCGTGACAGCAAAGGGTGCCATGCTGCATGGCGGCTTGGCCTGCACCCAGCCAAAGCCCGTCTTCATCTCTGGACCTGCCAGCGCACGCAGCGACCAGTCGTTGATCTGCACGATCAGGCGGATATGCTTCAGGCAGTCGGCAGCAGCTGTGCCCATCGGCACCGCATCTACGATGATGCCAAACTCGCCTTCGAAGTCGATGCCGAACGCTTCGTCCGCCATCACCACATCGTCATTCGGGCCATAAAACTTGTCCGATACACCCTGATACATGAGCGGGCGCTCGGTCTTGAGCGGCTCGATGCCGAACACCTTGTCCATCAGTTCGCCATGGCAGGCAAAGGCCGATCCATCGAGCCATTGCCACGCACGCGGCAGCGGTGCTGCCAGCGCTGCACCATCGAGCGCATGAGGAAATGCAGTGATCGCGGCGAGTTGCGGAGCAACGGCATCCCACGCCTCCATTGCCGCCTGAAGCGTGGACACCGGCGCTCCAGCATAGTGCGTGCCTTCAGGGGAAATGACGATCAACTGCCCGTCTGCCGTTCCATTCTTCAAAGTTGCAAGTCTCATGGCTTCCCCATTCTGATATGATGCCCTGCCCTGCCCCACACCCTATCATCCCGCAAAGGCATAGAGTGGATAGCAGCCAACGATAATATCGATTGGTTGAACGTGCGGCGCTGTTGCAGGGGCAGGCGAACGAATTTCCGATGGAGGACAACATGGCCGAATGGCTCAAACGCGGCGCAACTGCCGAAGCCAAAGCCGATAATGACCGCAAGGTGCGCGATACGGTGGAAGGTCTGCTGGCCGACATTGAAGCGCGCGGCGATGCGGCGGTTCGGGAACTTTCGATCAAGTTCGACAATTGGGACCGCGAGTCCTACCGCCTGACGCCTGCTGAAATTCAGGACTGCATCGACCAGCTGACCGGTCAGGATCTGAAAGACATTGAATTCGCGCAAACGCAGGTCCGCAACTTTGCGCAGATCCAGCGCAATTCGATGCTCGATGTCGAGGTGGAAACGCTACCCGGCGTCGTGCTGGGTCACAAGCATCTGCCGCTGAACGCAGCCGGTTGCTATGTGCCCGGCGGCAAATATCCCTTACTCGCCTCCGCGCATATGAGCGTTATCACGGCCAAGGTTGCAGGTGTGCCGCGCGTCGTCACCTGCGCCCCGCCCTATCAGGGAAAACCCGCCCCTGCGATTGTGGCGGCACAAGCCATGGCGGGCGCGGACGAGATCTACTGCCTCGGCGGCATTCAGGCGGTTGCTGCGATGGGCCTTGGCACGCAGAGCATTGCTCCGGTTGACATCCTTGTCGGCCCCGGCAACGCCTTTGTGGCGGAGGCCAAGCGCCAGCTTTATGGTCGCGTCGGCATCGACCTGTTCGCTGGCCCGACCGAAACGCTGGTGATTTGCGACGAAATTGGCTGCGATGGCGAACTCGCCGCGACCGATCTACTCGGCCAAGCGGAACATGGGCCGGACAGTCCGGCCGTGCTGCTCACAACCTCCCGCAAACTCGCCGAAGAGACGATGAAAGAGATTGAGCGCCTGCTCACGATCCTGCCCACCGCCGACATTGCCCGCCGCGCGTGGGAGAGCTTTGGCGAGGTGATCGTGGCCGAAAGTGATGCCGAAATGGTCCGCATCGCTGATGAGATCGCCTCCGAACATGTTCAGGTGATGACGGCAGACCCCGACTATTTCCTGAAAAACATGACCAATTATGGCGCGCTGTTCCTCGGCAACCGCACCAACGTGTCTTATGGGGACAAGGTGATCGGCACCAACCACACTTTGCCCACCAAAAAGGCCGCGCGGTACACAGGTGGCCTGTGGGTCGGCAAATTCATCAAGACCTGCACCTATCAAAGGGTGCTGACGGACGAGGCGAGCACCATGATCGGCGAATATTGCAGCCGCCTGTGCGCGCTGGAAGGCTTTGCCGGGCATGGTGAACAAGCCAATATCCGCGTGCGCCGCTTTGGCGGGAAGAATGTGCCCTATGCCGGGAAGGCGGCGGCGTGATTTTGGTTCGCACAAAGGCACAAAGAGTGACCACGCCCAATGGCCCGCCCCCCTTCGCGACTTCGCGTCTTCGCGCGAACCCAATATGTCCTTAAAGCCAAACGCATGACCCTGCCCCGCACCCCCTCCTTCCGCCTTGATGGCCGCCGCGCAGTCGTGACCGGGGCCGGACGCGGCATTGGTCTCGCCGCCGCCGCCGCGCTTGCTGAGGCCGGTGCCGAAGTGACGCTTGTTGCGCGCACTGCGTCTGAGATCGAAGCCGCCGCTGCCGAAATCGGCCCGCTGGCTTCTGCGGCCACGCTCGACGTGTCAGACTTGGCCGCCGTGCAGACCTTCTTCGCAGCGCGTCCGGCCTTCCACATCCTCGTCAACAATGCGGGCACCAACCGCCCAAAGCCGGTGTGGGAGGTGAGCGAGGCGGATTATGACGCGGTGTTCGATCTCAACGTCAAATCCGCGTTCTTTGTGGCACAAGCCTGTGTGCAGCGCATTATTGCGGAAGGCGTGTCTGGCAGCCTGATCCATATGGGCAGCCAGATGGGCCATGTCGGCGGGCCGAACCGCAGCCTTTATTGCGGCTCCAAATGGGCGCTTGAGGGCATGAACAAGGCGTTCGCGCTCGATCTTGCTGCGCACAATATCCGCAGCAATACCATCGCGCCAACCTTCATTGAAACGCCGCTGACCAGGCCGTTCTTTGAGGATGAGACATTCAAGGCGAGTGTGCTGGCCAAAATCAAGCTTGGGCGGATTGGCCGCGTTGAAGACTTGATGGGCGCAATCCTCTATCTCGCATCGGATGCGTCCACGCTTGTCACGGGCACCAGCCTCATCGTCGATGGCGGCTGGACCGCAGATTAGGAGAAAAAGCCATGGCCCGCCGTTTTGTAGACCTGTCGATGACGCTGGAGAATGAGATCGTCAGCGATCCCCCCTTCCTGAAACCGCATATTGAATATGAAGTGCATGACGATACGCGCAAGGAACTGGAGTATTTCTTCTCTGGCGTGAACTATGAAAACATGATCGGCGGCGATGTTGGCTTTTGCGCAGCAGAGCGCGTCACGCTTACCACCCACAGCGGCACGCACGTTGATGCACCCTGGCATTATCATCCGCAACAGGATGGCAAGTCCGGCGGTTCTCGCCCGGCGATGACAATCGACGAAATGCCACTCGACTGGTTTTTCCAGCGTGGCGTGAAGCTCGATTTCCGCCATATGGCAGACGGCTATGTCGCAACAGCCTCCGACGTGGAGGCCGAACTCAAACGCATTGGTCACGAACTTGCGCCGCTGGACATCGTGGTCGTCAACACAGCAGCGGGCATGGCTCTGGCCAACCGCGATCCGGACTATGTCAGTCGTGGCGCAGGCATGGGCTATGAAGCCACCATGTATCTTCTGGAACGCGGCGTCCGCGTGACGGGCACCGATGCGTGGAGTTGGGACGCGCCCTTCGTCCACACCGCCAAAAAGGTCGTGGAGACCGGCGATGCCTCGCTTATCTGGGAAGGGCACCGCGCGGGAGCCGACATCGGCTATTGCCACATTGAAAAGCTGCACAATCTGGAGGCGATCCCCTCCACCGGCTTCATGATTTCTTGCTTCCCCCACAAGATCAAAGGCGCATCCGCCGGATGGACACGCGCGGTCGCCATTTTTGAGGATTGATCCATGGCCCTGTTTGAACCCTTTCCCAATTATGTCTGGAACCTCTCGGTCTCCATTGCGCTCGAAAATGGGGGACGGATTGGCGAAATTGTCGACATTATCGGCCCGCTCATGGCCAAGGCACAGGCGGGCGAAGATGCCAACACCCAGGACTTCATGGTCGAATGGGTCAAGATGGCGGACAAGCTGACTGGGCTGGCGCAAGAGGATATCGCTGCGGGCCGCCTGTTCTCAGCTGGCAACAAGCTCAAACGCTCGGCCATCTACTACCAGACAGGCGAGCGGATGCAGGCGCATGGCTCGCCGGGGCGCGCCGAAACCTATGACAAGGCGATCAAGAATTTCCTGCGTGGTTGCCAGTTGGCGGGCGATCCCGTCACCCGCGTCGAAATCCCCTATGAAGGCAAGACCATCTCAGGCCTGTTCCACCGCGCGCCGGGCGATGGCCCCATGCCGTGCGTTGTCTATTGCAATGGTCTGGACAGCATGAAGGAGATGCTGTGGATGGGCGGCATTCCCTATGCGCTTGCCAAGCGCGGCATCCACACGCTCTGCGTCGATCAGCCCGGCACTGGAGAGGCGCTGCGTCTGCAAGACCTGCCTGCCACGCCGCACAGCGAAAAATGGGCGAGCAAATGGGTCGATTGGCTGGAAGCACAGCCGCATGTGAAGGCCGACGCCATCGGCATGACCGGAATTTCACTCGGCGGCCATTATGCGCCGCGCGCCGTTGCCTATGAACCGCGCTTCAAGAGTGGTGCGGCCTGGGGCGCCAACCACAACTGGCATGAAGTCCAGTATAAGCGGATGCAGCGCGAAGGTGAAAATCCGGTGCCGCATTATTGGGGCCATGTCTTCTGGGTGTTTGGCGCGAAGGACATGGAGGATTTCCTCGAAAAGACGAGAGACATGAATCTGAACGGCCATATGGACCGGGTCAGGGTGCCTTTCCTTGTGACCCACGGCGTCAATGACCGTCAGATTTCGCCGGATTATGCCAACCAGACCTATGATCAGCTGACCAACTCGCCGCGCCGCGAACTCAAATGGTTCACGGCGCGCGAAGGTGGCGTAGAGCATGTCGGAGCAGACAATCACGCCTTCGCCATCGACTATATCGCAGACTGGTTTGCCGAAACCCTTGGCGGACGGACGGCCTGATCGGCGGGGAGCGTGAGCATGAAGCATTTGCACCATTGCTGGTATATGGTGGGTTGGGCCGATGAAATCGGTGCAACCGGTCTTGTCCGCGAAATCCTTGGCCAACGTATCTTTTTCTACCGGCTGAGCGATGGCCAACCCGCTGCGCTTCTTGACCGCTGCCCGCACCGATTTGCGCCGCTTTCGCTCGGAGAACGCGATGGCGATGTGCTGGTGTGCGGTTATCACGGGTTGGGTTTTGACAAGGCGGGCAAATGCGTCCGCAACCCGTTCAGCGAGCGGATTCCGGCGGGAACCGATGTGCCCTCCTGGAGCGTCGTCGAACGTGACGACATCATCTGGCTTTGGGGCGGCGACGCGGGCAAGGCCAATCCTGCGCTAATCCCTGATTTCAGCTTTGTGCCGGACAGCGAGACGTTGCGCTCGGTGCGCGGATACACGCTGATGAAGGCCCATTACGAATATGGCACCGACAATTTGATGGATTTGAGCCATATCGAATTTGTCCATCGCGGGACTTTCGCCGGGCAGGGAATCATTTTCGAGGGGCAGCACAGCGTCCGTCAGGACGGGAACACACTTCATTCTGACTGGTGGATGCCCGGCATTGCACCACCCATGGTTGCGCAGGGTCTGGTGCCTGAGGGTGAGACTGTAGACCACTGGCTGCGAATGCGCTGGAACGCGCCCGCTTCGATGCGGCTTGATGTGGGGGCCTGCCCGCATGGCGCGCCCGAAAGCGACGGCTTCGACATTCCGCAAGCCCACATCCTGACGCCCGCTAACGCGCATGAAACCCATTATTTCTGGACCGCAAGCCGCAACCATGACCTCGATAGTCCAGAGGTAGACGCGTACATGCTCGGGCTGTTCCGAGAGGCATTTGATGTGGAAGACAAGCCCATGATCGAAGCCGCCTACAACAATGTGCGCGGCAAGGATTTCTGGGCGGAGAAGCCCGTCTCCCTCGGGATTGATCAGGGCGGAACTCGGGCGCGGCGACTGCTGGAAAGCCTGATCGCCAAGGAAGCCGCCGGTGGCTGAATTCAGCTTTCACCATGGAGGCGTTTCGGTGCCATCACTTGATGATGCTATAGACTGGTATGGCCGCGTGCTGGGCTTCGAGCTGGAGCGGCGCTTCTATATCGAGGCGGCGAAAAGCCATGCCGCAATGGTGCGTAAGGGGCCGCTGCGCTTCGAGTTGTTCGAAGTGGAAGGGGCGGCCCCCCTTCCCGCCGACCGCCGCCATCCGCCTGCTGATTTGAAAACGCACGGCAACAAGCATGTCGCCTTTCGCGTTGATGATCTTGAGGCGTTTCTGGTCGAGGTCGAGGCCAAGGGAGCAGACGTGGCCTTTGTGGTGCGAGAGGCGTTCGGCAAGGGCTGTTTCCTGCGCGATTGTGCGGGCAATCTGATCGAGTTTGTGGAGGAATGATGCAATTCACGACGCCTGAAGCCCAAGCGGTCTATGCCGACTATGAGACGCGTGCCGCTGCCGATGAGGCCCGGATGCGTGAACTGGGGCCAGCAGGCTTTGCTATCCGCGACGAATTTCTGCTCCCCGTCGGCCCGGAGGTGGGCGCTTTCCTGCACGCGCTCATCATCGCCAAGCGCCCGGCGCGTATTCTGGAGCTCGGCACCAGCTATGGTTATTCCACGCTGTTTCTGGCCGATGCCGCCAAGGCGGTGGGCGCACGCGTCATCACAATGGAGTTAGCGGATTATAAGCAGGCCTATGCCCGCGAACAGCTGGATCGTGCCGGACTGGGCGATATTGTTGATTGGCGCTGCGGCGACGCAGTTGCCATGATCCACGCCGACCCCGGCCCATTCGATCTCATTCTGCTCGACATCTGGAAGGAGCTTTATACGCCCTGTCTGGAGGCCGTGTACCCCAAGCTGGCGGACGAAGCGATCATCGCGGCGGACAATATGATCTCACCCGAGATCGCGAGACCTGATGTGCGGGTTTACCGCGCAGCGGTGCGCGCCAAGCCGGATTTGCAGACAAGCCTGCTCCCCATTGGCAGCGGGATTGAGCTGAGCGTCAAATGGAGCGCGGCGAACGCAAAGCTCTGATCAATTGCCATCAGTGATGGAGGTCCCGCCATCGACCGCCAGCGTCTGTCCGGTGATGAAGGCAGCCTTGTCAGACGCAAGAAACAGCGCCGCATCCGCGACCTCACCGGGCTGTCCGATCCGGCGCAACGGCGTCATCTGCATCCGGCGTTCGGCCTTTTCGGGCGTGGCGAGCACGGCCTGTTCCCAGCCGGTTGCAATCAGGCCGGGCGCAACCGCATTCACACGCACGCCCTCCGGCCCCCAGCGCACAGCCATATCGCGCGCGAGCTGCACGATCGCCGCCTTGGTGAGGCTATAGACGCCGATATTCCGATTGCCCCGCAAGGCAGACAGGCTCGCTGTCAGAACCGCACTGCCGCCGCCGGCTTCCGCCATACGCGGCAAGATCAGATCACACAGGCGGCGGACGTGATGGAGATTGACCGCGAAGATGCGCGCCACCTCCTCTTCATATCCCGCTTCCCTCGCCTGCAACCGGCCGGTGATGCCTGCATTCAGGAACAGATGATCAACCCGCCCGCACGCCCGCCACGCAGTGCCCGCAAACGCATCGAGCGCCACACTGTCAGACAGGTCACAGGGAAGCGCAACGCCGCCCAAACGCGTTGCAACCGCATCACAAGCCGCAGCATTTTCGCTGTTGATCAGCACAGTCGCGCCGCTGGCAGCGAGCTGCTCGGCGATTGCGAGACCGATCCCGGTCGTTCCTCCGGTTACCAGTGCAACCCGCCCCTGAAAATCAAAGCCCATTACAGCGCGTGCTCATCCGCCTCGGTGATTTCAGCCAGCTTGCCCTCTACGGGGCGTTTACCGGGCGAAACCTTGCGATACGCCTCAAAGCTCTTGCGATCCGCGTCAAACGTCATGTCCCACGGAATGTTATCGCCCCGGAAGATCGGCGGCGCATTATTGCTCCACAAGAGAGAACCAAAGCGGAAATCCCAGGCGCGGGGCACCCAGTTATCGTCCACATAATCGGTATCGGCATGATATTCCGCCTCGCCCGCTTTGCCAGGAATGTCGCAATAATAATAGATGGCGCTGGAAATACGGTGGCGAGAAATCCCGCCAGAACTGTTCATGCTGGCATTCTTCCAGCCCTTTGCCTCCATGATGTTCGCGCCCAGCATCACCTCATCAATGTCATCGCAGCCAAAGGCGATGTGCATGAATTTGAAATGATCCGGCGCAATCGGCAAATCGCAATTCACCCAGAAGATCGAATGATGCTCAAACGTCCCCGCAGGCCGCGCGAAGATGCCCGTACCCTTGGAATGATCGACATAGCGGAAGCCCAGATGCCGCTCGTAAAATTCGAAGCTGGAGACGTAGTCTGGCGAGAAGAAGACGACATGGTTGATCGTCTTGGGGATTGCCTTGGCCCGCCAGATGCGATGCTGATTGAAGCGCGGGAAGCTGGCGGGCGTATTGACCGGGCTCGCTTCACTCACCACAGGCCGCTTGTCCCACACGCGCAGCGCGATCGGCTGGCCATCGGGACAGACGCAGTGGACGGTGCCGTCAGCATCGCGGGTGACAGCCACTTCAGTCGCCAGACTGGCCGCCATCCGCGCCAGATTGGCGCCGCTGTCGACACCCCATACGGTCAGCTTTACCCCGTCCCCTGCGAACGGATCGGGCGAAGGCAAGCGCGGATCGCCATGCGCAAGCACGATCACGCGCGAGCCTGATGCAAGGCGGAACACGGCTTCACCCGCGCTCACGCTTTCGACAGGCAGGCCAAAATCGGTCCAGAACTGCGCATGGTCTGCCACATCGGCGACGCCGAAGACGACGCTTTCTACGCCCAAAATGCTCATGAATCCTCCAACTGAATTATTGGAGTCACCTATGCGAGCGGGCACCGAACGTGTGAAACGCTTTGTGTGGCAGGCTTGTTATTGAGGGGGTGGATAGATGGTCAGGGACACGGTTCTCCGGCACAAGGCCGGAGAACAAATGCGTCAGATCGGTTCCGCCAGAGTCGTCCGGATCCGCTCGGTCAGGGCAACCGGATCGCCCGCGCTTTCCGGGTGCATTTCCCATTCGCCGAGTTGGATCGAGCTGGTGCCGACCAGCTTGGCCCGTTCGAAGCGGCGATCCATGAAGGCCCGCAGCGCAACCGCGATGTCATCCTTGCCGGCAACTTCTTCGGCAAGCACAACGGCATCTTCCACCGCCATCGCAGCCCCCTGCCCCAGATGCGGCGTTGCCGAATGCGCGGAATCGCCGATCAGCACCACCCTGCCCTGATACCAGGGATCGGGCATGATGCAGGCTTCTAACGGGCGATAAACGACCAAGGCCGAATCGGTAACAAGCTTGGCGCTTTCCGCCATTTGTCCGCCAAAACCTTCGAGCCGCCTTTTCAATTCATCCGCCAGAGTTTCGGGCGCGAATTTGGGGTTCCCTTTCTCTTCGAACACCGCGAAGATATACATCTCATCCTCGGTCAGCGGGCAATAGCCCACCTTCCCGCCGGGCTTGCCGATATAAAGATCGGACCATTCGAGACTCTTTGGGCGCGGCACATTGTAGCGCCACACACCCTGCCCGGTATATTTGGGCGTGGCTTCGGGCCAGAGCACTTTGCGGACGGCGGAGTAATTGCCGTCGCAGCCGATCATTAGATCATAACTGCCTGATGTGCCATCGGTGAAGGTCACATCCACCGCGCTTCCGGTGTCGGTGAAGCTCTCAAAGGTGACGCCCAGCTTCACAGGAATGCCGAGTTCCTTCACCTTGTCGGTCAGAACGGTGTGGAGCGCGGGGCGGGTGAGACCCAGATCGCCCGGAAAACCATCTGCGGCGGATTCGCCCGGCAGTTCCGCGATCAGCGTGCCATCGACGCTCATGAAGCGCGCGCCCTTATAAGCGAAACCGGCTTTCACCGCCGCATCGCCCACGCCCAGCTCTGCCAGCGCGCGGACGAAATTGGCCTGCACGATGATGCCGACATGATAGACGGACCAGTCCGCATTCTTCTCGACCACCTCAACGGCCACGCCCTTCTGATGAAGGCCAATGGCGACCGCGAGACCAGCGACACCGCCGCCGATGATCAGGACTTTATTGGCTGCACTCATGATGATTCCTTTCTCAATGAAAGTCCGTTTGTCCTGAGTAGCCATTGAGCTTGTCGAAATGGCATATCGAAGGACCGAAAGTTGCCAGCATGGGCCCTTTGATACGGGCCTTCGCAAGCTCAGTCCCCACTCAGGACAAACGGCGTTGGTTTTTGTCGGATCAATCCGCCCTTATTCCGCCGCCTCAGCGAGCGGCGCGGGTTCTGCGGGGTGATAGTGAAGCTGGTCAGGCCGCGCGTAGACCACGTCCCAATTGGGCTCGCCCTTCATGAAATCGGGCAGGTTGGTCATGTAGATCGCGGTGCCGAACGCGCCGTCCCAGATGCG
>CALMZE010000121.1 GCA_937870585.1 uncultured Sphingomonadales bacterium | reverse complement strand
GTGTCGATAGACGCGCCGCTTCGACCGGCCGATACATATCCGCGCGATCACGCATCAGCTCCGTAAGCCAGACGAGATGGCTCGCCGCGTCCGCCAGCGGCAACGTGGCCACCGCATCGAACAAGCAGCGCTGATAAGGTGAACCGCGATCAAGAATATCGGCAAGGCGCTCGCGAGCGGGGCTATGGAGATCGCTGATCCCGGCATTGGCTTCGCGGGCCGCCTCCAGAAAGGCTTCGGCCAGCTCCTGCGTCTCGTAATATCCGGAATCCAGACCTTCCCCGAGGGCGAGGGCGGCGATCTCGCTGCGCACATCCGCGATGTCGGGATCGTTGACCGCATCGATCAGGGGCAGGCTGAAATCGAACCCGGTGAGATAGTCCGCAATCATGGGAAATCCTTTCTTCCAGGATTGGAACATAGGTCGAACATGTTTACAATCGGAATGATGCCCCGCAATAGGATCGTCGTGATCATATGCTTTTCCTCTTCCGCATGGGCCGCCTCGACCGGCGGATATCCCGCGCCGTGACCGCGGCGGCCGTTCCCCTGCGCCTTCAGGGACGTCTGCGCCGATCCGAGCGCGGTTTCCTCCTCGAGATGGAGGATGGCCACGTCTGGCGCCTCGAGGGCGCGCAGGATTTCCCGCCGCTGGTGGACGCGACCGTCATCGTCGAGGGACGCAAGGCGAGCCCCAGCCTCCTCGACGTTCTCTGGCTCGGGCCGGCGTAGCATCCCCAGAGGCACGCTCTGTTTCCTTCCTCAAGCGTCGCGCTCGCGGCACCGTTGCCGCGGGCCTCGGCGAGGACGCCTCGGCCCGCAATCAGCGTCGCACGCAGTCTGTCATCACATTCTGCGCCGCCTCGCAGGGTCTCGGCGTGCCAGGGCTGGTCGGGGCAAGCAAGGGCTGCCTCCGGCCAAGAAAACCTAGGAGTAGAAGGGGCCTGCCGACGTTGTCGCTTGGGGTAAGCGGTCGGCAGGCCCCTTCTACTCCAAGCTTTTCTAAAGGCCGCAGCGAAACGTCCCTTGCTTGCCCGGACCAGCCCTGACCCTTGAGCCCCGGCGAAGGCGGCTCCGGATGGGATGACAGACAGGCCCCGTCGCGTCCAACGCTGATCAGGAAGGAATGGCTTCGCCATGCTTTTCTTTGTTCGGGACGCTGCCGCGTCCGTTTTTCTTGGCTCAGGCTCACCAAATAGGATGAAAATCTGTCAAGAAAACAATGGCATATACTCGAAAAGGGGGAGGGGGTATAAGTATAGGTGCGGATGGGGATTGGCCCCGGAAGCATTTTTCAGGAGTATAGGTCATGAATATCGGTGAGTTCAATTTGAAGAAGGGCCGCCTGATTGGTTCGATTGCTACCCGTGCAATCGACCTGCCCAAGCTGGCCTTGCGTCCCGTCGAGAGCGACAACGAACTGGCCCCGGCTTATGAGATCGTCGCGCCCAATGTCGGGGGCCGCGTGGTGCAGATCGGCGCGCTTTGGGAAGCCACGGCCAAGCGGACCGGCGAAGTGTTCCTGCAAGGGAATATCGACGATCCGTCCATGTCCGAACCGCTCCCCATCGCGCTTTTCGGCACGGTCGAGGAAGGCTATCGCGTGGCATGGCGCAGGCAGGACCAGCGCGACGATTTCGGCCCGCCCGCCCCCCCCCCGGCCAAAAAGCCCCCGCCCGGTCCGGGGCGGGGGGATGTCTAGGGGTGGGGGGACAGCACCGCCGATGCAAACGGCGGATTGTCGAGCCAAGGCGCCGCCGCCGATCTGGACGATGAAGTCGCGTTCTAGGCGCTGAACCAAGACGGGCCGGGGGAGTGGTGGAACACTTTCCCGGACCCTGACCGATCATCGAGCATCAGGAGCCATACCATGAGCAAGCAATCAGCTAAGGTAGCCGTTAGCACATTCGCCGACCTGCCGGAACTCTACGCCGAAGCCATCGCGACGAACCCGTTGGAAGCATCCTTTGGCGATCCGTTGCCGCTGTCGATCATCGAACCGGGCGACGAGCCGGGGGAATATGAGATGCCCGAACCCTTCGCGGCGCAGAAGGTTTGCGGCGAACTCATGACTTCGCTGCATGGCCTGCTGCACGACACGCGGCTTGACCCGCTCGCCCCGCAAATCGCTTGGGGTATCGTCAACAGCTTCCATTTCGTTGCGGGAACGCTGGAGCGTCAGGAGGATCGGCTTGCCGACAAGATCCGCGACATGACCCGGCGCATGGAACCGGGGGAGGTGTTCAACAAAGACCTTGAGGATACCCAGTTGCTTTGCCAGTCGCTCACCGAACAGCGCGCCGCTATCGAGGCGATGCGGGATTATGCCGCCGCGCTGTATCGCGCTTGCTGGCGCAAGGCATGGGCACCGACCAAGGGCAGCAAGGCTTCATCCGTCACCACCGCAAGCTATGTGAACGCGTTGGATTTCTTGCAGGAGCGCGCCCTTGCCAAGCGCGAGAAGCACCAGCCGCAAGGCCCTGTCGTCATCCTGTCCGGCCCCGCCATGTGGGAGGAATGGGAGCCGCTTTGGGCCAAGCTGGACGAGATCAAGGCGCGCGTGCCGCATATGACGCTTGTCACCACCGGGCAGCGCAAGGGCGTTGACGCCATCGCGGCGGCATGGGCGGCAAGGCAGGGCGTGCCCGTCGTCGCGTTCGGCCTCTACGGGGGAGGGAAGAAGCCCGCCTTCACCCGCAACAAGAAGCTGGCCGAGCTTGGCGCGGTGGAAGCCGTCCTTTGCGAGGGATCGGGCATTCAGGCCAATCTCTACCAGACCTTGCGCAAACAGGGCGTTCCCATTCACGCCTTCCGCAAGCCCAAGGATGCCCCTGCATCCCGCAAGCCGCAGGACGGCGAAGGCGATACATTCAGGCGCGCACGGCGCAGCGCCTGACAGCAGACAGCGCGGCGCTTCCCCCAAAGCGCCGCGCCGCTGACAGGACAACAGACCGGCCAAGGCTGGCGCGCATCCTTGCGCGCTGGCCTTTTGTCGTGCCGCCGGCCGCCGCCGCGCCTGACGGCGCGGCGGCGGGGAAGAAAAGGGAAGGGCCGACAGCTTCATGCCCCCGCCAAGGGCGTGGACGTGGCACCATCATTCCCCCTTGCGGGCGCCGGCGCGGCTGGCGCTTTCCCCGAACGGGAGACCTCGGGCGCGACCGACGCCCCCTTGAGCGCCGCCAGCGCACCCGCGCCGCCCAGCCGCAGCACATGGCCCAGCACGTCCCGGAACTCGCGTTCCGTCAGTTGCTCGATCGGCAGCGCTGTCACGATTGCCGCATAGCGATCGCGCAGCTTCTGGCGCGTGGCGGCAATCTCGCCCGCAATGCGTTTCTCGCGCGCTTCCAGATCAGCGAGCTTATCGCGTTCAGACATTTTCGGCATGACCAGTTTCCTTGTTCAGGCTGGCCCGCTCGTCACGCGATCCTTGTCGCACAGGCGCATCCGCGCCACAAGCGACCCCGCCGCATAGCGCGGCCTATCTCCCCTGATCGACCACCACCGCCATGGGTGCGCCCGGCAGCGGTAGGGATGACGCAGCGACGCTGTCGCTGCGGGCAAGCGACGCACGCGCTGCGCGGTTTGTAATGCACCGTACGCACGGGTGCTGTGGCCTGAAACTGCCCTATAATCAATGGTTTCCGTTGGCAGACGCGTCAGCCAGATTTCACGTTATTTGGCTGACGCGTCTGCCGCCTCAGTACTATTGCCCGAAAAAGCCCCGCAATTCCGTCGTTTCCGGCTGGCAGACACGTCCGCCACGCTGATTTTATTGTGATCGTCGCTTGTCTGCGCTATAGTTGCTGTGCGTCGTGACCTCCTTGTCGAAGCTCCAGTCGGAGCATCACCTTGGCAAGGGTCACAATCCGGATCGACGATGCCCTTTACGAGCGGCTGCAGCGCCGTGCCCGTAAAGTCGGCGTCAGCGTCGCCGAACTCCTCCGCCCCGCGATCGACCAGACCGCCGATCCCCGCGGCGGCTACGTCTACACGACGCAGGACGAAATCCTCTCCTGCGTCCTGCAGACGCTCTCTATCCTCGCGGCATCGGTGCGACGCCGGTCGCCCGAGACGCTCGAACAGGGCATGGCCGACGCCAGGGCGCTGCTCCTCGAAAAGGGGCTGCTCTCACCGGACGAACAGCCATGACCCGGCGCGCGGATCCCCACCTCACGGACACATGCCCGGCCTCGCGTTCCCCCTCGGCGGGCTTCCCGTCCGGCCGCGCGATTGCCTGCGATTATTCCCTGCCGGTCAGGGCCATCCCAAATCGGGGGGCATGCCGTAGCGCACCGCCAGCCGTTCGGGGGAGGGGCCGGCCATGAGCATCTTCCGCAACGACACGTTGGGGAGCTGGACGCGGGGCGGGCAGGCGATCGTCCACAATGTCCGCATGACCACCCAGGTCTTTTTCCAGACCGTGCTGGCCGGGCTGATCCTCTGGTTGATGGGGACCGGCTGGTATGCGTTCGAAAAGTCGACCGACTATCAGCGCTTCGTCCTCGCCAAGCTGGTGGAGGCGACCATCAAGGCGGATGCGGCGCCGGGGACCAATGACCCGGTGCTGTTCCGCACCCCCGACGGGCGCCAATACTGGACCTCGGCCGACACCCTCGCCGACTCCGGTGTCGCGAAGCAGGCGCTCCACAAGCTCGAAAAGGACCTCATCCACGGGGCGGCCATTGCCGGTGTGGTCGCCCTCTTCGGACTGGTCAGTGCCTGGTTCTATTTTACCCGAACCGGGAAGGGGCTCGGCTCCAACGAATATCTGCGCGGCGCCCGCTTCGGGACGGCCTCGGAAGTGCGGCGCGCGCTCCGAGGGCAGAAGAAGGGGGCGCTCACAATCGGCGGCGTCGCCGTGCCGGAAGCCTTCGAGCCCGAACATATCCTGCTGGTCGGCGCGCCCGGCACGGGCAAGACCAACCTCATCACCACCATGCTCGAAGGCATCCGCAAGCAGGGTAAGCGGGCGATCGTCTATGACACGGCCGGGAGCTTCGTCGAGAAATTCTATCGCCCCGGCAGGGACATCCTGCTCAACCCGCTCGACAAGCGCACCGACATCTGGAGTCCCTGGGTCGATGTTCCGCGGGAGTATCATTACGACCAGATCGCGGAATCCACGATCCCCGACAAACATGGCGATCCGTTCTGGAGCAAGGCCGCGCGCGGCACGCTGGTCGCGGTCCTGCGCAAGCTCGCGCGGCAGAAGCACACGCTCATCTCGGTCCTGCTTGATCGGGTGCTGCGTTCCCCGCTCGCCGATCTTGCCGCCTATGTGAAGGGCACCGATGCCGCCGCTTTCATCTCCGCCGAGGGGGAGCGCACCTCGGCCGGCGTCCAGGCCGAGCTTGCCTCGGTCATGCGCAGCTTCGCCTATCTCGACGATACCGAGGACGGCTTCTCGATCCGGCGTTGGGTCGAGGACGAGAAGGACGACAGCTGGCTGTTCGTCACCGTCAAGGCCGACCAGCTTCCTTCGCTGCGCCCCCTGATCACGGTCTGGCTCGACATCGCGATCAGCGCGATCATGAGCCTCACGCCCGACCGCGACCGGCGGCTCTATTGCGTCATTGACGAATTGCCGACGCTCCAGAAGCTCCCCAGCCTATCCGACTTCCTCGCCCGTGCGCGCAAATATGGCGGCTGCGGCATATTGGGGTTCCAGTCCTATCCCCAGCTGACCGCGACCTACGGCAAGGAGGATGCGGCGGCCATCACCGGCTACTGCTCGACCTGGGTCGCGCTCCGGGCGAACGATAGCGACACCTCGGAACTTATCTCCAAAAACCTTGGCCGGGTCGAGCAGGTCGAAGCCAACGAGGGGATGAGCTACGGCGTCAATGACATGCGCGACGGGGTGAACCTCAGTCGCATGCAGGTGACCCGCCCGCTGGTTCTGGACACCGAGGTCACCCATCTGCCGAACCTTTCGGGTTTCCTCCGTTTCGGGCGCAATCTCCCCGTCGTCCGTTTCACCGATCGCTTCAATCCGCTGCCTTCGATCGCGGCCGCGTTCGTTGAACGCACCGAGCCCCCCAAAAGGCTGCCGCTCGGCAAGGCCATCATCTCCCAGGCGTGGGCAGAGCGCCGCGCGCGCCAGGCGCGGGAGGAGGCCGCGAGGCGAGGGCAGGGTCCGGGACATCCGGACACGCCGCCGTCTCCCGGAACGGGGCAAGGCGATCTTTTTACCGGCGAGGCCAATCCCCCGCCGGCGCGGGAGCCGACCCAGGAGCCGCCCAGCCTGCCGGATCCCCAGGACGCCGTGCCGCAGGATGAGGTGTTCGGACCCACCGACCACAGCGATTCCGGCATGACGGACGAGGGAGCGCCGATCGACGATCATCCCGACGAGGAGAACAGGGTTGCCACCCCCATCCCCTTGTTGGGGGCGACGCGCGGCACGATCCGTGTGCGGCTCGACAGCCATGGCCGTTCCGAAGGCCCGCGTGAGAAGGCGAAGCCGGCATGATCCATCCTCGCCGCCTCAAGGGGACACCCGCCAATATCGGCCGCTACTATACAATCGGCGACTATTATACCAAGGGCGGCAACGAACCCTCCGAATGGGGCGGCAAGCTCGCCGCCAGCCTCGGCCTGTCCGGGCCTGTCGACCCCAAGCAGTTCGAGGAACTGCTCGCCGGCAAGGTCGGCGACCAGCAGCTCGGTCGCCGGCGCAAGGAAGGCATCCAGCATCATCCCGGCTGGGATTTCACGATCAGCGCGCCCAAGTCGATCTCGATCCTGGCGCTGGTCACGGGCGACGAGCGCATCCTTGCCGCGCACGAGCGGGCGGTCGGGGTTGCGCTTGCCTATGCCGAGGAACATGCCGAGCTGCGCCGCCGGGTGGACGGCGAGATCGTCCACGAGACGACGGGCCGGCTGCTGTTCGCGCGTTTCACCGAATATGCCAGCCGCGAGCACGACCCGCAGCTCCATACCCATGTCGTCATTCTCAACATGACCAACCATCTCAATGGCGACCGCATGTCGAGTCTCGAGACGCGCTCGATGTATGCCGAGCAGCTCGTCATGGGTCAGATCTATCGCAACGAGATTGCCCGCGACGTGCGCGCGCTGGGGCATGAGATCGTGTTCGATCCGCGTAAGGGGCTGTTCGAGGTCGAAGGCATGCCCGGCCAGCTTATCCGTGACTATTCGCAGCGCGCCGAGCAGATCAACGAGCATGCCGCGGAGCACGGGCTTGAGGGACAGGCCCAGCGCCGGATCTCCTTCTTCGCGACCCGAAAGGCCAAGGAGACGATCGGCCTCGATGACCTGCGCGAGCAATGGCGCGTGCGTGCTGAACCCTATCGTGAAGATCTCGACAGGCTCCAGGCCGCGGCGCAGGAGCGGGGTGAACGAACCATCGAGACCGATCCGCGCGTTGCCCGCCGCGCCGCTCTGTTCGGCATCCGCCAGAATGAAACGCGCGAGGCGGTCAACAATATAGGCCGTCTCTATCGCACCGCGCTCGCATCGCATGTCGGTGAGGTCCGCCTGGGCGACGTGCGGCCGCTCTACGATGCGCAGGAGAACAAGGGCAAGCTGCTGGTCACGGTGCGCCAGACCGGCGACCAGCCGCTTCCGCGCGGCCGGACATCGCGCCGGACCGCCAAACTCGAACTCGCACTGTCCGAGCATCTGTCTCTGGCCATGGGCGATGCGAAGCCGGTTGCCACCCGTGAACGGCTGGAAGAGGCTGCGACGGCCGCCAGGCTGAAGCCCGAACAGGCGGCCGCGCTGATCGCCATCGGCAGCGGCACAAACCGGGCGGTCGGCGTGCATGGTGTCGGCGGCGCAGGCAAATCCACCCTGGTCGCCGCGTTGGTCGATGCGACCCGCGACGACTATACCACCGTGGCGCTCGCACCGACCTCTTCGGCGGCGGCGGAACTCGGGCACAAGGCGGGCATCGAATCCCGCACGCTCGCCTCGCTGCTCGCGAGCGGCGGTTATGGCATTACCGACAGGCATATTCTCGCGCTCGACGAGGCGGGCCAGCTCGGCAACCGCCAGGCGCTGCGCGTGCTGGAGATCAGCCGCGCGACCGGCGCGCGTCTCATATTCCTCGGCGACAATAAGCAGACGGGCGCGATCGAGCAGGGCAAGGCCTATTGGCTGCTCCAGCAACTCGGGCTGCCGACTAGCCAGCTCAAGGAGTCGCGGCGCCACCTGACCGACGCGACGCAGGAGGCCGCGGACATGGCGCGCAAGGGCGACTATGCCGCGTCGCTCGCCGCGCTGGATCGCGTGACCACCGGCGACACCGCGGAGAACCTCGCCAAGGCGATGGTCGCCGATTGGACCCGGCTCAAACCGGAGACACGCGACGAAACCAATATCCTGGTCCTCGACAACGCGACCCGTCTGATCGTCAACAGCCATATCCGCGAAGTCCTGAAACGCGAGGGCACCGTCGCGGCCGAAGACCATCGGCTCGAAGTGCTGACCCCGTCCGGCCTGACCGACCAGGAAAAGCAGATGGCGCGCTTCTACAGCGCGGGCCAGGTGCTCAAGTTCACGCGCGACAATCCCGGGCTGGGGATCGCGCGCGACGCCGACTATCGCGTCGTCGGGGTCGGCCGGAACAATCATGGCCGCCAGGTCGTGCGCCTGGTTGACGAGCATGGCCGCCAGATCGAATGGCGTCCGGGCCTCGGCAAGGCGGCGCATGTCAATGTGTTCCTGCCTGAGAAGCGCGACCTTGCCCAGGGCGACCGCATCCAGTGGCGGCTGGTTAACAAGGAACTCGAGGTCAAGAATGCCGAACGCGGCACCGTTCTGGCGCTCGAGGGCAATATCGCGACGATCAGATGGGACCGCGGCGAGCGCGTCCAGCAGGTCGATCTCTCGGCCCACCGGACCTGGGATCATGGGTATTCGGAAACCGTCTATTCGTCGCAGTCCAAGACCTATGACCGCGTCTATGCGCTAGCGCCTGTGGAATCCGGCCTCGTCAACGGTCAGAACTATTACACCGCCATCACTCGCGCCGCCTATGGCGTGAAGCTCTGGACCGAGAGCCAGCAACGTCTCGCGGAAAAGCTCGCCTCGCGATCGGGCGAGAAGACCTCGTCGCTCGAAGGGCTCGGCCGGATCAGGGCCGACAGCCACAAGATGCGGGGACTTCGCCACAAGGACCGGCACGACCGCTCCCGCGAGGAGAATGCCCGCGAGCGCGACGCCCGCAAGGCCGAGCGGGAGCAGCGCGAGCGGAAACGGCAGGGCCGCTCCGAACCCCGCCCGAACAGTCTTGCCGAGATACTCGCCGGCCGCGCGCAGGAGGCTGCTTCGCTGGTCGACCGCTTCCTGCGCGGCACGATCGAACGAGACCGTCAGCACGCACCGGCGGAGCCCGATCGCGGCGGCGCTCGCGAACCTGCCCAACAGTCAGAGGCTAGGCCAGATCCCCAACCGCAGCATGATCATGGCGGTCATGGTGGTGGACATGACCGATAGGAGAGAATGATGGAACAGCTGCTAATCGCGATATTCGGTGCCGCTCTGCTTACCCTGATATACCGCAGCTATCGCATACCGATCACCCATCGCTGGCGACGGCGACAGGCGCGCACGATGTGCGAGCAGTTATGCGGACGCGATCGCGACCAGCCCGCCGCGCTGCATTATGCACGGCTTCGCGCGATGGACCCGCTGGCGTTCGAGGAATTGCTGCTGGAGGCCTTCGAGCGGCGCGGGCACCGCGTGATCCGCAATCGTCGCTATACCGGGGACGGCGGGGTCGATGGCGAAGTCATCATCGATGGCCAGCGCTGGCTGATCCAGGCGAAGCGCTATCGCGACGCCATCAAGCCCGAGCATGTGCGTGAGTTCGCTATGCTCTGCGCCACCCGGAAACGGCGCGGCATGTTTGTCCACACCGGCCGCACCGGCGGGATGAGCCGCACAGTCTGTTCCGGCGCGGACGGCATCGAGATCGTGTCGGGACAGCGATTGCTGGCGCTTCTAACTGGCGGGCCCTTCGAACCCGGCCGCTTCTCGCCGCGGGATCGCGTCGGACGCACACCGTCCAGCTATCGTGATCGGACGCCGCTATGAGCGGTCGTCGACGAGGCCCGAACCGCCAGTCGATGTTCGGCACGGTGCTCGCGGCGATTGCGTTCCTGCCCGCCGCGCTGACGCCCGCGCCTGCGCTGGCGAAACCGGGCGCGCCTGGCGAGGCGGCTGAGATCGCTCGCTGCATTCGCGTCGCCGCGCGCGGCTATGGCTGGCTCGAAAAGACGCTCTGGGGCCTGCGCGAGCAAGAGGCGGGCTGGATCGGCGCAGAGGTCGCCAATACCAACGGAACGCACGATCTCGGGCCACTCCAGATCAACACATGGTGGGTGCCGCGCCTAGCTCGAGTAATCGATAGGCCCGAGCATCAGGTCCGACACTGGCTGCGCTACGACGCCTGCTTCAACGCCGAAGCCGCACGCTGGATTTTCCTCTCCGGGCTGGAGGCGACTGGCAATTATTGGGCGGCGGTCGGCATCTACCACAGTCCCACTGCGTGGCGGCAGCGCAGTTATGCCTCCAAGGTCGCCACCCACATGCGCAAGTTATACGGCAGAGATGTGTTCGCGCCCCGTAGTTCGGAACGAAAGAGGTAGAGTGGATGAGGCCGTGAGCGCGGTCGGCAGTGGCGCCGGACCGGATCGTACACGGCTCCACTGTGCGGCTATGAATGCCCTCGATCCTCCAATGGGCTCGTCCGGCAATCGGGAGGCGTAGAAATAATCAGCATCAGGGCGGGCAGGCTCATGTCACTTTGGTCAGCAACGGGCGCGGACTAGCATATGTTCCTGCCATCCAGCACGGCACCCTGGCCTCCGGCCCGGCCCAAGGGCGCCTGTGTCAGGCGGCCTCGGCCTCGGCGGGCGTCCATGACGGGAATGGATCCCTCAGGCCCATCCAGAGTTCCGGGGTGAACGTGCGGACCGGCATCAGGCATTCATCGAGCCGGGGCCGGATGCGGGCTTCGTCCATGCCGATCCCGATGAACACCAGTTCTTGCCGCCGGTCGCCCCACACATTGTCCCAGTGGGCCGCGACAAACCGCTCGAAGCGATCATCATCGGGCCATTGGTTTTTGGGAATGCTCGCCCACCAGCACCCCATGCGCGAGGTCATCGTCTGCGAGCCAGCAACGGCCAGCTCGCCCACCCACTCGGGCCGCGTCGCCAGCCAGAAATGCCCCTTGGCGCGCACGACATTGTCGAGACCATCCGTAACCAGGAATGCATGGAGCTTCGCTGGGTCAAAGGGTGCGCGCGCACGGTAGACGAAGCTTTCGATGCCATATTCCTCGGTCTCCGGCTGATGGCTGGCGTAGCCGTAGAGCTCCTTGGCCCAGAGCGGATGCTGCGCGGCCTTCTCTTCATCGAACAGCCCGGTGTCGAGAATGGCGTCGAGCGGCACGCGGCCGTGATCGCAGGTCAGGATGCGCGCATCCGCATTGAGCGAGGCGATCAGTTTCTTGACGGTCGCAAGCTGATCCGCGGACACGGCGCTCGCCTTACCGATGCGTCCAAAGGCGCGTTGCTTCGGATCGAGGCGCGCGGCTTGCCGCCGGGTTGGCACGGCGTCCATTTCCACGAGAAGGCGGATTGCGGAGACGCGGCTTTCCAGGGCGCCGGTGGTCATGTCCATTCGGAAAAGCCGATCGTGCATGGATTCCGGGTCGAGGGTGCAAACGATGCCGGCGACCTGCCCAATATCCATGTGCAGGAAGACGGCAGTGTCACGGTCGAGCTCTACTCCACGCTGGTTTCGGCCAGTGGTGCCGATGGTCGACCTGCGCTCAAAGATGCGGACGGGTCGGCGCCGGTAATCCACGCCAATCCTGATGACTATAGGACGCAACCGATCGGGGGGCGCCGGCGAGCGAATCGCCTGTGCGGTCATTCCATAATCATCTTTGTTCAATGACCCGTACCCGCCAGTTCTATGCCGACGCCATGCTGACGATTATCGCCGCTCATTGCCTCGGGACGCTCGATGCGTTTCGCGCCCATCTGGCATCCTTGGCGCAGATTACAGTGCGTTTGCTTTCACCGCTCACATCCGACGCTACCGTCTCGGAGAACCCATTGCACGACTAGTTTCAGGAACGGGTGAGCGGACAAAGAGCCACGCGCCCGACGAGGAGGAAGCCATGTATGTCGGACCGCACCTGCGCAAAGCGCTCTCACGCCTCAACAGGGCATCCTCGATCGAGGCACTGCGCGACGGACTAGCCGATGCCGCGCGGCAGATGGGCTTCCCCTTTGTTGCGCTCGTTCAGCATGGCGGTCTTCCACGGCTGGTCGAGCGTTCTATGGTTGTCACTAACTATCCTGCGGAATTCGTCCAATCCTACATCGAGAACCACTATTTCATCATCGATCCGGTATATGAGGTAAGCTATCAACTCGACCGACCGTTCGGCTGGGACGAGATCACCAACTACGTCGAGCTTGCCGATCACCAGCATGCCCTTTTCGAGGAAGCGCAGGGCTACGGGATCATTCACGGCATCACTGTGCCGCTGCACATACCGAGCGAGACATACGCATCCTGTACCTTTTCCCGCCCGACGCCGATCGCGATCACACCGTCTTTGATGACCACGCTCCAGATCGTCGCAGGCTTCGCGTTCAAGACTGGCCTTTATCTTCATCACGCCATGCAAGGCCGCAATGTTCCTCGGCTTACGCGCCGCGAGGCCGAATGCACTGCGCTGATCGCGCTCGGCAAGACCGACTGGGAGATCGGCGAGATCCTCGGAATTGCTCAGACCTCGGTGCGGTATTTCATATCCAGAGCCAAGCAACGCTACGGTGTTTTCCGGCGCTCCGAGCTCGTCGCTCGCGCTATTGTTGACGCCCAGATACCGATGAACTGACTTATTATCGTTGACCCTATGCGAAGAAGGTCGCAAACCACATGCGTCGGCGGTTTGGTCCGGACGTGTTTGCGGCAAGCTGCGGGAACTTGGTGAAGTAGTTTTGGGCGATGAATACAAGCGGTTGAATAGCTTTCAATGCTGGCCTCCAAGGCTGGGCAGGCAGCCCGTTCGCTGCATCTGCCCTCCGAGGTCAACCCTTTTCAGCGAACACTGGGATCGTACCTAAGGTTGTGCGCTGGCCACCTGCGCTTTGCAGCTTCCACCCCAATTCAGCGATGCATCGTTCGCCGTCCTCCAGCGCCTGCGCGGAAGTGTGGACGGAGTAGTAGCCTGGATGCAGCTTGTGCGGAGACGCAGGCTGCCAGGGTGGCGCCTGAGGCTTGAAACGCGGCTGCCGCGGCGTGAATGATCCGTGAGATACTGACAATGGGCGACCCAAGTGATCGCGGCGCATCCGCGGACGACAAACGCCCTGCTGCTCGCTGGCGCGAGAAATCGTTAGTATCCATCTGCGAGGGGCGCGGTGCCCGCAAAAGAGGTCGGGCGTTTGGTGAACCCTGGGTCAGCGGACTGGTTTCGGCCGCCATTGCGGCACCACATTCGTGGGCGCTTTACGGAATGTGAACAGACGATGCTTAATGGATCGTTGCGGCGTGACAGTCGGGTCTGGCCGGAGGAACAGTGAGAGAGAACGAATTTCGAGCGTGGCTGATGGCCAAGGGCTATGCCGAGCATTCGGTAACCAGCGACATCAGCCGGATGCGCCGGGTCGAGGCGGCGATGCCCGACTATGGCTTGGTCGACCGGGATCTGGACCAGGCCTATGAACGCGACGCGATGGAGGCGCTGCTCGCGGCGCTGCGGCAATCGATCGACGATCTGCCGCACAATACGCCGCCTGCCGTGCTGGTTCCGCGTTCGAACAATTATGATGAGCGGTTGCGAACGGCCTTGCGGGGTGCGGAGGCCTATCGGGAATTTTGCCGGGGCGAGGCGGGGGAAGAGCAGGGAGACGCCGACCGGGTTCGCCGGCATGCGATGGAGCATTATTTTGCGCCGGCGCGCGGGGCGGGCGAGGCCATTGTGGAGATCCCCGTCCGCGAGATCAACGCCGCGCTCGAGCTCAAGAACCACTACAAGAATATCTGCCAGGCCCTTGCCGGTCCCAAGATGCAGGCGCTCGCCGATGTTCCGCCGCCGGTGCGGACGGGCAAGAACGACAGCCCGTTCACGATTTTCCGCTACACGCTGACCCGCTTCGACCGAAGCATGCTTGAGCGCCTGCGGAAGCTGTTCGTCGAGAAGCATCCCGACTTTCGGGATTTCGGCGACAGTGCAAGCTATGCATCGGCCGAGGATAACTACAAGCGCGCGCTTCTCATTCGCGCCGAAGAAATGATGGAGGAACATCGCTCGTCCGACGATGCGGTGCTTGGCGCTGCTCTGCTCGATCTCGCGTCGGGCAAGGCCGGGCTTGAGAGCAACCTGCTCGACTGGCGCGTGGCCAGGATGGTCGCCGATATCCGCGCGAGCGACCCGGGCGTGATGGAAGAGTCCGCTGGCAAGCTGGCGCGCGCGCCCGATGCGATCGCTGCGGTGACCGAATGCGCCGAGCGCATCTGGCCTCATCTCTGCGAGAAATGGACGACAAGCCGGCCTCTGGCGGAAAGCCGCACGATCCCCACGATGATCCGGGCCCTGGTCGATCCACGGGCGATGCTCGGCATTCGCTCGAGACCCACCGACAATGCCGCGCGGATGCTGATGGGCTCCCCCGCTTTTGGCGCCCAGCCTCTCGGTGCGGCGGAACTGGCGGCGGTGCTGGATCTGGCGAGGCGCATCTTCGCGATCATGGAGGAGGAATGGGGCTGGAGGCCGCGCGACCTGTGGGACGTGCAGGGCTTCATCTGGGAAACCTGCCAGGAGCGTTTGCCGCCCGTCGAGGAGAAACCGGCCGATCGGGCTGGAACGAGAAAGAGAATGACCATGCCGACCAACCTCATCCTCTACGGCCCTCCGGGGACGGGCAAGACCTATGAGACTGCGCGGGAGGCCGTGCGCCTGTGCGGTGAGGCGGTCCCGGAGGACCGTGACGAGCTGATGTCGCTTTATCGCGCACTGAGCCAGAAGGGCCGCATCGAGTTCGTCACCTTCCATCAGAATTTCAGCTACGAGGATTTCGTCGAAGGCCTGCGTCCCGTGTCGGGCGAGGGCGAGGATGGCGCCGATGCGCCCGCCGGCTTCAGCCTTCAGCCCCAGGACGGGATCTTCAAGCGGATCGCCGATGTTGCCGGGAGCAACCGCGGCAAGGTGGGGCAGGGCGACCGGGCCGTAATCGATCGCAGCCGCAAGGTGTTCAAGATGTCGCTCGGCCGGAGCTGGTCGTCACGTGACGACCTCATCTACCAGGAAGCCATTCGCGAGGGCTATGTGGTCCTCGGCTGGGGCGGCGACGTCGACTGGTCCGATCCGCGCTACGATCAATGGGACGCGATCAAGGAGCGGTGGCGGCAGGATCATCCCGACGCCAGCGGCAACGACCCGAACATGTCGCAGATGTTCACCTTCCGCATCAACATGGAGATCGGATCGCTGGTCGTCGTCTCCGACGGCAACCGCAAGTTCCGTGCGATCGGCGAAGTCACCGGACCCTATCGGTTCGTGCCCGGCGTGAACGGCGAATACAACCATCGCCGGGCGGTTCGCTGGCTCTGGCACAGCGACGAAAGCCTGCCCCGCGAGCAGGTCTACAATAAGGAGCTGAGCCAGGTCTCGGTCTACCAGATGGACAGCCGTCATGTGAATTGGGACGGTCTTGAACAGACGGTGGCGACCGGCGACGACGGGAGCGGGACGGGGACGCCCGAAGGCCATGTCCTGATCATCGACGAGATCAACCGCGCCAACATCTCCAAGGTGTTCGGAGAGCTGATCACGCTGATCGAACCCGACAAGCGGCTCGGCATGGGCAATGGCCTGACCGTCCGCCTGCCTTACTCCAAGGCCCCGTTCGGGGTGCCGGCCAACCTGCACATCCTTGGCACGATGAACACGGCGGACCGGTCCATCGCCTTGCTCGACACCGCGCTGCGTCGGCGCTTCACCTTCCGGGAGGTCGCGCCAGACCCCGAACTGCTCGTGGACGCGGAGGGGCGTTCCGCCGTGCCGCTTCGGGAGGCTCTCGAAACCATCAACGAGCGGATCGAATATCTGGTCGATCGCGAGCATCGCATCGGCCACGCCTTCTTCATGCATTGCGCGTCGCGCACCGATGTCGACGCGGTCATGCGCGACAAGATCATTCCATTGCTCCAGGAGTATTTCTTCGAGGACTGGGGACGGATCCATGCGGTGCTCGGGAGTGGCTTCATCGGTCAGCGCGTGCTGAAGGCGCCGCCGGGAATCGACGGGCTGGAGCGCAAGAGCTGGTTCGTGCGCGTGCCCTTCGCAGACGATGCCTATGAGGCGCTGGTCGGGAAGGTTGCCGCGGCACAGGACGGCGTGGCCGATAATCCGGCACCGCAAACGGCGTGACGCATCTTGCGGTTCCCGAATGGGGCCGGGCGCCGGTTGGCCCGCAAGGTTTCTCCGTCGCGCAGGCCGAGGCGCTTGTCGCCGCGGCGAGGGGGCATCCGCTTGGCGGCGCGGATGGATCGGGGATCGTCTCCGACCATCGTCATTACCTGCAGGCCCGCCAGATGGTCGGAGTGCTTGCCGCGCCGGGATGCAGCCTCGAAATCCTGCCCAAGGTCGATCCCGACGCGCCGCACGAGGACATGCCCACGGTCCGCCGGCGGCTGGTCGCGCTCCTCGACCTCGCCCTGGGTCTCGACATCGGCGCCGGCGCCGCGACGGCGATGGGGTGGGGGGCCGGGAATCTGCTCGAGATTCTCATCAGGATATTCGCCGACCGGCTCCTTGTCGAAACCCGGCGAGGCCTCCCGCGGCGCTATCTGCCGCATGAGGACGATCTGTCGGCGTTGCGGGGGCGTCTCGATGTCACCCGGCAGTTCACGCATCATGCGGTCCGGCCCGATCGGCTCGCCTGCCGGTACGATCAGCTCTCGAGCGATCTTCCGCTGCTGCAGGTCATGAAAGCGGCCGTGCTTGCGCTGCGCCGGCTGAGCCGCGCGCCCGACACCCAGCGGCTGCTGGATGAGCTTCGTTTCGTGCTCGCCGGCGTCTCCGATATCCCCCTGTCGTCATTGCCGTGGGATCGGGTCAGTATAGATCGGACCAACCGGCGCTGGGAGAGCCTGTTCGCCCTCGCCCGTCTGCTTGTGAGGCGCGACTGGCAATCGACCTCGGCGAGCGCCGGCGGCGGGGAGGGTGTTGCGCTGCTGTTCGCGATGAACGACCTGTTCGAAGCTGCGGTCGCCGCGCTGCTTCGCCAGGATCTTGCCGGCAGCGGCATCGATGTCGTCGCGCAGGGCGGCCTGCGCTATTGCCTGGGCGACTGGCGTGGGGACGAGGATTGCACGGGGCACCTGTTCCAGACGCGGCCCGACATCCTGCTGCGCCGGGACGGCGAGGTGGTGGCCATCGTCGATACCAAGTGGAAGTCTCTGAGCGGAGATCCGCTCGATCGCCGCAAGGGCGTCGGCCAGGCCGATGTCTACCAGATGATGGCCTATGCGCGGCTCTACCGCTGCGACCGCCTGATGCTCCTCTATCCCGCGCGTCCGGGATCGGGAGGCGCCGTGGTGCGGGAGTTCGGTATGGATGGCGGCAGGGAATTACTCGTGTTGGGGCAGGTCGATATGTCGGGCAGCCTGGATGACGCACGAACCGGGCTTTCCGGGTTGGTTGCTGGGATGCTTTCGCCTTTGGCGACGTGACCATCGGCGCCGTCACAAATCTGGTCGGGCTTGCGTCAGTGTACTCCTTCGATGGGGCTGGCGGACTTGCACAGCTTGGCAGGCTTGGTGGACGGCCTGTGATCTGCTGATCGGTGAAACTGACGACAGGCAGGCAATGGCGCGATAGGGTGGCCACGAGGAGGGACAATGTTTCATGGAAATGTCAGCCTAGCACTACTTTGGCAGAATTGCAGGATGTGCAGTTGCCAGGCATCCTCCGCAATGAGGGCAATGGCGCGGCGGCGCGCGCGATAAGCGGTCAAGGATAGCTTGGCGTACAGCCGGTAGGCTCGGCTGAGGGGGCGGACCGGAGACTCTTTTTTTTCCGCCCCGTCTGAGCGAGCCTTCGTGTTTGCAGGAAGGCATAGGCGATCATTGTCATGAGCGCATGGCGATGCAGCCCGGTCCACGAGCGGCCCTCGAAATGGTCGAGACCAAGTTCTTCCTTGAGTTGCTGATGCGCCTGTTCGCAGACCCAGCGCGCCTTGATGGCGCCGGCGACATCTTTGGCTGGCGTGTCGGCGGGAAGGTTGGAAAGATAGTATTTTCGCTCGCCGCTGGAGCGATGCTCGCCCACCAGCCAAGCCTCTTCGCCTGGCATGTGCTGTGCGCCAGCAGCACCGATCCGCTGTGGCGCGCCATCAGCGATCCGCACGCGCATGACAGCGAAGCGGGCGCTCA
>CALMZE010000120.1 GCA_937870585.1 uncultured Sphingomonadales bacterium | reverse complement strand
CTCGTGCCGCAGCTCTTTCTGTACGCAACGGAGATTGTCTCAGCCGCCCGACTTCAGCAGGCGAGTAAGGTTTGAATCCGGCAGGAAGGTTCCCCCGGTCAAACCGGTACAACGTCCAGTTGAGCACATTGCTCAGCCGGTCATTGTCGAGATCGACCGTGGCCACACCCGGCACACGGCCCAGAAATTCGCGGCCGCCTGCCACATTCAGGAATTTAGCGACCTTCCCGTTCATCGGCGGGTTGGAAATATCGTCGCCACTGCCATCAGGCCGATGACAGCCTTGGCATTTGAGCTTGTAATCCAGATGCGCCTGCCCGGCGTTCGTCACGCCCGGCATCGCTGTGTCACTTCCCGCAGGACTGGCGACAACCGCGCCCGCCAGAAGCGGTGCAAGGATGACGCCCATCAGGGGAAGCCGTCGTTTCATTTTCCGCCGACGGTCGCGTGCAGTGCGCCGACTTGCGCGGATGTCAGCGCGGCGCCGGATGCCCGCGCGGCCTTCACTTCGGCTTCGGTAAAGGTCTTGAAGCCTTTACCGCCCTTGGCCACGACGCTGCCGACATGATTGAGAACGGCGGCAGTATCAGCATCGTTCATGCCTTGTGCTGGCATCACGCCCCGATAGGGTTTGCCGCCCACTGTGATCGGACCAGCCACGCCCTTGATCACGGCTAGCGCCAGATAGCGCCGCCCGGCCGGCTTTTTCGCCAGCGTCAGAAAATCGGTAGAGAGTGCCGGATACGCCCCCGGCACGCCCGCACCAGTCGGCAAATGACAGGCCGAGCATTTCTTATAAAGGGTCGCCCCATCCGCCGCCAAGAGGGGAGTTGAGGCGGACAGGGCGGCAAGCAGAAACAGTTTACGCATTAACGGGGCTCCGTCGCGACACCAATGATGATGGCGGTCGAGCAGTTATACACGCTGCTCTCCGTGCCCAGGCACCAGTTATAATCATTGTTGGATTGCGGACGTACCGGAGGCCGATCGCCTTCATTGCGATTGCACAGGCACTGACCGCATGAGGATTTGCCGCAGCAATCATTATAGCTGATCACATAGGCGCGGCCATCTGCTGGATTGGTGCAGGTGCCGATCCATGTGATGGGAGACATTTCGGTGCCCGGCGGGCAAGAATTCACAGTGCCGCCGCAGCAGGTGCACAGGAAGCCGTCAATCGCGCAATACCGCCAGTAGTCACACTGTGTCCGGTCACCTGGATCCTGATCCGTGCCCGAAGTCTGCGCGGGGCGACCCGGAGAACCGCTGTGGCCACCCGCTGCATAGGCGCGGGAGACGGGAAGCACGGGCAGCGCTGCCGCGCCGGTAACCGCGCCGCCGAGCCAAGCCAGCAACCCGCGCCGCGATGTGCCGCGCGCGACGCCGCGCGCCAGCGTCTCGGTGAATTTGTCCCAATTGGCCATGATCACATCTCCCTTTCACGGCGGGCGAGAAATTCCTGAAGCGAGGCGACGCCCCGCTCCTTCGCTTCGAACAGGCTTTCCAGATGTTCGCGCGTGTTGACGAGGCCCAGTGAGGCCACACGCCCGGCTTCATCGAGCAGGACAGCATAAGGCAACTTGGCCACACCAAATGAGCGCCCCAGTGCCTCAGACAGGACGAACGGGATGCCCGCCAGATCCTGCTCCATCACCATGCGGCGCTGCGCGGCTTCATCGCCATCGCTCACCAGCATCGCATCAAGCCAATCGGCTTCGGCGCGCGAGGCGGACTTGAAGACCGGAAGCAAGGACTTGCACACCGGGCAATCGGGAGAGACGAAGAAGAGCAACTGGCTGCGGCCATCGCGCTTCGATCCACCCACGGTCAGGCTCTGGCCATCCAGCGTGGTGAGGATCATCGGGCTCGCCACTTCGCCGACATTGACCTTCTGGTGCAAAGTGAGTGCGCCTGCCGGAGCGATCCGTTCGTGAAGGATGCCCACTTGCCGGGCGAGAGCCGCGACCAGCACGCCAAGAACGGTCACGGCAATCCAGAGCAGGATTTGTGAGGTCATCATGCGGCATGGCCTTTCCGGTAAATCACGATGCCCGCCAGTTCATTGGCAGCCAGATAGAGCGCCATGAAGGCAATGGCCGCGAAGGGCGCGACGAGTTCAAAGGGCGCAGCCGCGCTGAGCGCCACCACGAAGCCAAGCGCCATCAACCCGAACGCACGCACCAACATGAACGGTCCCACCGGCTTTTCGCGCGCGGCAAAGCTGCACCCGCAATCGAGCGTCTCCCCGTAGCGCATGGCCAGCGTCACGCCATAAGCGAGCCAGAGCGCGCCCGCGAGGGCTCCACCCAAAGGTTGTGCGGGCGTCACCAGCAGGCAGAGCGCCGCCATAATTTCGACCACCGCCGCAACGATGTTCGCCACGCCGCCCATCGCGCCGGACAGGCCAGTCAGTCGCCCCGCCGCCACGGCCATGCGCTCCCGCTCCACCAGCTTCTGACCGGCAGAGACGGCAAGGACCAGCGCCAGAAACAGCGCCAGCGCGGCCATCAATCGATCACCGACAGGGTTTGCGGGTTGAAAGCCACCGTATTGCCAAGGCTGTGCTGGAACGTGCCCGATGCAGCATCATAGACATCCACCACCGCATCGACACGCGCCGCGACCAGCCGAGGCTTGTCTTCGCGCGTCACCTCGATCGAAATGACCGGACCGCGCACCGGGATACGGGCGGTGCGGGCCTTGCTCGCAGGAGCAAACACCCAGACTTCCGTGCCGCCATCTTTGTGGCTCCCTTCACGACCCGAAGGGTTCATCAGCACATAGAGCTTGCCTGCGGCATCGCTTGCCAGCACCTGCCAGCCACCGGGGCGCCATTCGGGCGAAGCACCCTCTGCGGTACCAACGTTGAAATCCTTGCCCAGCGGCTTGGCCACCGGGCCTGACAAATCAAAGCCCTTGAGCACGCCGTAGTAGGACACGAACCACGCCGTCTGCCCGACCATCGCAGGCATCCCGAACAAGGGCTGCTTGTCGATATCAAGGATCGGCTTGGAGGTTGTCGTGCTCACCAGCTTGCCATCCTCACCCAGTTGCAGGGTGGAGAAGGTGCTGTCTGCACAGAAGGTGGTGAAGCCCCGCTGCCCGGTGGGGTAAATCAGCGAGCAGCCGGGCAGATCAATCTCGCTCAGCACCTTGCGGCCTTCGAGATCGACGACAGATACGGACTGCGCGGGGGTAAAGTTGGAAATCAGCGCCCATTTCTCACCATTGGTGAACTGGAACGCATTCTTGTAGGTCACCTGCTGATGGCGCTTGCCACCCGGCAGGATGATCTCGCCTTTGGGCTTGAGGTTGGCCTTGTCCCAGATCGTGATGACATCGGTGCGCTCACCGCGCGACAGGCGGGTGTAATAGGTTTCGGCGGTGTAGATCTCGGCCTTGGTCTTGGGCAGGAGCACATTGCCGAACTGGGCGATGGAAACCATGCCTTTCAGCGGATTGACCGGATCAGCCACGTCCACCACAGAGCCACGCCCATCGGCGAGCGCCATGAAGTTGAAATCATGGACCATGATCCAGCTGGCCGGATATTTTTCGGGCAGAGTGGCCACATTGGGAATCGGCTCTTCGGCCAAGGGCTTGGGAAACGCCTTGGGCGCTACCGTCTGGGCCACCACGGGCAGCGCCAGCGCGACAGATGCCGCCAATGCCACGGAGAAACTTACCCGCTTCATCGCCTTCTCCCCATTTGCGCCCCACCACGAGCGTCGATTGGATATGCGGAAGATTCCGCGCAAAGGCAATTATGTCAAGTGTCCTAAATTCGGTCCGTAGCATATTTTGCTTCGCGCCAAGATCAGCGGCGCATGCGCATCCCGCTTTCGGCCTGCCATTTGCTGTACCAGTATGGCAGCGTGGCGGCCATGAAATCCGTGGCCATCGCTGGTTGCGCGGTGATCAATAAAGGAGAAGCCCGGCCCGGTTGGGTTGGCGCCCAAGGTGGCGCACTTGCACCATTGGGATTGCCGGTGCGGATGAAGTGCCCCCAACTGGTTTGCATCTGCGTGGCCAGCGCCCGGCCTTCCGCGCTTTCGTCCGGCAACGGGCCAAACAGATAGGGCATGTCCGCACAATGCGACGCGCCCGCAGCGGTCGCGCGCTGGTCAGCTGGCACATGCGCGAAATGATAGGTCCAGACCGGAGCCTTGGCCGCAGCGAGTTCGCCCATGCCCATGGCAGCGGAAGTGAAGATGAAATCGGTCTGCACCCGGCGGAGCAACTCCGCATCGCTCAGAGGGCCGGCCTTTTCATAGAGTGGGCGCAGTGCGGCCAGATCAACGCCGAAGCGGCTTTTCAGCACGGCGGCATCAAAACCCATCAGCCCGAACACGCTGGCTTCATTGCTGGTCGAGCCGACGATGTAAGGCACTGCTGCCTGCTTGCCCTGCGCGAACACATGCGAGAGCGGGGCGGGCAGCCAATGGCCGTCGACAATCGCGCCATAGTCGGGCGGGCCGGGATCGGCGGCGAGGATCGCATCAGCGCCAAGCGCGCGCAACCGGGCGAGCGCACCCCGCCCCTCCACGCCCGCGCGCTTTGCAAAGGCCAGACCCTGTTCCTCCGCCTTGGCGAGCGGGCGATTGGCATTGAACAGCCCCCCGCCCGAATGGGCGCTGGCGCGTGCGAACAGCCCGCGTGTCTGCGGTGAGGCCATCAGCGCATTGACGCTTGATCCGCCTGCCGAACAACCAAGGATCGTGACCTTCTTGGGATCGCCGCCAAAGCGCGCAATGTTGCGTTTCACCCAATTGAGCGCCAGCGCCTGATCGGAGAGCCAGAAATTGCCCGTGCCCCGCCCGGCCTCTGCGGTGAGCGCCGGGTGCGCGAAGAAGCCGAAGCGTCCGACGCGATAATTGGGCGCGACAAGGATGATGCCCTGTTTAAGCAACGGGCTGAGCCCCTGATCGGCCACAAAACGGTTGGAGCCGAACGCATAAGCCCCGCCATGGATCGAGACCAGAACGGGCAGCCCCTTGGCCTTCAGATCGGGCGTGATGACGTTGAGGTTGAGGCAATCCTCGCCCTGCGCGAGGACCGGGCGGTTGCCCTCCGCGCGCTGCGGGCAAGCCGGGCCGAATTTATCCGCCGCCCGCACACCGCGCCACGGCTTGACGCGCTTCGCATCACGCCAGCGCAAGGGGCCGACAGGCGCGGCGCCGAAGGGAATTCCACGAAACGCTGCAGCATTACCCTCCAGCGCCTCACCACGCACGCGCCCGGCATCGGTCTTCACAACCGGCGCGGCATTGGCGCAGAGCAGCGCAGCCAAACCGAGCCCCGCCGCAATGCGCCGCGCGCGCATCAGAGGTTCAAGTCCACCATCTTGGCGTCGATCAGGCGCGGCAGCACCTCTTTTTCAAACCGCAACAGGCTGGCCCATGACAGATCAGGATCGAGCCCGCCCAACAGCGCATGGAAGTTGATGCCGGTGTTGGCAGGCTGCGTCTTGAGCCATTCAAAGCATTGATCGGGCGTCAGCACCTTGATGTTCGGCATGGCCTTCAACGCCGCGACGACATCATCGGTTTCCGCCGCCTTGTAGAGCGTGTCACCTGTGCCGCGCTCGGTCGCCCATTGTGCATAGGTGTTGGTCGCATAGGCGACATGCGGGGCGACGCGGGGCCAATCCCGCTCTGGATCATCAGAGATGTAGAGGAAGCTCGCGGCGGTCTTCACCAACTCTTCGGGCGGGGGGAAGCCCAGCTTGGCACGCTCTTCCTTGTAGAGATCGAACAGCGCCGGATGGCCGGGAAAATACTGGTGTCCGCCCTTGGCCGCCCGGATTGCGGACTTGTCAGTCGATCCGCCCATATAGATTTTCGGCCCGCCCGGCTGCACACCCTTGGGCGTCACGCGGACCATGCGGCCTTCATACTCAAACGGCTCACCGCCCCACGCCTTCTTGATCGTGTCGAGCGCCTTGTTCATCAGGCCGAGCCGCTTGGTGATGTCCTTCCCGAACATCTCAAACTCGTGCGGGCGGTATCCCATCCCCGCCGTCAGCCAGATGCGGCCATTGGAGATATTGTCGAGCACGATCAGATCTTCAGCCAGACGCAGCGGATCGTGCATCGTCACCACCAGCGCGGAGAGGTGGACGAAAATCTTCTGCGTCACCCCGAAAATCGAAGCCGCCTGCACCATGGAGGAGGGGCAATAGCCATCTTCCGCGCCATGATGTTCAGCAAGGAACACCTGCGTGAAGCCAAGCTTGTCCGCCCAGGCCGCCTGCTCGATGGCTGTGCGATAGAGCGCGGCGTGCGGTGCCCCGAAGCTGGGGCTGTTCATGTCGTAGCGCAGGTTGAGCTGCATCGTTCAATCTCCAATCAGGTGCGGATCCAGACGCCCTTGGTCTGCAAATAGCTTTCGATATGTTCGGTGCCGCCTTCGCGCCCGAAGCCGCTCATCTTGTAACCGCCGAACGGAACCGCCGGGTCCATCGCGCCATAATGATTAACCCAAACCGTGCCCGCCTTGATGCGTTTGACCGCGCGGTGGGCGCGGGTGATGTCCTGCGTCCACACCGCAGCGGCAAGGCCGAACACCGTGTCATTCGCGCGGGCGATGACTTCATCGAAACTGTCGAACGGCAACACGCAGGCGACGGGACCGAAAATTTCCTCGCGCGCGACGCGCATCGAATCTTCTGCGCCGCCAAAGACGGTTGGGGAGACGTAGAAGCCCTTGCCGAAATCACCATCGCGCAGCGCCGATCCGCCGAGCGCGACCGTCACGCCTTCTTTGGGGCCAAGATCGAGATAGGAGCACACCCGATCAAACTGACCCTGACTGACAATCGGCCCGATTTGTGTTGCGGGATCGAGCGTATGGCCAAGCTTGAGCGTCTTGCCGAACGCCACCAGCCGCGCGACGAATTCGTCATGGATGGAACGCTCGACAAAGATGCGCGAGCCCGCGCTGCACACCTGCCCGCTGTTGTTGAAGATCGCCATGCCGGCCGCTGGCACCGCCAGATCAAGATCCGCATCGGCAAAGATGATGTTGGGGGATTTGCCGCCCAGCTCCATCGTCACGCGCTTCACCGTGCCAGCCGAGGCCGCGATGATTTTCTGCCCCGTGCCGCACGATCCGGTGAAGGTGATCTTGTCCACGTCCGCGTGATCGGACAGCGCCGCGCCAACCGCGCCATGGCCGGTGACAACATTGACCACGCCCGGCGGAATGCCCGCTTCCAGACACAATTCGCCAAAGCGCAGCGGCGTGAGCGAGCCTTTTTCGGACGGCTTCATCACCACAGTGCAGCCCGCCGCGAGGGCTGGCGCGCACTTCCATGCGGCGCAAAAAACCGGGCCATTCCAGGGAATGATCGCGCCGACCACGCCCACCGGCTCACGCAGGGTGAAGGAGGTGAGATCGACGAGCGCACTATTGCCCATCGTCTGGCCATGGATCGCGGTAGCAAGGCCCGCATAGTGACGCAGCGCGCGCACCACCATGCTCTTCATCAGCTTGGACATGGTGATGGGACGACCCATCTCCATCGTGTCAACAAGCGCAATGTCATCAAACTCTGCCTCAACCAGATCGGCGAGCTTGAGCATCACCGCCTGCCGTTCGGAGGGCTTGAACTTCGCCCAAGGCCCATCCTCCAGCGCGACGCGGGCGGCGGCAACCGCGCGGTCAATATCGGCTTGGTTGCCCTCTGCAATCTGCGCGATCACCGCCCCGGTGCAGGGATCAACCGCGTCAAACCATTGCCCGCCCGACGGCTCGACATGTTCGCCGTTGATCAGGTGCAACGTGCGTTTGCGATAGGCGGCGGGCAGGTCTCCCAGCGCGATGGCGGGGGCAGTCGGGGCATTCATGAAATCAACTCCTCAATTTTGGGCGAGCTGGCGCATCTGCGGACGCCCCAGCGCGAACAGCAGTGCGGCACAGCTCAGCACGATCACGATCAGCAGGATCAGCGAGGTGCCAAGCTTCATCGGATCGCCCAGCACCTTGTCTGTAAAGAAGCCCACCAGAAACGTACCGAACGCCATACCGATCAGCCCCGTCACCAGCACGAAAATCGCCGAGACGCGCCCGCGCAATTCGGGCGGCGTCACCACCTGTGTGGCCGCAGGCCCCATCGACGCGGTGGAGAGGATGAACAGCATGTAGCAGCCGAACAGCGTCACCGTGGCGGCGGGCGTGGCCACGAGATAGGCCGCCACGGCAAAGGGCGCGGCGATCAGCATCGTTATAAGGCACCAGAGCAGATGCGCGTCTTTCCGGCCCGAGCGATAGAGCCGGTCCACCGCCAAGCCATGGAGCGGCAGGCTGAGTGCGGGCAGCATTTGCGCTGCGCCCATGGCCAGACCGATCTGCTTGGGCGTCCAGCCGTGAATGCGTTCGAGATACGAGGGCGCCCAGCTTTGCTGCGCAATGGTGACGCTATAGACCAGCCCGATGCCAAGGATGATGCCGAGATAGCAGCGTGGATGCTGCATCATGAAGCGCAACGCCTCACCATAGCCGCCGCCTCCCGCTGCCGCACGCTTCTGGCGCTGTGGTTCGGGGAAGAGGAAGACCAGCAACGCGGTCGCAATACCAGGCAGGCCGGTGATGATGAACACCTGCTGCCACGGCTTGAAGCCGCTCATGCCCGGCCAGTGCGCCACAGCACCACCCAGCACCGCTTCCACCAGCGGCCCGCCAAGCAGAAAGACAATGCCCGCCCCCATCACGCCGCCCATCACGAAGATCGACATGGCAAGCGAGAGGCGTTCGGGCGGGAAGCTGTCTCCGATGATCGAATAGGCGCCCGTCGTGTAACCCGATTCTCCTGCGCCGAGCATCGAACGGGCAAGCGCAAGCATGAAGAAGCTCCCGGCCAGCCCGCAGGCAGCCGCGCCTGCGCTCCACACGACGATGCAGCCAAACAGCACCCAGCGGCGCGGCGAACGGTCGAGCAGCAGGCCAACGGGAATGGCGCACAGGCAATAGAGCAGAGCGAAGGCGGGGCCTTGCAGCAGGCTGATTTCCAGATCGGTCAGCGCCAGATCGGCCTTGATTGGCTTCACCATCAGCGCGAGCAGCATCCGGTCCGCCAGCGAACGGATGTAAAGCATGAACAGGATGCCGACCGTCAGCCACGCGATCAGCGGCTTGGGGAAAAGCGGCGCGGGCGCAGCGGACTCGTTCATTGCCCGCCGCCCCTCGTGCGTTCGGCGCGTTCGGCGTCAAAGCGGGGACGATCCACAGAGAATTGATCGCTCGTCCGCGCATACCAGCCAGCACCATGGGTGCGGCCGACTAGCTTCATCGCGGGCGTATCTAGATAGAGTTTTTCGGGATTGGTGATGAAATCATCAGCGACGTGCATCATCAGCACTTCTCCGATCACCACCGTTTGCAGCGCGCCAATATCAAGCGCCTCGACGCGGCGGCATTCAAAGCTCACCGGGCTGGTAGCGATGCGCGGCGGCGCGACGAGCGAGGAGGGCGTGGTGGCAATGCCCGCATAATCGACTTCGCTCACATCACGCGGCGCATCGACGCTGGAGAGGTTCATCGTCTCAACATCGGCTTCGTTGACCAGATTGACGACGAACTCGCCATTGGCGGCAATGTTGGTCGCGGTATCCTTCAAGGCGCCTGTGCGGAAATCCTTGAGCAGGCCAAGCACCACCAAGGGCGGCTCGATCCCGCAGGCGTTGAAAAAGCTGTAGGGCGCGGCATTGACCAGACCGTCCACCCCCACCGTCGTCACCCACGCCACCGGGCGCGGCGTGATGGTGGAGTTGATCAATTTATACCGCTCCAGCAGCGCCAGTTCGCGCATGTCAAACTGCATCTTGCCTGCCTCTCCCCGGCCTGCGACAGTCTTGCCCTGCCCGGCCTTTGCCTTATGTGAAACGCCCTTGATCGGGCATAAATGCACGTTGGTGCAGTTTTTGAGTGAAGTCAACCGCGCGCCATGTTAGCCCTTGGCCACGGACCATCACAAGCAATGGGAGAGCAGATATGTCTGGATTGGATCGCCGCAGTGCCCTGACCGCAGCCCTTGTCACGGGCCTCGCCGCTTCGGCGGGCAGCGCGGAAGCGGCAGGCAAACCCCGCAAGATGAGCGCCGCGCAGCAGATCGACATGCTGGTTTCGCGCGGGGAGATTGAGGAGGTGCTGCTCGATTACGCGCGCGGCAATGATCATGCCGATGAAGAGCTGATCCGATCCTGCTTCTGGAGCGAATCGACGCACAAGCATGGCGGGTTTGACGGGACATCGGCCAAGTTCGTCGATTTTGCGATGAAGATCCTGCCCAAGCTCAAATATTGCAAGCACCACATCTCCAACGTGTCGATCCGCGTGAAGGGGGATAAGGCGTTCAGCGAGTGCTATTATGCTGCGCACCATCAGCGCGATGTGAAGGACGGAACGGGCGAAGAAGATATCTTCTTCGAAGGCCGCTATATCGACCTGTTCGAACGGCGCGGCGGGGTGTGGAAGATCATCCGCAGGCGCGGCATGTCTGACTGGACCTCCGCGCCCAAGCCCGCCATCCCTTATGCCTCGCTGCCCGCTGGCACCCACGCGCTGCGCAGCCGGGATGATGACTATTACACCATGCTGGCGGCGTTTGAGGGCGGGCGCTGAGATGAAGGCCGCGCGCTGGCTGGCAGCAGGGGCCTTGGTCGCGCTCGCCAGTTCCGGCATGGCGGCCCCGCATTATGGCAAGACCATCGCCGAATCCCCGCCTCCGCGCTGGCCGCAGCCGGTGCGCGCTCCGGTCGGCGCGCCCAATATCCTGATCATCATGACCGATGATGTCGGCTTCGGCTCAGCCTCCGGCTTTGGCGGGCCGGTGCCGACTCCTGCCTTTGACGCGCTGGCGAAGCGCGGATTGCGTTACAACCGCTTCCATACAACGGCGATTTGCTCCCCCACCCGCGCATCCTTGCTCACCGGCCGCTATCCGCAAAATGTCGGCATCGGGTATCCGACCAACTGGGCGTCGGGCTATGAGGGGTATAACAGCGTCATCCCCAAAACAGCGGGCGCCCTGCCCCGCATCCTGCGCGATGCCGGTTACAGCACGGCGATGTTCGGCAAAGGGCATATCACGCCCGAATGGGAAACCGGCCCCAATGGCCCGTTCGACCGCTGGCCGACGGGCTTGGGCTTCGACTATTTCTACGGCTTTCTGGGCGCGGATACGAGCGCGTTTGAACCTGCGCTGATCGAGGGCACACGCCCTGTTCCTGTCCCGCGCGACGCGGACTATCATCTGGAGCGCGATCTGGCGGACAAGGCGATTGACTGGATTGCCGAACAGCGCGCGACCACGCCAGACAAGCCTTTCTTCGCTTATTTCGCGCCCGGCGCGGCCCATGCGCCCAACCATGCTCCGCCAGACTGGATGGCGCGCTTCAAGGGCAGGTTCGATGGCGGCTGGGATGTGATGCGCGCAGAGATTGTCGCGCGGCAAAAGGCGCTCGGTGTCATCCCTGGTGATGCCAAAGACGCGCCCCGCCCGGAGACACTACCACGCTGGGATACTCTCCCTGCCAACCGCCAGCGCCTCTATGCGCGGATGATGGAGGCCTATGCCGCGTCGCTCGCTTATGCCGATCATCAGATTGGCCGCGTGATCGAAAGCCTCAAGGAGACCGGGGCCGACCGCAACACCATCATCCTCTATATTCAGGGGGATAATGGCGCGAGTGCCGAAGGGGGGATGAACGGCAAGCTGTTCGAGCAATCGTCACTGGCGGGGGTGGTCGAGAACCCCGACGATGCCGAGGCGCGGATCGAGACAATTGGCGGGCCGCTGGCGTATAATCTCAACACCGGTGGCTGGGGCTGGGCGATGAATGCGCCCTTCCCCTGGTCCAAACGCTACGCCTCTCATTTCGGCGGCATCCGCAACGGGCTGGTGATCGACTGGCCGGGGCACATCGCCGATCCGGGCGGGCTGCGTAGCCAGTTCCTCCATGTCAGCGACCTTATGCCGACCTTGCTGGAGGTGGCCGGGGTCAAGGCCCCCGCCTCCATTGACGGCATCCGCCAGCAACGGATCGACGGGATCAGCGCGGCCTTCACGCTGGGCGATGCAAAAGCGCCCTCCCGCCGCCGGACTTTGGTGACAGGGATCGCACAGAATCTGGCGATCTATCAGGATGGCTGGATGGCCTCCACCGCGCCTGCCGTAACGCCGTGGGACAAAGCCCCCAAGCCCATGCCCCACCCCAATGCGCGGCGCTGGGAGCTCTACCGGCTGGACGATGATTTCTCGCAATCAACCGATCTGGCCGCGCGAGACCCCAAGCGACTGGCCGCGATGGTCCGCCTGTTCTGGCGCGAAGCCCCCAAGGTCGGCATCCTGCCGATCCACACGAGCGAGGGCCAGCAGGCCGGTCGCCCCGATCCCAACCGCGACCGCCGCGAATTTTTCTACACACGGCCTATGGCACAACTGAGCGAAGCGGTGGCTCCTGCCATTGTCGGACGCTCATTCCGCATCAGGGCTGAAGTGGAAACGAGCGAGGCCGCGCACGGCGCACTGGTGGCGCAGGGCGGGCGCTTTGGCGGCTATGCCCTGCTGCTTGATCAGGGCCGCCCCATGTTCAGCTATGTGCTGACTCCCACGCACACCACCCGGATCGGCGCGCCTGTGCCGCTCTCCGCAGGCCATCATGTCATCGAGCTGGACTTCGCGCTGGACACAGAAAAGCCAGGCAGCGCCGCGACGGTGCGGCTGATCGTAGATGGCCAGATGGTGAGCAAAGGCCGCGTGCCGCAGACCTTCGCGCGCGTCGTCTCCCATTCGGAAGGCTTTGATGTCGGGCAGGATTTGGTCAGCCCGGTTGATCCGGCTTACACCGCAGAAAAAAGCCGGTTCAGCGGAGTGCTGAACCGGCTCTTGATTTCGCTGACACGGTAAAGTGATCCGGGCAGCGCGGGGAGGAGATCGCGCTGCCCGGAAACCGGTCAGAAGTTGAAGCGGACGCCCGCCGTGAAGGTGCGGCCCAACACATCATAGGTCGAGATGTTGGTCGGCAGGTTGACGCCCGGCGTGGTGCCCGGAATGATCGGCGGGTTCTTGTCGAACAGATTGTTGACGGTGCCGAACACTTCAAACTTCCCGCCCTTGTGCGGCACGGCGTAGCGCAGCGACAGATCGGTATACATCACCGCACCCACCGTGGGATCAACGAAGTTGGACAAAGCCAGCGCCGACGCCGCATTCAGATGACGCATCTTGCCGATATACTGCTCGGTCAGCGTCGCGCCGAAATTGCCGTTGGTATAGTCAACCGAGAACGACCCGCGCCAGCGCGGATAGGCCACCGGGTTGGAGCCCACCACGTTACGACCGGCATAGTTGATCACCGGCTGGCCCGCATAGGCCTGCGTCTGGAACTTGGAGAGATAGTTGGCATAGAGGCGCAGCCCCAGCCCGCCATCTTCACCCAGCGCCGTGCGATAGCTCAGATCGAAATCCCAGCCGGCCGTCTTCAGGAACGAGATGTTCGCTTCCGAAATGCGGATCAGCGACGGGAAGGCATTGGCCGCCGGGCGCGTGATGAGCAGACATTCGGGCGAGCTCGGACCAAAGTTGAAGCAGTTGTTCAAGATCTGGCCCGACGACAGCGAGTCGATCGCACCGCTCAGGTTGATGCGGTAATAATCGACCGAGAAGCTGAGGCCCGGTGCAAAGCTCGGCGAAATCACGCCACCAAAGGTCAGCGTCTTGGCGACTTCGGGTTTCAGATTCGGGTTGCCACCGCTCACTGTGGACGCGTTCTGGTTCAGACCTGTGACGGGATCGAGCACGATGCCGATGCCGCTCTGGTCGCCCCGGAACAGTTCATACAGGTTGGGCGCGCGGATGTCGCGTGAGTAGGTGCCACGGAACAGCAGATCGTTGATCGGCTTCCAGGTGCCGCCGACCTTCCAGGTCGTCACCGAACCCGAGGTGGAATAATCGGTCAGGCGCGCCGCACCGTTGATGCTGAGTTCCTGGAAGCCCGTCATGTCCTTGAGGAGCGGTACGGCGACTTCGCCGAACACTTCCTTGACCGACAGGCTGCCTGCACCCGTGCCAACATTGGTCAGCCAGTAATTGAGCATGGAGCCAAGCAGACCGCGATCCGTCACGCCCGCAAAATAGGCGTTCCGTTCCGCCGCCGTATCGAGCAGCGCCGGATCGGCGTTCGAGCGCAGCAGCAGCGACTGGTGACGATATTCGGCACCGATCACGATATCGACTGGACCGCCCGGCAGTTCGAACGGGCTGCCGCTGATCGTGGCGACCACCGAGTCATGCTTGAAGCGCGCACGATAGCTCGACGTGCCCGTGGCATAAGCATAGCCGTCCGGGGTGTTGGTGATCGGCGCGCCGCCGAACAGGTCAAGCGGCTTACAGCCAGCAAAGGCGTTGGCAAAAGCCGGTAGCGTCAGCACGCGGCAGGTCGGCACACCGCCCACCGACACCACGTCGACTGCAGCCAGCGTCTTGCGCCAGTCCCACAGGCCGGACTGATCCATGCTGTGCTTCGAATCGCCATGCGTGTAGCTCAGACTGGCCTTCCAGCCGCCGCCAAATTCGGCATCAAGCCCGGTGGTGGACTGCCAGAAGTCCGTGCGTTCATCGACGTGCGATTTCTGCTGGTCACCCCAATAGGCGGCGAGGCCAACCGAACCGCCTACCGGGATGCTCGCATCAAGGACAGCAGGCAGATAGGGGTTGCCCTTGTACAGGGTCACGGTCGGATTGGCCTGCGCAAAGCTGTTCGCAAGCGGATCATAGGACAGATCCGAACGCGAGAAGGTCAACTGGGTGTACAGGTTCACGCCATCCGACACGTCATAGCTCAGGCGGCCAAAGCCCTGATAGGTTTTGAATGGCGCAATTGTGTGGTTGCCATCGGGGATGCGATAGCCGTCGCCGCCAATGCCATAGCCCGCAGTACCGACGGCCGTGCCATTGTTGAACGGAGACAGGCTGCCATCGGCGTTGACACGGAAGCCGTTGAACGGATTGCCTGCCGCATAGATCTTGCCATAGGCCGAGCTTGCCGTGATGCGGACATCCTTTGCAACAGTGAAGGGATTGAGCGCGCCACCCGGCGAGCAGCTGCCTGCCACGCCGCCAACCGGCACCGTGCAGCCAACGACCGAACCGACATAGGTATAACCATCACGGCCCACGGCGCGATCACCGCGCTGCATTCCCGAATTGTTGTAATATTCGGCGCTGAGCAGAACATGGCCGCGATCGCCGCCAAAATCAGCACCCCATGCCGCACCAAGGCGCTGGTTGCTGCCATAGCCGCGTTGCGCAACACCGGCCTGGGCAACGCCCTTGATCCCGGTGAAGTCCTTGTCGAGCACGAAGTTGACCACACCGGCCACCGCGTCCGAACCCCAGGCTGCCGAAGCGCCACCCGTCACCACGTCAACACGCTGGACCAGCAGGTTGGGGATGACGTTGGTATCGATCGTGCCGATAAAGGTCGTGGGCGCCATGCGAACGCCGTCCATCATAATCAGTGTGCGCAACGGACCCTTGGGGTTGTTGCTGACCGTGCCCAGGCCGCGCAGGTTGAGCACGTTGCCATGGATCGGGAAGTTGGAGAAGTTGTTGGCGGACTTGCCCGGGCTCAGCGAGTTCTGGAACTGGGGCAGCTTATTGAGCGCGTCCGGAATGTTGGACGGCGTGGACTTCACCAGATCCTCAACCGTGGCCACCGTCACCGGGGTCGGCGCGGTATAGCCATCGCGCACGATGCGCGTGCCAGTGACGATGATGTCACCCGTGTCTTCCGAATCGGCGTTTGCGGCGTCCTGCGCGAAGGCCGGTGTGGCCAATGCCAAGATGCTGGTGCCCAGCAATGCGGACAAAATGCGGCTGCGCATTATCTTCCCTCTCCCTTGAACCGGGCATGGATTCCCGGATTTTAGCTTGCAATGCAGATTTGGTATCCCAGCCAATTCTGCCAGTCAATGCAAAATTAGTCCGGCCCCCAACGCAAAAGGCCCGCACCTTGCAAAAGGTGCGGGCCTTTGTTGAGCGTTCTGGATCAGGCCGGGGCCGGCCCTCAATCTCAGTCGAGATCACCACCCATGGGCTGGTTGCGCGGCGGTGCAGCAGCCGTCAGGCGCAGCGCTTCGGCAGCCATGCTCTGCGAGCCCATTTCGTCGATGGCATCATCATCTTCCACGCGCACGCGCTGAAGGCTGGTGATGATCGCATCCGCCAGTTCATCGGGCTGGATGGTTTCGTCCGCGATTTCGCGCAGGGCCACAACGGGGTTCTTGTCCCGATCCCGGTCGAGCGTCAGTTCCGCGCCGCCCGAAATCTGGCGGGCGCGCTGCGCAGCGGCCAGAACCAGATCAAAGCGGTTCGGGATTTTTTCGATGCAATCTTCAACCGTAACGCGCGCCATGCGGTGCTCCGCTCTCAATGGAATGGAATGGGGGAAAGGCCGCGCGCCTATCAGGCCCCGCCGATTCTGTCAAACGCTTGCCAAACAGCGTCGCGCACCCGACATGGAAGGATATGGAGGCCCCTTCCCTCTTTCCGCCTGTTGAAGCGCGTGTCGATGGCCATAGGCTGCGACTGGTGACGGACGCGCCCGCGCGGCTGGCGATGATGATTGAGACGATCCGGGCTGCTCGGGAAAGTCTGCGCCTCTTCTATTATATCTTTGCCGATGATGCCGCCGGGCAGCAGATCACGGCAGAGCTGATCGCAGCCCGGCATCGGGGCGTCACCGTGCATGTGCTGGTGGATGGCTTTGGCAGCGAAGGCATGAGCGAGGCGCGGATCGCGGCGCTGGAGGCCAAAGGCATCAGCTTTGATCGCTTCATTCCGCGCTGGGGCCGCCGCTATCTGCTGCGCAACCATCAAAAGATGCTGATTGCTGACGGGGCCGTGGCGCTGGTGGGCGGCTCCAACATTGCTCAGGCCTATTTTGAGGACGCGCCAGCGGGCCAAGGCTGGCATGATCTGATGCTGCGCGTGGAGGGACCGGCAGCCGGTCGGCTCGCGGCCTATTTCGACGGGCTCGCCGCGTGGATCGCAGGGGACAAGCCCCGCATCAAGGGGCTGGTTTCGCTGCTTGCCCGTCACAGCGAGCGGACGGGCGCGCTCCGCTGGGAAATGGGTGGCCCGTTCCGCCGCCTGAGCCCGCTCACCCGCAGCCTCAAACGCGCTGTGGATGCCGCCGCGCGGGTGGACATGATGCAGGCCTATTTCGCGCCCAACTGGGGCTTCCTGCGCAAGCTTGGGCGCGCTGCGCAACGCGGGCGCTTCCGCCTGATCACCGCCGCCCGGTCAGACAATGTGACGACGATTGCAGCCGCCCGCCACTGCTACCGCCGCCTGCTGCGCTATGGCTCGCTGATCTACGAATATCAGCCGCAAAAGCTGCACGCCAAGCTGGTGGTGGCTGATGGGACAAGCTGGATCGGCTCTGCCAATTTCGACATGCGCAGCCTCTATCTCAATGCCGAAATCATGCTGCGTGTGGAGGATCAAGGCTTTGCCGATGCCATGCGCGATCTGATGGACCGCCATATCGCGCAGAGCCGTGCCATCACGCGCGCAGGGCACAAAGCGGATAGCCCGATCTGGACGCGCCTGATCCGGCTGGCCTCCTATTTCATCGTCTCCACCGTCGACTTCCGCCTCTCGCGCGGGATCAACATGCGCGGCCGGGGGGAGTAAAGCGGCATCCTGTTCCTTGGTGGCTTTGTGTCTTGGCGTGAGAATTGGGGAGAGGGCCAAGGGTCAGATGAGGCACGCGCGAAGCCGCGATGCAATCCCCCCCCTCACACTATCGTCATTCCCGCGCACGCGGGAACCCAGGATCACCGACGTTAGAGAACGTGGCTGAACCATAGGCCACCATCCACAAAGACTGAGCTGCTGGGTTCCCGCGTGCGCGGGAATGACGAACGCTCTGCGGCCTTTGCGTGAAACACAAAAAGCGCCCGGAATCCGGACGCACCTGTGCTTCAAGGGGAAAAAGGAAGGGGCGGTCGGCGCGGGTTACGCGCGGGGTTTGGGTTGGCGGAATGATTTGCTGTTGAAGGCCCCTGGCTCGTTCCGTCTCGCATACCGTGAGGGCCACTTTTGAAATGCCGGCCCCTGGACTGTCCAATCGGGGGCCAAAAGCGCCAAAGCCCCTGATGGTTCGCGGATTGCGCCGCGAAGACGGAGTTGCCTCCGCCATCCTGCCGGTCCGGGTGTGCGTGGTTCAGAGCTTGAGATCACAGGCTCTTTTCAAGAGCAACCCGACCCCGACCCGCGCCGACCGTGCTGCAAGGATGTCTCCTCCGCAGCGTCCCCGTCATCCTCAGCCAGCCCTAGAAACAGGATGAAATGACGCCCCGACCTGTAGCGCCAGAATCGCAAAAATGCAAGAACAATTGCGGAACATGTAGGAGAATTCGAGCGCGCGCCGCCTAGTCCTTCCACCCCCAGAACAGGAAGCAGGGCGGGACGTTCCACCATTCAAAGCCATTATCGATCCGCGTGAAATGCGGGGCCATGAAATCGCGGGCGCGGGCGCGGAACTGGTAGACGAGGAACGCGCCGCCGCTGTCCAGAACACGGTGCGTGGCCGCTGCAATCGCTGGGCCGACGCCATCTGGCAGCGTGGAGAAGGGCAGGCCGGAGAGCACATAATCCGCCTTTTCAAAGCCGGAATCGCGCACGATTTGCTCCACATCCGCAGCCGAGCCCAGCACCGCGCGGAAGCGGTTATCGGTCACGGTCTCACCCAGATAATCGATGAAATCGGGATTGAGATCGATCGCGAGATAGGTCGCATCAGGCGCAAGGCGCTTGAGAATATGCGGCGTAAAGGTGCCGACGCCGGGGCCATATTCCACGAACAGCTTGCACTGCGCCCAATCGACGCGGCTGAGCATATGCGCAATCAATGTGTCGGAGGATGGGATGATAGACCCCACCATCACCGGATGCTTGATGAAGCCTTTCAGGAACATGCCCCATGGCCCGCGCGGCTTGCGGCGTTTCACGATTTCGGCGTTGGCAGGCGATGAAGTCATATCGGAAGGTCAGGCTATCCTGAAAACTAGGAACTCAGCCGTTCGCAGATGGGAAACGGGCTGGCAAGGCCAATTTGCGGCGGATGGGGTTCAAGTTTGCGATGAAGCCCCTTATCGGTTGTTTCATGCAACCGACTCATTATCCCGCCTACCTGGTCTTCGCATGACAGACAGCAAGAACCGGAACCTGAATTTCGGCATTCTTTTCCTCGTGATGCTGATCACCGGGGCAGGGAACACGGCGCTGCAATCCGTGCTGCCCGCCATTGGCCGTTCGATGGGCGTGGCAGACAGCCTGATTGCAACAATCTTCTCGGTCTCGGCGCTGATCTGGGTCTTCTCTGCCCCCTATTGGGCCAAACGGTCTGACCGCAAAGGCCGCAAGGCAATGGTGGTGATCGGCAGCACCGGCTTCACCGTTTCGATCCTGCTCGTCGGCGTGATGCTTTATGCCGGGCTGCAAGGCTGGGTGGGGGCAACAGTGGCGGTGCTGGCGATCATCGTTTCGCGCACCATCTTCGGCCTGTTCGGCTCTGCTGCCCCGCCCGCCGCGCAGGCGATGGTGGTGCTGCAAACCCCCAAGGAGCAGCGCACCAAGGCGCTCTCTTTGCTTGGCTCGGCCTTCGGCATGGGCACGGTGCTGGGCCTCGCACTCGCGCCGTGGATGGTGCTGCCGGTGGTGGGGCTGGCTGGCCCTGCCTTCTGTTTTGGCGCGCTCGGCGCGATCACTTTGTTCCTGATTATCACGCGCCTGCCTGATGACCGGGGCGGCGCTGAAACGCTGGACGATGCGCGTGGTGCCAATGTCAGCTATCCCTCTCTGGGTGGCGCGCCCGCCGGAGCGAGCGTCAAGGCTGTCACGGCAGACCGCACCGAGAAAAGTGACACGCTCAAGCTGACCGATGATCGCATCTGGCCCTGGATGGTGTGCGGCGCGGTGTTCGGCCATGCGCAGGCGATGACCGGCTCCACCATGGGCTTCCTGGTGATTGATCGGCTGGCGCTCAACGTCACCCAGCCCATCACGCAGCAATCCATCGGGCTCGTCCTGATGTCAGGCGCGGCAGCGACGCTGCTGGTGCAATGGGGACTAATCCCGCTGTTCAACATGAAACCGCGCACCATGGCGCTGCTCGGCATGGTCATCGCGGTGATCGGGCTCGTCATCAATGCCTTTGCCACCAGCCTCTATGGCATTGCCACCAGTTACGCGATGGCCGCTGCCGGGTTCGGCTTTACGCGCCCTGCTTTCACCGCAGGCTCCTCGCTCGCGGTCGGACGGAAATTGCAGGCACTGGTGGCCGGGCGCGTCACGTCGGTGAATGGCAGTTCCTATGTGCTGGCCCCCACCATCGGGGTCGGGCTCTACGAAGTGTGGAAGCCCGCCCCCTATCTGGTGGCCGCAACGATGATGGCGCTGCTCATCCCCTATGTGAAGATGAAGATCAGCCCTTCGGACCCCGAGGAGTCACCATCCCCGGTGCAATGAAGCCAATGCCCGGCGTGGGTTTGAAAGCATCGGTTTTGATCTGGGCGTGAATCTTTTCATATTCCTTTTCCATGTCCGCCGTCACGCTGGCGCGCGTTTCGGCGAGCGCGGCATCGAAATGCGCCTTCGTCACCTTCTTGGCCTTCAAGGACTCCCGCAGCGCGGCGAGGCCCGCCCGGCGCGTCAGATCCTCCAGATCGGCCCCGGTAAACTTCTCCGTTCGCGCGGCCAGGTCTGACAGATCCACATCCTTGGCGAGTGGCATCGCCTTGGTGTGGATTTTCAGGATATGCTCGCGCCCGGCCTTGTCCGGCACTGTCACATAGATCAGCTCGTCGAGCCTGCCGGGTCGCAGCAGCGCGGGATCAATCAGCGTCGGCCGGTTGGTTGCACCGATCACGACGACCGACTGCATCTCCTCAATGCCATCCATTTCGGCGAGCAGCGTGTTGACCACGCGTTCGGTCACCTGCGGCTCCCCGGCCCCGCCAGCGCCCCGCGCGGGGACCAGCGAATCCAGCTCATCGATGAAGATGATGCACGGGGCCACCTGTCGCGCGCGGGCAAACAGTCGGCTGATCTGCTGCTCGCTCTCCCCATACCATTTGGAGAGCAGGTCAGACGATTTGGTGGAGATGAAGTTCGCCTCCGCCTCACGCGCAACGGCCTTTGCCAGCAACGTCTTGCCCGTGCCCGGCGGGCCATAGAGCAGAAAGCCCTTGGCCGGGCGAATGCCGAGCCGCCGGAACGCATCCGGATCCTTGAGCGGCAGTTCCACGCCTTCCTTCAGCTTGCGCATCGCATCGGTCAGCCCGCCGACATCCTCCCAGCGGACATCGGGCATCTGCACCATCACTTCGCGCATGGCGGACGGCTGGACGCGTTTGAGCGCCGCCTGAAAATCGTCGCGCGTCACCGCAAGCGTTTCGAGCACATCGGCGGGGATCGACGAGGTAGAGAGATCGAGCCGGGGCATGATCCGCCGCACGGCCTCAATCGCCGCCTCACGCGTCAACGCAGAAAGGTCCGCGCCGACAAAGCCGTAAGTGGAGCGCGCCAGTTCGTTGAGATCAACCTCGGGCGAAAGCGGCATCCCGCGCGTATGGATCGCCAGAATCTCGCGGCGGCCGCGCACATCGGGCACGCCCACCACAATCTCCCGGTCAAACCGGCCCGGTCGCCGCAGCGCTTCATCAATCGCTTCGGGCCGGTTGGTGGCGGCAATCACCACCAGATTGGCGCGCGGGTTGAGCCCGTCCATCAGCGTCAGCAATTGCGCGACAAGGCGCTTTTCGGCCTCGCCAGACACAGCGCCCCGCTTGGGGGCGATGCTGTCTATCTCATCAATGAAGATGATCGAGGGCGCCGCCTTGCTCGCCGCCTCGAACACTTCGCGCAGCTTCTTCTCGCTCTCGCCATAGCCAGAGCCCATGATTTCCGGCCCGTTGATCAGGAAGAATTGCGCAGAGCTTTCATTCGCCACCGCGCGCGCCAGCCGGGTCTTGCCGGTGCCGGGCGGGCCATAAAGCAGTACGCCCTTGGGCGGATCGACGCCCAGACGCTGGAAGAGTTCGGGGTAGCGCAGCGGCAGCTCCACCATCTCGCGCAGCTGATCAATGGTGTCCGCCATGCCGCCCAGATCATCATAGGTCACGTCCGCACGGCGGGCATCCATGGGCTCGACATATTCGGAGAGGAGCTCAACCTCGGTCTCGGCATCAATCTGGACGATCCCCTTGGGCGTCGCTTCCACCACCAGCAGGCGGATTTCCTGCAAGCTATAGGCGGGCGCGGCGAGCATCTGGCGGAGCTGCGGCGGCATGTCGCCCCGGTCGACCGGCATCTGGCCCGACGTGGCGACCACATCACCCGGCGAGAGCGGACGCCCCGCGAACGAGCGTTTCAGCGCCTGCCCGGAGCCATGCAGCCGCACCTCCTGCTGCGCAGGCGCAAAGACAACGCGCTTGGCCGGCTTCGCCTCCGCCTTGCGCACCTCCACAAAATCACCTGTGCCGACATCAGCATTGATGCGCAGCAGCGAATCGAGCCGAGCAACCTCGATCCCGTCATCCTCATCATAAGGCAGGACGGCGCGCGCGGCGGTGCTCTTCTTGCCGATGATCTCGATGACATCACCCTGCTGAACCCCCAACGCCGCCATGCTGCTGCGCGGGAGCCGCGCGATGCCATGGCCGCTATCCTCTGGCCGGGCATTGGCGACTTGCAGCCGCACTGGGGTGATAGCGTCTCCGGCCATGCGATACTCCATTCCTTACCGTTCGGAGGCAAAGATAGGAATGAGGGGAGCCGAATGGAAGGGCGGGGGAGGCGCGAGGTGCGGGCAAGGCGCTCGTCAACCTATTTCCGCCTTGGTGCCTGTGCGTCTTGGTGTGAGGAGATAGTGTGGCCTCACACCAAGACGCAAAGACGAAAAAAAATGCGACTTCATGGCGAAATTTGAGAATTTTCACCAATTTTCAAATCTCAGATGAAAATAATTTCTTTGTTATATTCGCTGCAAAGGGTGGGTCATTTATATAATCTATTTTCAGTGGATTAAGAAAGGCTCCTCGTTGATTTGGCAACCATCCCAGTCTTCTTTCTATCCCCACGGTCACATCCTCCCGCGTCGTCTCAAGAAGGATGCGCTTCACGCCCACTGCTGCCGGATCAACCCGTTCCACGCTTTTGGGATCGTTGATGTCCGCAAAGCGCACCATCATCGGCCAGTCAGCATGGGGCACTTCGCCCTTGCGCCGCGTTGCTTCGTCCAGCCTGCCCGCGCTGTCCACACTGTCGCTCCAGGTGTGAAACACAGGATCAAGCGTTCGCATCGACATCTCGACGAGGTCCGTCGGTTGTCGGTTATAGCCTGACATGAGAACAAAAATCGGCCCGGTCTCAAACTCGATCACAACGGCCTGCCCCTTGATTTCGATTTGCCGCACCCCTTCTTCTGGAAGCAGCTTGGGCGTATTATTGGCAAAGACTTCATAGACACTTGACCCGCGCCTCATCCCTTCGGGCGTGTCCACCTCCACCGTCATCTTGAACCGGTAGCTGTTCCGCCCAAACAGCCCACACCCCGAAAGCGCAACACTGGCCACACCCGCGAGCGCCCCCAGCACCAACCTGCCAAATCCCCGCCGCGCCATCATGACCAGACCTTTCCTGTACCGCTGAAAGAGTGCGGTAACGCTTGCACCCGCCACGCCGTTCTTGGTGTCTTTGTGTCTTAGTGCGCAAGACATTCTGCCTCACATCAATGCACAAAGACACCAAGAACGGCGTGGCGGGAGCGTATCGCTTCAAACCAATTAGGGTGTTATTGAAGATATCACCAAAATCCGAGGATTTCACATTGACTACATCTATTGGGCTCGACCGCATTTTTTGGTCTTGGGTGCAGAAGTCAATGGGTTGATAACTCACTGCGATTAAGACTGGCGGAATGAGTTGGCTCGACCCTGACAATGAAAGCTACGAGTTCAGGTGGCAGTGCCATTTTGGCCACGTTTCGCGTGCGCGAGGCGGTATGGCTGGTGCATTTAGCGCCCAATCCTATATTTCAAAATTGAGGGCCATGCGCCGATGGCTGCTTCAAGGTGAACACCCCTCCGCACGCGAATGTTCCCGGCACTTTCTCAGTCCAGGCTCACAGAATATTCCGGGGCGTTGGATACTCAATCGATGCGCAAGAAAACTGGCGCGTGCGATAGAACGCGGGGAAGAGGGCAAAACGTTAGAGCGACGGGGCCTCTTCGATCCGCTCAGACTCCACCAGACCTTTCGAGGCGCAAGAAGGGCACGAGAAATTATAGGCTACCGCCAACAATTTGGGGGACACTATAACAAACGAAGTTGCCCCAAAGCCCCTCTTCCTTCGCGTCTTCGCGCGAGGTGATGAAATGGTTCGCGCGAAGACGCGAAGGCAAGGCGGTGCCCTGACGCACCTTCCTCTTCCTGAAGGGCCAAGCCTAAATACGAAGCGCCCTCACTCCCCCTGCATCTGCCTCACATAGCCGAGCGGCGTTTCTGCGAAGCCGTTGGCGCGCAGGGCTGTGGCGGCTTCGGGGGAGGGCGGGCGGAGGGTGAGTTTCACGCTCCAGCCTTGATGGGGGAAAAGGATCGCCTCCACGTGCTCCATGCCCGACTGGCTTTTGAGGCTGGCGACCAGATTGGAGCCTTCGCAGCGCAGCGGGCCGCCCAGAGCCGCAGGCGGCGTGGCGGGGAGATCAGCCAACCGCGCGATGAGCGTGATACGCCCGGCGGCATCAACGCATCCCTCCCGGCTCCGGCTGAGCTTTGCATTGCGGAAGCTGACGCGCTCCAGACTGACCGGGCCGAACGCGGTGCCGAGCGCCACGCTGCCGTTCAGCGCCGCGACCCGCATCCCCGCGCCGGGCTTTACATCGAAGCGCAGCGGATCAGCGCCTGCGTCGCTCGCTTCAAGGAGCAACACGCCCGGCCAGCGCAGCCCGGCCTCAAAATCCCCCAAGGGCACTCCGCCCCACTGCGCGCCCGCAATGCGACCGGACCAGATCGAGCCGGTGACCGCGCGGGCGGACAGCCCATCCTCCGGCATCAGCCAGCGCAGCGGGACAGCGAGCGCGAGCCCCGCCACAAACCCTGCCCCCACCAGCGCCCATGCCGCGCGCCGCGCGATCATCGTGCGGCCTCCAGTTCGAGCGAGACGGCAAGCGTGGCATCGCTGCGCGGGTCGATCCGGGCGCTGCGCACGATGACGCCGCGCCCTTCCAGCGCGCCGATCCAGCCATAGAGCGCCGGGCCGCGTGCCGAAGCCAGCGTGACCACCGCGCCGCCGCCCGGTGCGGGGCCGAGTTGCGCAATCTCAAACCCCGCCTCCTGCGCGGACTGGCGGATGCGATCTTCGAGCGGCAGGCTGGATTGCGCATTGCGCGCCGCCCGACCCGTTCCGCTGACCGCCACCAGTGCGCGGGCATGGAGCCGCTCGGCAGACGCGAGGCGCGCGGGGGCTTCTGTCACATAGGCGGCAAGTGGCCTCACCACTGCCAGCAGCACGGCCACAACCAGCGCGAGCGCCAGCATGATGCGGATCAGCATCTGTTCGCGCGCGCTGAGCGCAGCCCACCAATGGCGCAGCGCGTTCATGGAGCCTCCACCCGGATGCTGAGCATCAACCGCCCTTGTTCGCGCGTTTCCCCTTCAATCCGCGTTTCATATCCGGCGCTGCGCAACTGGCGGAGCAACGCATCGCGCGCGGCCCCATCGGCGAGCCGGACGCGCGCCTGAAGCCCGGCAGGCGCATAAGATAGAGCGGCAAGTTCGGCAGCCGGCACAGCTTCCACTGCTTGGGCGAGCGCGGCATAGCCCCGCGCAATGCCACCACCCGTCCCCTGCCCCAGCGCCGCAAGCGGATCGGCGGCATCCGGGAAGGCACGGCGGGCCAGCTGCGCGGCCTCTGCCTCCAGCCAGACGGCGGCCCGGTGCTGCGCATAAGCGCGCGCGACCGGGATGAGCGCGGAGACGATCAGCAAAGCGAGGAGCAGAGCAGCGATGGCCCGTCCGGCATCCGCCATCCTGCCCCTGCCGCGCTGCGCTGTGACGGCGAGCAGATCGCAGGGTGGGTCATCAGCTGCCACGAGCGAGGCGGCTTCGGCTGACGCGGTCTCCACATCCTGCACCGCACCCATCGCGGCGGTGAGCACGGGTTCGTCGCGCCAAGCGGCATCCTGAGCCACGCATAGAGTCTCATCGCCCACACGATAACGGAAGATTTGACCGGGCGCGGGGCGCAGCAATGTGCAGGCCGGGATCAGCGCGTGCGGGGCAAGGCCTGCCTCCCCCCATGTGGATTGCGTCGCCTCCAACCATGCTGCATCCACCCAGCAGGCGGCACGCGGGCCTTCGCCCTGCGCCACGCCGAGCAGAACAGGCGCTTCCGTCAGAACGAGCCGATCCGCCAGCGCCAGTCGCGCGGCAGCGGCGGCCTGCATTGGGGCGAGCGCGGGGAGATTCACCTGCGCCATGCCGGTGATGGCCACCGGGGCAAGCGCAATCTGGCGCGTGTTGCCCGCATCATAGCCGTCAGCCGCCCAATCGCGCCCATGCGCCACAAAGCGCCCCTCCACCGCGCGCGCCCAGCCGATCGCAGCCCCGGGCACAGCGGGCAGGAAGAGGAACAGGGTTTCACGCTCTTGCATCACAGCCCGCCATAAATCCGGCCCACCACGCGCGCGGGCCGCGTCCGCGCGTCGATCAGCGCGCGCTCGGACAAGCCTGCATCCCCAAGCTGCGCCTTCAGGTCAAGCCGGAACCAGTCGCTGCGCGTGTCAAATGGCAAAGGGGGCGATTGCGGCGGGGCAGAAAGACGCGTGAGGAACGCCTCCACGCTCGCAAATCCACTGGCCGGGCGGGTGCGCAGGACTTGTGCAGCACTGGCGGGTGTGACGGGCGGGCCGAGCATCGCAGCGAGCAGCGGCGCATCAGCGGGGGTGAGCGCGTTGATGTTGATCCGCGCAGGCTCAGCGGTCGGCAAGGCGCATAGTGTTTCGCCGGAGAGCAAGGGCGCAAACCCTGGCACCGCCCTGAGTTCGTGCGGATCGAGCAGCTGCACCCCAGCCACCCGATCTGCCGCCTGCCGCGCGGCCAGCACCGCATCAGCTTCGCTCTTGCCGGAGAAGATCAGCAGCCGCGCCAGCCGCGCCATCATCGCCGAATCGGGCAGGCGCGGGCCTTGGGGCGGACCGATAGCGAGCGCGTTGAGATTGAAGCACGCCCCGCCATCCCGCAGTTGTGCGCGCACCGTGCCACCAGGGACGGGCACAGCAAAAGGCGCAAACGCCGCCGCCTGATGGACATCGGGGGCAGACAGGCGCGCGACCGCCACGGATTCGGCAGAGAGGAGATCAAACCGCGCCTCCTGCTGGCCAACCCGCGCGCGCGTGGCGGCGAGCGCTGCCCCGGTGCGATCCATGGCAAGCGCGATCAGCCCCGCCATCAGTGCGATCAGCATCAACACCGTGACGAGCGCCGCGCCTTCATCGTCGCGCGGCTTCATCGCTGCCGTGCCCCGACAACGAACACCAGCCGCAACGGCGCAACCCCGGCGCGCTCTATGGTGAGCTCCACCGCATCAGGCGCAGGCCCCTCGCTGCCCGCCTCCGCCATGCTCCACAGCCCCTTGATTCGCTGGCGGACGCTGACGCGTGAGACGCCGATCAACAGTGTTTCCGTAGTCGAACCCGCCCGCACCAGCGCGCCCTGATCGAGCCTGAGCGTCACCGCCTCGCGCCCATCGGGCGGCCCCATACGAACGAAGCGCAGCACCGGCCCCGAAGTGGTGTCAGCGGCCATGAAACGTCCTGGCCCGGACGCCGCGCTCCCTAGATCAAGCGCCAGCAGATTGGCGGCGCGACCCAGTTCATCCACCTGCCCGAGATGACGGCGATTGGCATCCTGCGCGCGCACGCTGCCACCCAGCAACGCCACGCCCAGCGCGGAAATCAGCCCGAACAGCGCGAGCGCGACGAGCAGTTCGACCAGAGTGAAGCCGTCATCACGCGTCATTCCAGAGGCCTGACCAAAGTCTGCACAGCGAGCGCCTGCCCGCCCGGTTCGGCCACGGTCAGATCAATCCGCACCAGATCGCGCTCCAGCGGCTCGGTGCGCCGCGTCCAGCGCCAACGCCGCCCGGCATTGCCACTCTCACCCGTTTCGGTGCCGATGGAGGGTGCGCGCGGATCTGTCATCAGTTCAGCAGCCAAATTGCCGAGTTCGATCCGGGCAAGGTCGCGCGCTTCGATGGCTGCGGTGGTGCGCGCGGTTGCGCTATCGAGGCGAACCAGTGCCAACGCGCCGAGGCTGAACACGGCCAGCGCGACGAGCAGTTCAATCAGCGTGAAGCCGTCTTCACCCGTGGCCCGCTCACCAGTTGCCCCCTCACCAGTTACCAACATCCGCATTTTCACCATCCCCGCCGGGCGCTCCGTCTGCGCCATAGCTGTAAATGTCGATCGCACCGTGCTGGCCGGGGCTGGTGAACAGATAGGCGCGGCCCCACGGATCGAGCGGCAATTTCTTGATATAGCCCCCGCTGCGATAGAGTTCGGGGCGCTCCAGCCCGGCGGGCGGCGTGCGCAGCGCCTCCAGTGCAGGGGGATAGGCCATGGTGTCGAGCCGGTATTGCTCTGCTGCCTGTTCGAGCAGTGCAATGTCCGCCTTGGCCTTGGTCGCCATCGCCTTGTCCTGCGCGGGCAGCACGTTGAGTGCCACGATGGTCATCAGCAGGCCCAGAATCGCAATGACGACGAGCAGTTCGACGAGGGTGAAGCCGTCATCATCGCGGGGCTCAACAATCATAGCGCAACAAGGCTTTCCATCTGAAGGACCGGCAGCAGCACCGAGAGGATGATCAGC
>CALMZE010000119.1 GCA_937870585.1 uncultured Sphingomonadales bacterium | reverse complement strand
GGGGACGGGAGTGGGCGGGCATGCGTGCGGTGGAAACATCGGCTGAGCGATACAATTGTTTTCAAGGCAGGGCGCCGCCCGCATTGAGGTTGTCGTGCGGGTCATAGGGGTCGCGGCCGAGACGGTAGCGCACACGCAAGCCGGCCCATGTGTCAGGCATGACCTGCATCAGTCCCAATGCGCCCGCCGACGAGATGGCGCGCACGTCGCCCGCGCTCTCGGCGCGCAGCACGGCGCGAATCCAGCGTCCGGGGATGCCGAACCGCTGCGCCGCCTCGGTAATGTGGGCGGCAAAGGGATCGACGGCGGCCGGACGGGCGATGGGGGCGGATTGCGCATGAGCGGCGCCGGCCGCGCTCGCTGCGAGGATCAGGCCGGAAAGGAGAAGGAGAGCCATGCGCCGGGCGGCGTGATGCCGCCCGTGCGCACTCCGATGGCTCGTCGATGGACGGCGAGCGGGCATCGGTCAGTCCTTCTCGGCGCGGTCGCGCGGACGCGACCAGTGCAGCGACCAGTCTTTCCCGGCATCATCATCACGGAACAGGTTGGCGCGGATCGGTTGCGGAAATGTCGGATCGTCGATCAGCAGCGCGACATATTCGCCGGCCTTCTCTCCGGTGCGCTTCCAGCCCGCGCCGATCTCCGCGGTGGTATCGCCGCTCATGGCATCGAAGACGTGAACCCGATAATCGGGCGCGTTTTCGGCGTCGGACGGCTCGGCCGGAACGATGATGATGTCCTGGACGAGCAGCAGCGTCAGAAGATTGCCGATGAAACCGCCGGTCTCTTCGCGTCTGAATTCACCAATCTGAGGCATGATTGCTTCCTTTGCGGTGGTGTTGAAAAAGCCATCGACGAGCACCGCTCCCGCCGTTGGCGAGGCGTTCACCGGGTCGGCGCGCGCCATTCGAAGCGGCCGTGTCCGTCTTCGTCGGTCCACAGCGGGACCGCGTGGCCGATGATCTGGTCGGTGGAGGTCAGGCCGAAGTAGCGACCGTCGAGGCTGTCGCGGACCTGCCAGTTCATGAGGAAGACTTCGCCGGTCTGGATGCGGCGGCAGCCCTGCCAGACGGGCAGTTCCCGGCCGATGCGGTCGCGCTCCAGCGCCGCGCCCATGGCGATCCCGTCCACGGTGATCGCGCGGCCGGTTCGGCAAACGGTCTGCCCGGACACGCCGAGCACGCGCTTCAGCAGCGGCACGCCCTTGGGCAGATAGCCGCGCTCGGCCATGAAGGCGGCGAGCGGTTCGGGCGCGTCGACCGCGACAAGATCGGCGACGTCGAATGGCCCGTCGTAGTCGATGGAATAGAGGCCGATGGGCGCGCTGGCCGAGGCATTCCACATGAGCTTGATCGGCATCGGCGTGAGCGCCGGATAGCCGACGCCGAGCGTGGCGAGCGCCATGACGACGATGAGGCTGGCGCGCGTCATGACTGGACCTTCCGGCGCAGGAGGAAGGCGCGATGCTGGTCGAGCGTATAGGCGCGTGGGTGTTGAGCGGCGGCCATCCGGTTGTGGACTTGGCGCCAATGTTCCGGCGAAACAGCGTCCGCATCGATGCCGATCGCCTCGATCGCATCGACGTGGCGCAGCACGTCCTCGACCTTGGGCCAGCCCTCGATCTTGAGCAGGATTTCACCGCCCGGCCGCACGAAGGGCAGCGTCTGGTAAGCCTCTCCTGGTTCGACCGCGCGCACGATGTCGATGCGCGAGATGATCGTGCCGAAGTCGTTGGAAGCCCATCGGACGAAGGCGAAGACGGTGTTCGACCGGAAAGAGAGAATGCGCTGGCGGCGGTCGACGATCTGTTCGTTCGCCGCCTGGCCGAACCTGATCCAGTATTCGATCTTCTTCTCGATCCACGTCAGTTCGACGCGGGTCATGCGATCATGGGAGAGCGCGGACGGCATCGGGCCGCCGCGCGCGCGGGGGGCCGCGGTGCCGGTCATGTTGGGTCTCCTGGGGTCGGGGGAAATTCGCGGGCGAGCAACTCGCGCAGCATGTCGGCGACGGTGACGCCGCGCCCGAAGGCCGCGATCTTGATCCGGCCGCGCAACTCGGGCGTCACGTCGATGGTGAGCCGCGCCGTGTAGGCGCTCGCGTCGGCGGTGTGCGGCGGGCTCTCGGCCGTCCTGATCCACTGTTCTGGATCCGCGGGGCGCTTGGCGAAGCCGCGCTTTTCAACCCGGTCCTTCATGCCGCCCCTCCGCCGTCGAAGGCCAGCAGCGAGGCGAGCCGTGAACGGGCGCGCTCGGCCATGTCGGGATCGCTCTCGCAGCCGATGTAGCGGCGGGCGGACAGCCGGCAGGCTTCGCCGGCCGCGCCGGAGCCTGCGAACCAGTCGCCGAGCAGCCCGCCTTCCGGGCAACTCGTGCGGATCAGGATTTCGAGCAGCACCGACGGCTTTTCGGTCGGGTGAATCGCGTGGCCGTGGCAATTGCGCAGGTAGATGACCGAACGCATGATGCGCGGCCCGCCGTCCTGGCTGACATAGTGACCGGCGTCGATCTGGCCGGTATGGGGAGGACGCTGCTTTCGGCGGACTGTGCGTGCCGTCGCATCGGGCGTGGTCTGGACGTCGTTGTAGATGTCGCGCCAGGCCGTCCCGGCCGGATAGAACTGCACGGCCAGCTCATGCACGCGCTTGAAGCGATCGGCATGAAAGCTGGAGCCGTTCTGCTTCTCCCAGACGATCTCCTGCGCGATGCGCAATCCAGCGTCCGAGAAACGGTCGGCGGTCGCCATGAAGCTGCGCAACGAGCCGAACACCCAGATCGAGCCGGTGGGCTTGAGGGCGGCGCGCGCCAGCGCCAGCCAGCCCTCGACGCGCCGATCCCAGGCGAGCGAGGTGTCGCCATAGGGCGGATCGGCGAGGATCATGTCGAACGGGCCGCGCAGCGGCATGAGTTCGCGGCAGTCGCCGGCAACGACGATCATGAATCGTCCCTCCCGATGTTGAGCCGCCCGATCTCGGATGCGAGCGCGGCGATCTCGCGGGCGGCGGGCGAGCGGCTGTCGAGCTCCGAGGCGAGCCGCCCGGACTGCGCGGCGTCGGCGAAGACGACGCGCTGGCCGATGGTCGAGGCGAGCACTGGCGGATCGTGATCGGCCAGCGTCTCGGCCGTCTCGCGGGCGATGACGGTGCGCGCGGCGCAGCGATTGAGAACGAAACGAGCGACGAGCTGCGGCCGGTAGATGCGCGCTTCCGTGAGGAGCGAAAGCATCTCCGCCGAGGCCCAGCCGTCGAGCGGCGAAGGCTGCACCGGGATCAGCACCAGGTCGGCGGCGAGCAAGGCAGAGCGCATGAGGCCGGCGACGCGCGGCGGCCCGTCGATGACGATGTGATCGACATCGCGCGCCAGTTCGGGCGCTTCGCGGTGGAGCGTATCGCGCGCCAGGCCGACGACGCCGAACAAGCGCGGCAGGCCCTCGCGGCTGCGCTGCTCGGACCAGTCGAGCGCCGACCCTTGAGGGTCCGCGTCGATCAGCGTGACACGGCGGTCAGGCCCGGCGAGTTCACCGGCGAGATGGAGCGCGAGCGTCGTCTTCCCGACCCCGCCTTTCTGATTGAGGAGCGCGACGATCATCGGCGTTTCCCCGGTGGATCGAGGGGAAGCCGGGGCGCTTCGGGATCGCTTACCTCAGACGAGAGGATGTCGCCGAAAGCCCTTCGGGGGCCGGACTGTGCGATCGGAAGACTCTTTTTCGCCGCGACGCTGAGGCTTCTGGCGGCGCCGTGGATGAGGTTCTCCACATCGCGCGCGCGCTCTTCAAAGTTAGATTCTTGGTTAGACTCTAAGTTAAGGGCGCGATTCCGGCTTTTATTTCCGTGGGTTAAAGCCGGTTTCGGTTCCTGATAGCACGAGCCTCGGGTTCCCGATGGCACGATAGTCCGGGTTCCCGATAGCACGAGGCCGTCCACAGGTTTTCCACAGGCCGGGAGCGGCTCGAAAGCGAGCAGCGTGCGCCCGCCGATCTCCACCTCCAGCGACAGGACGTAGCCGGGTAGCGGCTGGCGCCGCACGATGTCGCGCAGCTCGAAAGCGAAGCGTTTGAACGGCGACAGACTGCCGGATTTGACGTGGAGGTGCCGCAGGTCGAAACGCCAGCCGTCGCGCTGGCGACCGCCGTGCTTGCGCACGATGCGGTAGAGCCAGCGGTCGAGGCCGCCGGTGAGATGGAAATAGGCAGGGTCGATGGTGAGGATGAGCGCGTCATCGAGGACGGCCCTGTAGAACCAGTCGGGGACGATCAGTTCGATGCCGTCCGGCCGCCCATGGCGGTCGGTGCGCTCCTGCCATTCGTTGATCCATGAGAAACGGTGGCGGCGGCCCTCAGTGGGTTGGCGGATCGACGTCGAGATGGTGGTCGATTGCAGCCGATCCAGCGCCGCCTTGAGGCGCTGATAGTCGCGCAAGCTGGTGCCGCGCCCGACATAGGTGAGGATTTCATAGGGCGTCGCGGCCATCAGCCTGGACGTGCGAAGCCCGTTGTCGCGGGCTTCGACGATCTGGCTGGCGGCCCAGATCAGGATGTCGGCGTCCCAGATCGTGGCCATGCCATGATCTGCAACGGCCTCGACGCGGATCGTGATGTCGCCGGCCGCGAAGTCTATCGGCGCGACGCGATGGGATTTGGAGAGCGAGAAGAAGGGATAGGCCATGAGATCCTGCGCATCTCGTGGCGCGAAGTCGCCGGGGAGCGCGCGAAACAAATCAAGCTGCCCACGCTCCGAAGGGTCACGACGCCGCACCACCATGAAAGGGACCGGCCACGATCAGCGTGCGTATCGGCCGGCGATCTGGCCGGTCGGCAGCGTCTGGCGCTTTGCGGGAAGCACGGAGCCGCGCGGATCGGAGGTCGAGGTGACGGCGCCGCGCTCGGCCCAGGTTTCGAGATCGTCGACGGCATAGACGACGCGCCCGCCGAGTTTGCGGTAGGCCGGGCCGGTGCCGTAGGTCCGGTGTTTTTCGAGCGTGCGGGCGGACAGGCTGAGAAACTCGGCAGCTTCCTTGGTCCGCAGGTAGCGTGGCGGGATCGCGGTGATATCGGGTCGCATGGGGCGGGCCTCCGTGGGGTTGCTGGGCACCGCTGGCGATCAGCGGCTGACAACGACCACGGTGGCGGAGAACCGTCGGCGGGATGGATGGGGAACTTGAGGACGCTGAAATCCCCACCCCTGCCGTTGCGCTGGCTAGAGGCGACGGCGATGCCGGAGAAGGCGCAGATAGCCGCCGTCGATGAGGGCAAGGCCGCCTTCGACGAAGGCGATCGCGGCGTCACGCAACGGCGATGTTTTCCAGGGCTCAGGATCGACGCGCGCCGCGCCATAGATCGCAATGGCGATCTCGCGATAGGTGGCCCCGTTCATGCGGCCGTCGGCGGCCCGCAGCCTCAGACGAAAGCGGCGGCGTTGATCGGTGGTCATGCGTGTATCGCGTGACGGCGGACGTCCGAGCCAGGCGCGCGCAAGCCGCGAGAGCGCATCGATGCGGTCGAGGATGTCGTCATCGATCGGGATGACCGCGGCGAGTCCATCGCTCGGGGACGTGCCGGGAAGAAACAGGATCTGCAGATCATGTTCCGGAAGGCCGGAATATGCCCCTTCGGGGCCGTCACGCTCTACGGCGAACCTGTCGGCAAGAGCATTTGAGGTGGTGGGCAGGAAGTTTGGCCGCTGCGACAAGAGGACGACGGCCGGATCGCTCGACGGCGACCATGTCACCTGTTGCTGCACTGCGGAAAGACCAGGCCTTGCAGGGAAATCGCAACCCCCAGCGCTGCTGCTGTTCGCGAGGCAGCGGCAGGGTTTCGGTGCGGGCGCGGACCAGGCTGGCGTATTGGTCCTGATAGGGATGGTGTCTGCGAAGGCATTCCCAGGCGAGGCCCTCGATCGGCAGAGCGTCGAGGAAATCGTAGCTGCGGTCGTTCCGCCAGTCTGATGTATCGGGCCTCATCGCATCAACTCCCCGCATGGTGCGTGCAAGTCGAGCGCATTACTTTTGCCGGGCCGGGCGTGGGTTGGAAGCTTGGGGGAGAGCATCGGGTGATGTCGAAATGGCATCACATCGTCCGACAGCCGATCAGCCGTGCGCCTGCCGAAGAAGGTGCCGATAGCCGGTGTGGGTCATCCAGCGAGCGCGTGTTAGGTGGCTGTCATGGATGCGCCGGCAGCGTTCGGGCTCGCGGGCGGGATCGAGGCCGAACAGAACCTGTACGGCTTCCTCCCAATGGGCGCCGTCGGCGGCTGCATCCAGCAGGCGCATGTAGAGCTTGATGTGCGACCTGTCATAGTCGGTGAGGTCTTGTCCGGACGGGGCGAGGTCAGCGAATGGCTCGATCATGATGCAGACTCGGCTGATACGCGGCGTCTGATTGTTAACCAAGTTTGATCCGAAATGGATCGACCGCGTGCGCCAGCAGGTTTTGCCGGCCGCGGATCAGCGCGAAGGATTGGATCGAGTGGGTTTGTTTTCGCGATCATCGACCAACAGCACTCCTTGCCCTCGGTCGGTCGACAGGAAGACGATGCCAGCGGCTTCAAGAGCCCTGCGTGTCTGATCGCGTGTTGCCTCATACACCTCGAGCCCGCTTTCGGATTCGAGGCGTTTGAGTGCGGTCAGTGCTATGCGAGCCTTGTCAGCGAGCGTCTCCTGCGTCCAACCCAGCAACGCGCGTGCGGCCCGTGATTGTCGGGCGGTGATCATGCATGATCACCTCCCATTCGGACCTACGCGCATTCCAGAACTACGGCTATTTTAGTCGTCCTTGCCCAATTTTGCCAGTCGAAAGACGCTGCATGAAATCTGCGGCGACGTGGTTCCGGTGCAGTGATTCGCGGGGCTGCGCGGTATCGGGGCGCTTGAAAGGCGGCCTCGGCCCGCCGCACACCGACGACCGCGCTGGGCGGGCGGCATCTAAATGAATGGAGGGGCGGATGATCCGCCCCGTTTCACGCGAAGGGATCGATCTCGGAGACGATGGTGTCATCGTCGCCGTCATATTCGGTGGCGGGCATCACGCTCATGGTGCCGTCGCCGGCGCGGAAGATGACGATGGCGACCATCAGGGTGGAGGCGAGACTGACGGCGTAGGCGTTGGCAGTTGCGAGGGTCATTGTCCGGCTCCCGATTTTGGCGGGGACCATTCCCCGCTCGACGGGCGCCCGAAGTGTTTTGGGCTCGGCCGGGGTCATCGCGCAGGCGAAGACGAAGCGACCGCACGCTTGCGTAGCGGACCCCATGAGGGTTGACCCTGGAAGGCCGGGACCGGAACCAAGGTTAAGCCACAAGAGCGGGGTGGTTTCCGCTTGCCGGAGCCGGTTGGTCCTGCATTGCCCTTGCCGGCGCTGCCCTGGCTCGCTGCCTGACGGTCGCGATCGTCCGCGGTTGTCTATGGTCCGCGTGATGCCCGCCGCCGAATATGCGCCTCGCGCACGCCGGTCTGTTTGATCCCTTTGCGTAAAACGGCGCGCAGCACCCAGGAGCCGCAACACATGGCGGTGTCGATTCTGCGCGAACATAAGAAATCCCGGCGGCTTTCGCCGCCGGGTCTCCGGCCACCCGATCAGAACGGGATGTCATCGTCGTCGATGAACTTGCCGTCGTCGTTCTCGGTCTGCTTCGCCCGGTTCAGGAAATCGACGGTCTCGGCGATGATCTCGCAGCCGTAGCGGTCGTTGCCCTGCTGGTCGGTCCATTTGGTGTAGTGGATGCGGCCGCGAACCAGAACCTTCATGCCTTTTTCGCAATGCTCCTCGATCGTTTTGCCGAGGCCGTTGAAGGCGGTGATCCGGTGCCATTCGGTGTCCTGCACCCGGTAGCCCCGGTCGTCGCGGACCACCTTGCCTTCCGAGTAGCGGGGGCGCGAGGTCGCGAGGGTGAAGTGGGTGATCTTGGTGCCGCCCTGGGTGGTGCGGGTTTCCGGGTCCTGGCCGATGTTGCCAGCGAGGATGACGATGTTCTGCATTGTAGGTCTCCGTTGCCTCTCGGAGGAACCATTCCCTCCGACGAGACCCGGCCAAGGCCGTCTGGAGACTCCTGCATCGCCGCCTCTGGCGGCGGCTTGACCCCTAAGGTCCGGGTGGAGCGGGCAGCCGCGCCTGCGCGGCAACACGGCCGGAAACCGCGGGGGTTGCCGGAAGGAAACAGAACGGACTTAGGGGATCAGTCAGTCGGAGGGATTGGTGCTTTCGTAAGCCCGGTGGAGACCGGAGCCAGAACTGCGTCCTTGCTGGCCGCAGATGATGACAGGGCTAGACGCACCGCCTCGGTGGCGCACCGGCCACTTCCCCATTCGCCTGCCGATTCCGTGCCCTGGCTTCTGAGGCAAGCGGGGACTTCCGCGAGAATGAGACGCCGTCCAGATTGCCTGCACCAATCTCCGGATCAATGTCCCACGGTACGAGGCTCGACCCAGTGCATTGCAGGATGGCATAAAGGTATTCGCGGCCCAGCGCGTCGCTCAACCCATGGGCAGATCAGTACCGCTTCGACCGCCACGCTCACAGATTCCGCCCGACGCCGACGCACCGGGCCGGACGGCGCGACCGACACGGCGATGGCGCATTCAGCCACCTGATGAGACCTCTGTTCTGATCGGATGGCGGGAGGCTTGGCGCGAACGCTGCCGGGATAGGCTACGGGAGCGATGGATCGCCGCCGCCCCGTGTCAGCGATTGAAGCCGAATGGCGGAAACGCGCCGCAGGCGTGGTTCCGGCGAAGCCGAAAGCGCGGCCCGCAGGGCGACACCCGTCCTTTTCGGCCCATGCCGCCAGCATCACCGGAACGGCAAAGTCAGCGTGAAAGCGCAGCCGTTCCGACCGCATTGAGGTTCACCACGGCCGCAATGCCGATGACGATGCCGCCGATCCCGCCGATCCCGCCGAGGAGGTTGATGGCGATGGCCGAGTCGATCATGTGCTTGGTCACGCCATGCACCAGCGCGAAACCCGCGATGACGGCCGGAATGGCGAAGATGGCGAGTGCGATCAAGCGCAAGGCAGGGTTCTTGGCAAGGCCGAGAACGGCGATCACCAGCACGATGGAGCCAATGGCGGCACCGATGGCCGCAAGCGCGGACATCATGAAACCCGAGCCGCTGGCATAGACATATTGGAACGCGGTGATGCCCGTCATGACAGGCAGCGCATAGATGGCGAGGTGCCAGGCGATCACGCAGAAGGTGATGGTCAGCGAGATGGCGAGAAGGATCAGCGTCATGGAAACCTCCACTTGAATGGTTGAGGATCACGACAGGCTGACTTCGGATACGCTCTCGCCTGCGACTATGCTGCTTTGCCGGTTCTACAGGTGAGCATCATAAAAGCCTTCGTGCCGTCGCTCAAGTATAGGCGGCTATAACAGCCGCCTTTCGGCGGCGCTTTACGCGCCGCCGTGCTTCATGACCGGGATGCCGAGCTTGCGGGCCTTGTCCGC
>CALMZE010000118.1 GCA_937870585.1 uncultured Sphingomonadales bacterium | reverse complement strand
GGCGATGAACAATCAGCTGACACCATCGTCGTTACAGCGCCGCGCCTGACGGCCACCGATGCCGCGACCGAAGCTGACGAGGAACTGTCCACCGGACCCGATGGCGCGGCCTTTATCGCTCGTCAGCCCGGCGCGGCTGTCGTCGCGAATGGCGCGCTTTCGGGCCAAGTGCAGATGCGCGGGCTGTTTGGCGAGCGCATCCTGCTGCGGATCAATGGCCAACGTTTCGCGACAGGTGGCCCCAACGCCATGGATCCGGCGATGCATTATGCACCGATGATGCTGATCGACAGGATCGAGATTGCACGCGGCATTTCCCCGGTGCGCGACGGCCCGGGACTGGGTGGCGGCGTCAACACCATCCTCAAACATGCCCGCTTTGGCGACGGCTCCAGCCTGTCACCGCAGATCGACCTGACCAGCCAATATCGCAGCGTCGATGACAGTGTGGCCATTGGCGGTCTTGTGGCTCTCGCCAGCGACAGCCTGCGCCTCGGCGTGATTGGCTCCTATGAAGCCGGTGACGACATCCGCTTCCCCGGCGGGCGCATTGGCAGCACGTCATTTCATCGCACCGTCTTTGGCGTTCAGGCTGGCTTTCGCGCGGGTCCCGGCGAGTTCAGCCTCGAATATCGGCGGCAGGATACCGGTCGCTCGGGGAACCCACCGTTCGCCATGGACATTGTCTATTTCCACACCGACTTTGCCCGCGCAGGGTTTGAAGGTGATCTGAACGATGACCTGCGGCTGGAGGTCCACGCCAATTACACCGGTGTGTCCCACCGCATGAACAACTATGAACTGCGCCCCGCGCCAATAGTCGCAATGACCCGGCAGTCAGACACCTATGCCGACACAATGGCCGCCGATGCGTCGCTGCGCTTTGGTTCGGCAGATCGCCACATCCGGGTCGGCGCTGATTTCGAGCTGATCGACAAGGGCTACGTGCTCTATAATCCCTTGTCTCGAGCCTTCTTCATCCATCCGCTTGATCGGGCCAGCAGCGACCGAGTCGGCGGCTTTGTCGAATGGCGGAGCGGCTTTGGTGCTATTGAATCCGAACTGGGACTACGCATCGACCGCCACGGCGCATCGACCGGCCCATCGCGCTTTGGCCCCGGTGTTCCGGCCGGTCCGGTCAATCTGGCCAATGCCTTTGCACTGGCCGACCGCAACTGGTCGGGCACCAGCGTCGATGCATCGCTGCGGCTATGGGCAGAGATGGAGGCATTCACTCCGCGGCTGACACTCGCGCACAAGACGCGCGCACCCAGCCTGATCGAGCGCTATTCTTGGTTGCCCACTGAAGCCAGCGGTGGTCTCGCCGACGGGAACATCTATGTCGGCGACGTCAATCTCAAAATCGAAAAAGCTTGGATCGCAGAGCTTGGCGTCGACTGGCAGGGTGACACTGCCTACGCCCGACCGGTCATCTACTATCGCCGGATCAACGATTTCATTCAGGGTGTGCCGTTCGACGCGACCCCCGGCATTCTCAATACCCCGGTCGAAATCGTATCGAACGGCAGCGGTGATCCCACCCCGCTGCGCTTTGCCAACACCGATGCACGCATCTGGGGCGCCGATATCGCGTTCGGCGCGAAGATTGCGGGTCCGTTGCGTATCGACGGTGTCGCCAGCTATGTCCGAGCTGAGCGGACAGATATTGCCGACAATCTCTACCGCATGGCACCAGCCAACGGCCGTCTGGCAGTGAGCTGGGAGGAAAGCCGCTGGTCGATCTCGGTCGAAGGCCAGTTCATCGCCCGGCAGAACCATGTTTCGGCCACCAACACTGAGGTGCCGAGCGCTGGCTATGTCCTTGCCAACATCTCTGGCTACTGGTTGATACGCGACGGTGTCCGGCTCGATCTTGGCATCGAGAACCTGTTCGACACCTACTATCTCGAACATCTGGCCGGATATAACCGGATAACAGGGTCCGATGTCCCGTTGGGTTCTCGTTTACCGGGTGCAGGCCGCTCCGCCTTCGCCCGTATCCGCTGGGCGATGTAGCAAAAGGCGGGCGCTTGTCTGCACTGTGCCGAAGAGCGCCCGCTACCCTAACCCTCATCGCCAGCGAGCGCGGCGCAGCGCTCGCCGGTCAGAGCCAATACCTGGCCCTGGACGGTAGCGGCAACCTCGCCCTCCGCCGCAAAGGCCGGGAGCCGGACGGTTCCGACGGCTTGTGCGAGGCTGCCGGTCAATTCGGCAATGGCTGTTTCCGCATCACCTTGGGGCAGGCCGATCGTGCGTGCCAGCGTCATGAAATCCCGGCGCGTCAGCCGATCATCCTTGCCACCCAGCTTGAGCGCCATGCGATCGCCGCCAAGACCCGGGAATACCCGCGTCGTGACCGCATCATACAGCGGAGCGAAGCGAACCGAGGTGAAAGCCTTGGCATTCGGTTCGGCGATTTTGAGCAGCGCGAGATTTTTGAGGTGCATATCGCCATCGGCAATCAGCCAGGCAAAAACCGCACGGCGGAACAGGATATCGAGATCCGCCGCAGGGTCACTCGACAGCGGCCGCAGTCCGCGCGCCATCCGCTCTATCGTCCCGTCATATTTGGCCGAGGCAGGAAGATCGAGGATCGAGCAGAAATCCTCAAGCGCGATCCGCCTCTGATCATCCGGCTCCAGGCGGATGTCGAACCGCTCTACAATGAGCGCGGGAGCCATGCCATCGGGCATCGCCGTCAGGGCGACATCAGGCGCGGCAAAGCCTGCAGCGCGGCCAAGTTCAAGGCAGAGCCATTCCACGATCGGCAGCATCTCGAAGCCAGCGGTGCCTGC
>CALMZE010000117.1 GCA_937870585.1 uncultured Sphingomonadales bacterium | reverse complement strand
CATCAGAAAATCGGGAGCGGGAGAGCCGCCACCGCCTCCTTTCCACCAAAGGATGCCAGATAATCGGCTTCGCTCGCGCCGACGAACCGGTCTGCCACGGCAGCCCAGTCGCCCGGATCGCGCGCGGCGTCGGCATAAGCCTTGAACGCCTTCATGTCCCAACCGTAGAGGGGCGGCATCGAACTGGGATGTGCGCCGCATGGGATTTCGACCACCCCCGACACAAAGCAGCGTTCAAAGACGCTCGCCTGCACATCGTAGGGGTAATGGTCTTCCATCTTGTCGACCAGTTCCTCGCACGAGACGTAGGTTTTGGTCGCAGCCTTGGCGAACCATTCGTCATAATAGGTATCTGCGCCGAACAGCTGCACATTGCCGCGCCAATCGCTGCGGTTGACGTGAAGCAGCGCCGCATCAAGCTTGAGCGCGGGCATGGCGATCAGCGTTTCACCATCGGCATAGGGGCTCTGCACGGTCTTGAGGCCGCCCAGTTCCGCAAGATCGGTGCCGAGGCCGACACGGGTGGGGAGGAAAGGCAGGCCAAATGCCGCCGCCTTCAGGCCCCATTGGAACATGCCTTCATCAACTTCAAGCACTTCGATCTGCCCGGCCTCACGCGCCTTGCGGAACCAGGGTTCGAGCGGAATGGCATCGAGCGACACGAAGGCAAAGACGAGTTTCTTCACCTTGCCCGCTGCGCACAGCATCCCCACATCCGCGCCGCCATAGGCCACGATGGTCAGATCCTTCAGGTCCGAGCGCAGAATCTCGCGAACCAGCGCCATCGGCTTGCGACGCGGCCCCCAGCCGCCAATGCCGAGCGTCATCCCGTCCCGCAGCTGCGCGACGATTTCGGCAGGTGTCATTCTTTTATCGAGCATCATTCATTTCCAATTTCGAATGCGCAAAACGCACCGTTCGTGCTGAGCTTGTCGAAGCACTGCCTTTTCCGGACGCCAAGAGAGGAAGGACAGGGCTTCGACAAGCTCAGCCCGAACGGAATGGGGGAATGCCGAATCACTCCGCGGCTTCCTTCATCGCTTTTTGCCAGGCCCATTCATGGCCCCAGACGCTGATCCCTTCGTGACAGGTCACCGCCCAGTTGGCCGGATCAATCACCAGCGAATCACATCCGATCTCAAGATCGAAGCCCGTTGGCGTTTGCACATAGAAGCCCACCGTCTCATCGTTGAAATGGCTGCCGAGTGTAGCGCTTTCCAGATAGCCGAGCCGCTTCATCCGGTCGTGCGCCTTGCCGACTTCGTTGAGCGTTGGATATTCGAGCATCACATGCACCGCGCCAGAAGGCGGTATGGGCCCTTCGCCAAAGGCAATGCTGTGATGGCGGCCATTGTCTGCATGCAAAAAGCCAAACCGCATCGGCGGCGCGCCGGGGATCAGATCGAAGGCGGGCATGTCGGTTTCACGGAAGCCCACAACATCGCGGTGGAAGGCAATCATCGCGTCAAAATCGGGCGCGGAAAAGACCGCATGGCCCATGCCCATATCGCCGGTGATGAAGTGAGGCACGCCCACCGGAGAATCGAACGGCGCGTCTGTGCGGGCATCGCCATGATAGAATTCCAGACCATTGCCGCACGGATCGGAGGTACTAAAGCCCGCCACAGCACCGCGCGACGCGGCTTCATCCGCGCTCATCGCCTCGACCGGGCGACCAGCGGCCCGGATGCGCTCCGCCAGTGCGTCCAGTTCTGCAGCATCTGCCACTTCATAACCTGCCGCTTTGAACCAGTCCCGATCAGACCGCTCTATCCGAAACCGGAAGACGCGATCGTCGATGCGATAGAGCGCCGCGCCATCTGCCGCATCGCTGCTGCGCATCACGCCTGCCACCTGCGTCAGAAACTCGTCCCATTTGTCCGGCTGCGCCGTCTCGATAACGACATAACCCAATGCCTTCACGCCCATGCGATTCAGCCCCCCTTTACCAGATCAAGAAAATAGGGACGCTCGCCCCCGCCATCGACATTGATGCGCGCGCCAGACACCCAGCTCGCGAGATCGGACGCGAGCCACAGCACGGCCCCAGCCAGATCGTCGCCCGCGCCCATGCGCTGGAGCGGCATTGACCGCCCGACAGCCGCCTGTGCTTCTGCGTCGCCATAAGTGAAGTCAGCCGTTTCAGTCGCCATCAGCCCGGCGATAATCGCGTTCACACGAATGCCCTGCGGACCCCATTCCTGCGCAAGACTTTGCGTCAGATTGAGCAAACCTGCTTTGGCGGCACCATAAACCGCCGTGCCCGGCGACGGACGAATGCCCGAAACGCTCGCAATGTTGATGATGCTGCCACGCCCGAACTTGGCCATATGCGCATGGACCGCTTGCGCCATGAACAGCGGACCGACCAGATTGAGCTTGAGAATCGCATCGACGAAACGCGGGCTCGCCTCTTCGGCCTTGCTGGCGGGAGAGCCGCCTGCATTGTTCACGAGAATGTCGATCCGGCCATGCGCTGCCACCACCGAATCGACGAGCGCCTTCGCCTGATCAGGATCGCGCACATCGGCGGCCTGAAAGGTCACGCCTTCCGGCAAGGATTCGGGAGCCTTACGCCCACACACCACGACCGCGCAGCCCGCCTCTGCCAGCCGTGCCGCAATGACACGACCGAGCCCGCGCGTTCCACCGGTTACGATGGCGCACTGTCCGTTCAGATCGATGCTGAGCGCACCAGCCAAAGCGCTGTCCTCCTCATGGCGCATCCGCTTGCTACGGAAGCCCTTCAAAACTGCATGAATCGTCACTATCGAAAGCCAAACCCAATTTCAATTGACGATTTGCGTATTTCGTGGCAGTTTTTTCTACGAAGAGTTAAACAAGAGCGGCATGGCCGATTCATTGAGGAGAAGGCGTTTCCCATGGCAACCGTGATTCCCATCACCAACGCGGCGACCAGCATCCCGTCCGCCGATGAGTTGATCGCCCGCGCCCGTGCGATGATCCCGACCTTGAAGGCCCGCGCCAAGCAGTGCGTGGCTGATCGGGACGTGCCCGCCGAGTCGATCCGCGAATTTCATGAAGCGGGCTTTTTCCGTATTCTCCAGCCCAAACGCTGGGGCGGCTATGAAATGCACCCGAACGTCTTTTTCGAAGTGCAGAAGGCTTTGGCCGAAGGCTGCATGTCTACCGGCTGGATGTTCGGCGTGGTCGGCTGCCATCCCTATGAGCTGGCGCTGTTCCATGATGAAGCGCAGCAGGAAATCTGGGGCGAAGATACGAGCGTGCTCGCATCCTCCTCCTATCAGCCCGTCGGCAAGGTGACCCATGTGGAAGGCGGCTTCCGCCTTTCGGGCCGCTGGGGCTTCTCCACCGGCTCGGTCCATTGCGACTGGGTTGTGCTCGGCGCCATGGTTCCGCCCAAGACTGAAGGCGACGCGCCGGACATGCGGGCCTTCCTGCTGCCGCGCAAGGATTACACGATTGATCGTGACGCTTGGCATGTGTTCGGCCTGCAAGGCACGGGCAGCCATGACATCATCGTGGATGATGTATTCGTACCCGAACATCGCACCCACCGTTCGGTCGATGGCTTCCTGTGCAACAATCCCGGCCAGAAGGAGAATGACGCGCCGCTCTTCACCTTGCCTTGGGCGCAGGTGTTCGTGCGCTCGGTCTCTACGGCGGCATTCGGCGGGGCCAAGGCGGCGCTGAATGCGGCCATCGCCATCGCGCAGAGCCGGATTTCCACCAACACGGGCAAGGCCTCGATTGCCGATCCGTTCCTGCTCGCTGCCATTTCTAAGGCTCATTCGCAGATCCAGGAGATGGAAACGACGCTGCGGCTGACCTTTGATGATCTGATGGGCTATGCCGAACGCGGCGAAGCCATCCCGATGGAGAAGCGCGCGCTCTACGCCTACAATTCGTCGAGCGTTGTGCGCCGTCTCGCCGATCTGGTCGATGACATGATGCAGTTGCTCGGTGGTCGCGCCATCTACATGACCAGCGACATCATCCAGCCCTGGCTCGATCTGAACGCAGGTCGTGCGCATGTGGCGAACGATCCGGCCAACCGGACGGGCGATGTGCTGGGCACGATGCTGGGGCAGCCGGTGGCGTTCAATTTTCTGTAAGTAGGTTCCGCCCCACCGCTCGCCCTGAGCTTGTCGAAGGGCTGCCTTTTCTTCTGGCTCGGAGGGCGTGAAAAACAGTGCTTCGACAAGCTCAGCACGAGCGGGTTTGAGGACAGATTGATATTGGGGCAGAGAGGATCGCGTGTTGAAAGAAGCAACCTACACCGTCACGGGCGGCTATGACATCCACATCAAGGAAACCGGCAGCGGCCCTGCCGTGGTGTTCATGCACGGCAGCGGCCCCGGCGCTTCTGGAGCGTCCAACTTTCGCCAAAATATCGATGCGTTCGTTGCAGCGGGCTTCCGCGTAATCCTGCCCGACATGATCGGATACGGGGCCTCCTCGAAGCCGGAGGGGATTGATTACACGCTCCAGCTTTTCACCGACACTCTTTATGATGCGCTCAAACAGCATGGCATCGAGAAAGCGCAGCTGGTGGGCAATTCGCTCGGTGGTGGCGTGGCGATCCAGATGACGCTCGATCATCCCGAATTTGCGGAACGGCTGATCCTGATGGCGCCGGGCTGCATTGAAGAACAGGCGAGCTATTTCACCATGCCGGGCATCGCCAAGATGGTGAGCGGCTTTGGCAGCCCCGATTTCAATCTGGATGAGCAGCGCCGTCTGGTCAGCAATCTGGTTCACCCCAGCTTTGCGTCCAAAATCCCTGATCAGCTGGTGCAGGAACGCTTCGCCGTCGCCCGCACCCAGCCCAAGGACGTGCTGGCACGAATGCGGACGCCCAACCTTGGCCCGCGACTGGGCGAGTTGAAGCAGCCTATCTTCGTGATGTGGGGCCTGAACGATGAATTCTGCCCAGAAAGCGGCGCCCGCCATTTCTTTGAGCAGGGCTGCGACGCGCGCTGCATGACCTTTGCGCATACCGGCCATTGGGTGCAGGTAGAACGCGCGGAAGAATTCAACCGCTACAGTATCGAGTTTCTGAAGAATGGTTGAGCCGTCGCTCCACAAGCCAATTCCCGTTGCTGCGGTTCCGGCATGGGATTTCGAAACGGACGTTGCCATCATCGGCTTTGGCGCGACCGGGGCCTGCGCGGCCATCGAAGCGGCCAGTGCTGGCGCGAAGGTGATGCTGTTTGAACGCAATTCGGGCAGCGGTGGCGCATCGGGCCTGTCGGGCGGTGAAATCTATATTGGCGGCAATGGCGGCACCGATGCGCAGCGCGCGGCGGGTTTTGAAGACTCGACCGAAGCCTTCGCCACCTATCTCAAAATGGCGGGCGGTCCCTGCGCAGATGAGGCCAAGTGCGAGGCCTATGCCGCAGAAGCCCTTAATCATTTTGCGTGGCTCAAGGCACAGGGCGTGCCCTATCGTGGCAATTATCTGCCCGGCAAGCATATCGAGCCGACCGACGATTCGACCCTGATTTGGTCCGGCTCCGAAGCCGCCGCGCCCTTCTGCCACGCGGCCAAGCCTGCTCCGCGTGGCCATGTGATCCAGCACATGGGTTGGGGCGGCGGACGGCCGCTCGTCGATATTCTCGAAGCCAAGGCGCGCGAGCTGGGCGTCGACGTGGTGGTCGATGCCCGCGCAGTGGGACTCGTCGCCGATGGCGAGCGGATCGTCGGCGTCGTGGTGCGCATCGACAATCAGAACCGTTTCGTGAAGGCCAGCAAGGGCGTGATCCTTGCCACCGGCGGCTTCGTAATGAACGAAGAGATGCGCCGCAAATATTGCCCGGACACCTTCAAGCTGACGACGCCGATTGGCGACAAGGATGATGGCACCGGCATCATGATGGGCCTCGGCGCAGGCGGCGAAGCGATCCATATGGAGCAGTTCTTCACCACCTGCCCGTGGACCATGCCGGAAAGCCACGCCAAGGGCGTGTTCGTGAACGTGGCCGGGCAGCGCTTCATCAATGAGGATTGCTATCACGGGCGCGTCAGCCGCTGTTCGGTCGATCAGCATGGTGGGCGCGTCTATCTTTTGCTCGACAATGCCCATTTCGTGCAGCCGATGGACTTCGCGCAGATGACCATCGCAGGCACTGGAGACAGTTGGGAAGAGGTAGAAACCGAACTCGGCATGGCGGCGGGCACGTTGAGCACCACAATGGCGTTCTACAACAGCCATGCCCATGAAGGCCGCGATCCGCTGTTTGACAAGCAGGTGCCAATCCTGACGCCGCTCGACCAAGGCCCGTTCATCGCGCTCGAACTCAATTTTGAAACAAGCTATTTCAGCTTCTTCACGCTCGGCGGATTGAAAACATCTGCGCGCGCTGAAGTGCTTGATCGGGAGGGCGCGCCCATCCCCGGCCTGTTCGCTGCCGGGCGCTGCACATCTGGGTTGCCCGCGTGGGGACATGGCTATTCTTCGGGCATGTCTCTTGCTGACTGCACCTTTTTCGGGCGGCAGGCAGGCAAAGGCGCAGCGCAGGGATGAGCGGGTGCAAGGTCATCGCGCTGCTCAAGAAGCGGGATGGCCTGAGCCGCGAGGCTTTCATCGCCTATTATGAAACGCACCATGCGCCGCTGATCCTGTCTCTCTTTCCACAAATCACTGGATACCAGCGCAACTTCGCCGATTTCGACGGGGCCTATGTGTATCCCAATGCGGCCCCGTTCGATTTTGATTGCGTGACCGAAATCAGCTTCTCCAGCCGCGCAGATTATGACGCCTTTGGCGCGCTCGCTGCCACGCCCGAGGTGGCCGACCAGATCAGCGCCGACGAAAAACATTTTCTCGATCAGAGCCATACGCGCATGTTTCTGGTCGATGAGCGGACGAGCCTTATTTCATAACCAACCAGAGCTTTGGAGAGAGCCATGATCCTGAAGGATAAAGTCGTCATCATCACCGGAGCCGGTCCCGGCATGGGTCAGGCCATGTGTCGCGGGGCGGCGGCTGAGGGCGCGAAGGTGATCGTTACGGCCCGCTCGCTCGATGCCATCAATGCGATTGCGGCAGACATCAAGGCAGCCGGCGGTGAAGCAGTTGCGGTGCCGTGCGACGTCAGCAAGATGGAAGATTGTCAGGCCGCGACGAAGGCCGCGCTCGACACTTGGGGCCGGATCGACGGGCTGGTCAACTCGGCCTATTATCATCCGGACTGGAACAGCCTTGACCTTCACCCCATTGATCAGGTGACGCGCGCTTATGACGTAATCGCCACCGGCTCCCTGCGCATGGCGCAATGCGTGATCCCCACGATGAGGGCGCAAGGCAAGGGCAGCATCGTCAACGTCTCCACGCTCGCCACGCGCAAGCCGATGCCGGGTGAAGGCGGCTATGCCATGGCCAAATCCGCGCTCAACCAGATGACGCGCCAGCTGGCGGTCGAACTGGGTGGAACCGGCATCCGCGTCAACACCGCGCTGATGGGTTGGATGGATGGCGCGCCGCTCCAAGCCTATATGGATACCCTCAACGATGGTGGCGCGTTTCGCAAACAGCGCGCCTCCGAAATTCCCGTGGGCCATATCCCGCCGGACAAGGACTGCGCCAAGGCCGTCTATTTCCTGCTTTCGGACTATGCGAGTGAGATGACCGGGGCTGCGCTCGACGTGAATGGCGGCGATTGGGTGGAGGCCTGACATGCAGCTCGATTGGATGAAGTCTGCCAAATCGCTCTCAGAAGATCCGGTTGAGGGCTTCGACCCAGAGGCTGTGACGGTGAGCGACACATTCGAAATCGCAGCCCCAGCGCGCGTGGTTTGGGCTGTTCTCACTGATCTGGAGAATTACAACGCCTGGAACCCCTTCTGCATTCGTGCGGATGGCAAGGTGGAGCTGGGCCATGCCGTGGTGATGACGCTCAACAATTATGTGCAGCCGGGCACATTGTTCCCCAATTGCGAATTTATCAGCTCGATCATCCCGGAACGGCAGATATCATGGGATCTGCCCAATGATCCAGCCTGGCCCTATCCCGCGCGGCGCGATCAGGTAATCGAGCCGACAGGGACAGCAAGCTGCCGCTATTTCTCGACCGACGCGTTTCTGGGCGTCAACGGCATCCATGTGTTCCGCTTTGCCGGGCCGTGGATCAAGCGGGCCTTTGACGATACGGGCCGGGCGCTCAAGGCGCGCGCCGAACATCTTTATTCACTGGAGGGTTAAGTGGGGTTCACGGTTCAGCAATTGTCCGATCTCGAAGAGATCAAGATGCTCAAACACCGCTATTTCCGCGCCATCGATACGGCAGACTGGGCCTTGGTGGAGAATATGTTCACTCAGGATGTGTTCGTGGAATATATTGGCGGCAATTACCGGGTGGAGCTGCATGGCGACGCCAATATGCGCGAATTCCTCGCCAACAGCTTTGTTGCCGAGACAATGGCGATGCACCATGGACATATGCCCGAAATCAGCTTCACCGGCCCGGATGAAGCCGAAGGCATCTGGTATCTGGAAGACATCTTCATCCATTTCGGCCGCAAGGACCACACCTATGGCACCGCCATCTATCGCGACGTGTATCGCCGTGAGGGCGGTGTGTGGAAGATGGCGCGCACTGTCTATGATCGCGTGATGGAAGTCGTGATGCCGTTGCAGGAAGGCGCGAACTACACCGTCCACCGCCTCGCGCAAACCGGCCGCAAGCCGCATGAGGTTAAGGACATCAGCCACCTCATCACATGGGACAATCTGGCGTGAGGATCAGCCTTGCGCGCTGATCTCTGGCGCGGGCGCGAGCGGCGGCACATTGTGCATCCAGCTCCGTTCCTCATAGCGCTCGGCAATGCGCCAGCCCGCGCTCGTGCGCACCAGACTGTCGCGATACCACAGGCCGATGAAGAAGGTCTGGGTCGTGCCATCCTCACCTGCCATTACCATCGGGTTGAACAGGATCGTCCGGCTCGTCGCGCGGTCTCCGTCGAGCGTCAGCTTGGTCGTTGCTACCATATGCTGGAACGCCGGAAAGCGTTCAAGCGCGACCGGCAGCCACGCCTTGATCTCTGCCACGCTGCCCTTCGCGCCGCCGGTCTCGGTATAGTCGATCCGTGCATCGGGCTTGAACACGCTATCGAGCGCGTCCCAATCGCGCTCATCGATCGCAAAGCTGTAGCGCGCAAACAGATCCTGAATTTCCAGACGATCCGACATTTCCTGCAATGACATCATCGATCCGAACTCCCTACTGATCCCTAGCCCCATGCCCCGACTCAGGAGAATGACCATGCTGCCCAAAACCACGCTGAACAACACCGATCTTGCCGTCAGCACGCTCTGCTATGGCACCAACATGCTGGGCACCGTGCTCGATCAGGGCCAGTCCAATGCCATTCTGGATGCCTTTACCGGCCTCGGGGGCAATTTCATCGATACGGCGCGTATGTATGGGGACTGGATTCCCGACGCCCCCAAGGGTGCGAGTGAGCGCGCCATCGGTGCCTGGCTCAAGACCCGCAGCCGCGACGGGCTGGTGATCGCCACCAAAGGCGGCGGCATGGACATGCGCGCGGGTGACTGGGCCAATCGCTGCAATCCGGCAGCTGTTGCGCAGGATCTGGGCGAAAGCCTCGACCATCTCGGCCTTGATGGCGTCGATCTCTACTGGCTCCACGCCGACAATCCCGAAGCGCCGGTGGAGCCGATCATCGATGCGCTGCTGGAACATCAGGCAGCGGGCCGCATCCGCCATTTCGGGGCCTCAAACTGGGCGGCAGACCGGATCGCGTCGGCCAATGCCTATGCCGCCTCGCTCGGCAAGGCGGGCTTTGTCGCCTCGCAAACCTTTTGGGGCCTCGCCAAGCCAGACGCCGCTGCAGCAGGACAGCAGGGCTATGTGCTCTATTATGAAGACAGCGGCTATGACGCGCTCCACGCAGCGGGCCTGCCCTTCATCCCCTATGCGGCGCAAAGCGGCGGCTATTTCACCAAGCTCGCCGAAGGCCAGAGCGTGCCCGATGGCATTGCCGCGCGCTATGCCCATCCGGCCAATGCACAGCGCCTTTCCGCTGCGAAAGACATAGCCGCTGCCCATGGCGTATCGGTCAACACGGTCGTGCTGTCCTATCTGGCGTCGCAGCCCAATCAGACGATCCCGATTTTCGGCGCGCGCACCATCGCGCAGGTTGAAGACAGCGTGAAAGCCATCGAATTGCGGCTTGATGCAGCAGAATTGGCCGCGCTGCGCGTGGGCTAGAATTCGACCTGTTTAGGCTGAATCATTTGTGGATTCCCAAGGGACCGCGAATGCGAATCAAGCTACTGGCTGTGAAGTGGGCCAGCTGCGGTGGCACGCGCTTATCTTGAAGGTTTGAGCGCGCGTTTTGGCTGATCGTCCGATGCCTTGAGGTTGCCGTCAGGCACAGCCTCAAGGCATCGGCCAACGTCTCGATGCTGATCGACTCTGGAAGGAAACTCGCCTTAACCCTCGCGGACACTCTAATCTCGGTCGCCGGGCCTCTTTTTCGGGAAAGCCCCATCCGCCTTCGCCTTGGCAATCAGCGAAGCGGCGCGGGCACGGGCGGCGAGGCTCAGGCTCGACCCCTCGGACAGCGATGAATTATCGACGTCCGGCCATTTTTCGGGCTGACCGGAGGGCTGCATCGCCCGGTCATATTCGGCCTTGCTGACGCACCGGGGCCGATCAGGACTGTAGATTGCGTCATTAAAGCAAGAGAGGCCCTTGCCCCTGGCATCTTCCCGCACTCGGTTATTTTCGCGCAGCCGCCACGCGTTGCGACATTTTTCCTGCGCTTCGGTCAGGCCAAAAGTCGCGTTCCCAGCGCTGTTGGTGCGGGCGAAGCCACCGCAGACGCGCTCAAATTCGGCAGGGACAGTCGCGGTGCGTTCTATGTCTGCCGTGCGGATCTGCGCTTCTCGCTCAATACAGGCCCCGATCAGGCTACCCGTCCGCTTATTCTCTGGGACGCGAGCGCATTCGGCGTCGAGCGCCATGGGGTCTGCGAGCAGTGTTTCTTCCTTGCGTTCCGCCCGTATCTGCTGCGCCCTATTGCAGGCTGAAGAGACATGGCGCTGCCGCCCCGGCACGTAAACGGATTCACGGTCGCCCTCCGGGCACAGGATGGCAAAGGCCGCTTCATCATCGGCCACCAGCTGGCCCAATTCACTTTCAAGCACAACGCCATAGCTGATGCAGGCGAAGAAAATTGCCCCCTTCTGCGACGTTTCCGGCGTGGATTCGCACAGAGCCGCAACCTTCTCGCCATCCTTTTCCATTTCGTCTGCGGCCTGTTCGTCGATCGCCCGCTGTGCCACCTCACAGGCACGAGCGAGGCCTGCGCTACGCTGGCCTTCCGGCGTGGCGGCGCACAATCGGTCTCGCTCCTCCGGATTGCCTCGCAATCGGGTCAATTCAGCATCGGCCTTGGCATCGTCGCGCGCCTTCTGAGCGGCGTCTGCCTTGCGCTTTTCACAAGCCGTTTTGCCGGTTTCGGTCAATGTGTAGGGCGCGCGCATCGTCTGGCCGTTGCACACGGCATTGGCCCATTTGGACGGCATCAAACCAACGGGATAGCGGTCCGTGTCATGCGCATCGATGACGGCAATCAGCTCTGCCGTACCTGGATCGGAGTTGATCATCTCATCGGGATTGTCGGAGTCGAAGGCTTTGGCAGCGTCCGCCCCGATCTGGACGGCCAGCGCGCGGGCTTCGTCAAAGCGACCCAGTTCGCGAAGGGCGTTGGCAATCAGTGCGCGCAAATAGCGCTTGTATGATGCGGGCTTGTCTGCCGCTTCAATCAAGGCAGGCCCTTCGCTCACAAGCCGCTCCACCAGCTTGCGGCGCTGCGCGGGGACTGCCGTGCTCCATGTTGCGCGCTGGAGCATCGAAAAACGGTCGAAAGCGGGGCGGCCCAACTGCGTGGCAATCCAATAGGCTTGTGCATAGCGACCATCGGCCTTGAGCGCGGCATAGGCCGGATCAGCAACTAGCATGGGGAGCTTCGCCAGTTCGGTCTTGGTGTAGCGCGCATAGGGCAGCGTGTCGGTGATCGGCTCGTCCCCCTCGGGCGGCGAGAAATCAGGCAGCAGCACCAGCCCATCTGCCGGGCAGACCGGCACTTGTGTATTCACCTGCTCGTCGCCGGGATAGCTGCCATCGGGAAAGGTCACGAGCGGGAAAGTGGAATAGCCCACAGCTTGCGAGAAGGCTTCGCCGGTGAGCGGACAGGTGAAGCGCTTCACGTACAACGGCTCCGGTTCTGGCGCGGCGGCCCAAAGCGGAAAGGTGACACACAGGAGTAGCAGGGCGGGAAGGCTGAGCCATGTCCATCGATCAGCAAAAGGTCTGGCAGGGCGCAGAAGCATGAACGATCTCCCGGAACTCGTAATGTGCCCTATTTGGCTTCGCCAGTTTGCTCTGACAAGGACTGCGTACGTTAAGCTTCCTTCAACGGTGCCGGATTATGTCGCGCACACGAAATCGCCGCATAAGACAGGCGAATTCACGAGGGTCGATCGTTTGCGTGTCTATGCGAGAATTTTCCTGCTGTGGCTGGCCGTCCTGTGGGGCGCGCCGGCTTATGCCCAGAATTGCAATCCCGCCACGTCGCAAGGCACTGCGCCAGCCGGCTGGCAGACCTATTGCTGGCTCGATTTCTCATCCTATAACGATGCGACCGCACGCACGGCATCGGGCCAGAATTTTTCGTTCACACTGACAGACGGCTCCACGCTCACGTTGAATGTGAAGGCCAGTGGCACACCGGGCCTCAGCGCCATCACGGCCCCATCCTGGTCGGGCGCGGCGGTTGGAAATACCGCGTTCCTCGGCATTTCGGGCAAACCGATTTTCTACCAGAATGCGGGCGGCACCAACACCATCACCTTTTCCTCGATCGCCATCGCGCCGCCTGCGGGCACCTCTGCTGCGACGGCCTATTCGTTCGTGGCGGCGGACGCGGAATCGACCAATAATGGCGAATCACTGAGCTTCAACACAAATGGGGGCAGCTGGACATTGCTTGATCAGGTCAATCCGATCAGCGGCAGCGCCTATCCCACAACGTCGGGCATCGGCACGTCCACTTTCACCGAAACCGGCGTGGCGGGCACAGTGGGCGGCTATATCGTGGGATCGAGCAGCCCGACCACGGTGACGACGACACTGGTGGGCGGCGGGCTTCAGGGCGTCATGTTCGCCGTCCGCTTCGCTTCGATCCGGCTGAACAAGCAGATTTCGGGCGCGCGCGTGAATGCGGCAGACCAGTTCAAATTTGATATCAAGGCCACCAGTTCGGGCGCGGTGCTCGCCACGGGTTCATCGAGTGGCACCGGGCTGGGGCCGTTCACCGCCGCCGCAGCTTCTCTCGCCTCGGGCATTTCGCTCACGCTCTCTGAAAGCATGGCGGCCGGCAGCGTCAGCACGCTATCGCAATATAGCGCGCGCCTGACCTGCACCAACGGCACAAGCGGCTCGACCACGCCGCTGCCCAGCAATGTGGCGACAACATCCTATGTGTTCGGCGCGCTGCAATTTGGCGATGCCGTGCAATGCACCTTCACCAACACGCCCTTCCCGCATCTGATGTTGCAAAAGGCGTTGGGGACGGGCGGACGACTGTTCAACACTGATCAGTTCACCATGAACATTCTGAACGGGTCCACTAGTGTCGCCTCTACCACCACCACCGGAACGGGAACGACGGTGACCAATGGGGCCACCGCGCTGACGCAGGTGACTGCGGGCACAAGTTACAGTCTGGCAGAAGCGGCGTCGGGCACCACTGCACTGTCCCAATATACTGCGACTATGGCCTGCACCAACGCCAATGGCAGTTCGGCAACGAGCCTGCCCGCAGTCGTGCCCGGTCCGATCACCCCGGCACTGGGCGATGTCATCACTTGCACCATCACCAACACAAAAAAGACCGCGAACGCCATTCTGACGATGGTCAAATCCTCATCGGTCGTATCCGATCCGGTCAACGGTTTGGTGAACCCCAAGATGATCCCGGGCGCTATGGTCAATTATGCGATCACGGTTGCGAACACTGGAACGCTGACTGTCAATTCCAACACGGTGTTCATTGACGATCCGCTGCCTGCAAACATGACCTACAATAATGGCTTCACTGTCACGTTTGCGAATGGGTCGCCCGTGAGCGGGTTAACCTTTAGCGCGGCGACCAATGTGCGCTTTTCGAATCTTGCCACCACGCCAACGAGCTTTGCAGCCTGCACCTACACACCCTCAGCGGGGCTGGATGCCAATGTGAAGCATGTCTGCATCCGCCCATCAGGCACGATGGCGGGGGCGACATCCAGCGGCCAGCCGAGCTTTACGGTGACATTTCAGACGCAGATCAAGTAGCGCGGAGGCTCACTTCCCGTGGAGCGTGTCCATGCTCTGCGCAGTGCCCGCTTCAATCTCCGCCGCCTTGGCTTCCACCAGCTTGACGATGTGGCCAATCATGTCTGCATCCTCGACATGGTGGTCGGTCACGCCGGAGAGATAGACCATATGCTTGCCATTGCCGCCGCCGGTCACGCCGATATCTGTTTCGCGCGCTTCGCCGGGGCCATTGACGACGCAGCCGAGCACGGAGAGGCTCATCGGCGTCTTGATGTGCTGGAGCGCGTCTTCCAGTTTCTGGACGGTGCGGATCACATCAAACCCCTGCCGCGCGCAGGACGGGCATGACACAACGCGGACGCCGCGCGTGCGAAGGCCGAGCGATTTCAGAATTTCATAGCCGACGCGAACCTCTTCCTCGGGCTCTGCCGAGAGGGAAACGCGTATCGTATCGCCAATCCCGGCCCAGAGCATATTGCCGATGCCGAGCGCGGATTTGACCGTGCCGCCGATCAGTCCGCCTGCTTCTGTGATGCCCAGATGGAGCGGACAATCAACCGCTTCGGCCAGCCCCTGATACGCCGCGACGGCCAGGAACACGTCGCTCGCCTTCACCGCGACCTTATAGTCGTGGAAATCCCGATCTTGCAGCAGCTTGATATGATCGAGCGCGCTTTCCACCAGCGCCTCGGGGCAAGGCTCGCCATATTTTTCGAGCAGGTCCTTCTCAAGGCTGCCTGCGTTCACGCCGATGCGGATCGCGCAGCCATTGGCCTTGGCGGCATTCACCACCTCGTTCACCCGCTCCGCACTGCCGATATTGCCGGGGTTGATACGCAGGCACGCCGCGCCCGCATCAGCCGCTTCGAGCGCGCGCTTATAGTGGAAGTGAATGTCTGCAATGATCGGCACGCGCGCGGCGCGGACGATTTCCTTCATCGCCGCCGTACTTTCCACATCGGGGCAGGAGACGCGGATCAGGTCTGCACCGGCCTCCTCACAGCGGCGGATCTGGTCGATCGTCGCCTTTGCGTCGGAGGTGAGGGTGTTGGTCATGGTCTGGACCGTGATGGGCGCATTGCCCCCCACCGGCACCGAGCCGACCATGATCTGACGCGAGGTTCGGCGCTGAATCGAGCGCCACGGACGGATGGATGACATGGCGTCCCTCTAGCAAAGCGCGGGCGGACGGGCCATAGTCTGCGCAATCAAAGTGATAAGGGTCCGACTTCATGAAACGCATCATCGCCAGCGCGCTCGTCGTCGCCAGCCTGTCCGCCACGCCTGCCATGGCCTCCAGCAAGGGCTGGCAGGATGCGAGCGATGTGGGCGTCTATACGCTGATGGCGCTCTCCATTGGTCTGCCTGCGGTTCAGAAGGATGGCAAGGGTGCGCTCCAGGCGGCGGGATCGCTGGCGGCGACCTCGCTGGTGACGGAGGGGCTGAAAGAGGCCTTCCCCAAGCTCCGCCCCGATGGATCGGACCGCAAGAGCTTCCCCTCTGGCCACACCTCGCGCAGCTTTGCCGCGGCTGCCACGCTCTACAATCGGCAAGGCAAGACGATTGGAATTCCCGCCTTCGCGCTGGCGGGCTTTGTCGGGCTCGCGCGCGTGGAGGGCAAGAAGCATTATTGGAGCGACGTGATCGCCGGGGCGGCCATCGGCACGGCAAGTGGCTTGCTCATTACCCACAAACGGCCAGACAGCACCACCGCCTTCATGCCTTGGGTTGAGCATAAGGGTGCTGGTTTTACGGTGCTGAAGTCGTTCTAACCTGCTCCTTGGTGGCTTTGTGTCTTGGTGTGACGCCAATTTTTCTCGCACCAAGCCGCCAAGAATGAGAGTTTTACGCCAGTGCCGCCTTCAGATTGGCACCACCGCGATTGATCCACTCCCACGCATCGGGCACGGCTTCGAACATGCTGTAAAAGCCATGGATCATGCCGGGAGCGATGGCGGCATCCACGGCTACGCCCGCCGCCTTCAGCTTTTCCGCATAGGCCATGCCTTCGTCGCGCAGCGGATCGTATTCGGCGGTGATGACGGTCGCAGGCGCAACGCCTTCCAGATCGGGCGTCCGCAGCACAGTGGCGAGCGGAGCATGGTCGCTTGAGGCGCCGCCCAGATAATGGTTCCAGAACCAACGCATCGTCTCTTCACCCAGGAAATATTCGCCGCCGCCATTCTCCTTGTAGGAGACCGTGGAATAATCGCAGTCGGTGACGGGGTAGATCAGCAACTGATGGCGCAGCGCCGGGCCGCCATGATCGCGCGCCATGATGGCAACGGCGGCAGAGAGGTTTCCGCCCGCACTGTCTCCCGCCACGGCCAGCCGCGTGCCATCCACGCCCAGTTGAGTGGCATAGGCCGCGGCCCAGCGCAGTGCGTCGAAGCAATCCTCGGCAGCGGCGGGATAGCGATGTTCAGGCGCGAGCCGGTAATCGACCGAGAGGATCGCCGAGCCAGACGCCTGTGCGAGCGCACGGCAGGTGGCATCATGCGTGTCGAGCGTGCCGATCACCCAGCCGCCGCCATGATAGTAAAGCGTCAGCGGCGGTGTGTCTCCCGCGCCTTCAGGCACATAAAGGCGGGCCTTGATCGTGCGCCCTTCCAGATCGAGATCGAGATTTTCAACGCGCGCGACGGCAGGCGGTGCTCCGACCATCATCGACTGATCGTAAGAGGCGCGGACCTCCTGCGGCGTGGCAGCAGCAAAATCGACAGCAGGGGCCTGCGCCATCATGGCGAGCAGGGCTTCGATCTGGGGGTTAAGCGGCATCATCCTTCTCCATTATTGATGTTCATGCCCCCACTTATCGGACGCACGGCGCGCGGCAAGCCCATTTTGTGTTCGACTTCGGATCAATCCCAAACTTTAACACCATGGTCTCTGACCGCTTGGCAAGTCACCTGAAACATCACCGCCGCAGGATGATATCTGCCGCGCGCCAGGCCATCGCCATGGTGGGGCCATTGGTGTTCCCAGAGGGGATAACGGGCATGATGGACGTATCCATCACGCGCAGCCCATCCACGCCCCGTACGCGCAATTCGGGGTCCACGACCGAGTCGGCATCCTTGCCCATCCGGCATGAACCGACCGCATGGTATCCGCAGGTGCCGAACCTGTCATAGGCGGCAATAATCTCATCATCGCTCTGATAGGCGGGGCCGGGCGAGGTTTCTTCCGCGATCAGGCTGGCAAGCGGTTCGGTGGCGAGATAGCGGCGAACGGCGTGGACGAGATCGACCATTTTCTTACGGTCATGCGCGGTTGCATGATGATTGGCGGAAATGGCCGCAGGCGCTTGCGGATCGGTCGTCTCGATATGGACGCTGCCGCGCGAATCCGGGCGCAGCGTGTAGAGTGTGACGTGCATCCCCGGCACAGTCTCCACCTGCGTGCGATCCTCCATATTGAAGCTGAAGGGTGCCACCAGAATCTGCGCGTCGGGTCGGTTGAGCGCCGGATCGGTCTTGAGCCAGCCGACAATTTCATAGGAGGCGGCAGACATCTGTCCATCGACACCCAGATAATATTTCATGCCATTCCAGATCGCGCGCCAGCCCGAATATTGGCGGTTGTGCGAGACATCTTCCTTGAGCCGCGCCTGAAGCAGCATCGCGCGATGCTCGATCAGATTTTCGCCGACCTGGGGATTGGCATGAACCAGCGGAATGCCCAGCGCTGCAAGCCGATCAGGATCGCCAATGCCGGAGCGTTCAAGGATGGCGGGGCTGGCGAGCGCGCCGCCGCACAGGATGATCTCCCGGCCCAGATGCGTTTCCGTCTGCCCTCCGCGCTGCACCAGAACGCCGGTGGCGCGCTTGCCGTCAAACACCAGTCTGTCCACCGTCGCCCCGGTCAGCACGGTGAGATTGGAACGGCTCATGGCGGGTTTCAGAAAGGCAATGGCCGCGCTCTGCCGCTTGCGATTATGGACGGTGCGCGGGGCATAGCCGATTGAAACCGCGTCATCGGGCTCGTTCATGTCGCGCTTGGTCGCCCAGCCCAGTGCCTTGCCTGCTGCGATCTGCGCTTCGCTCAGCCGGTCACGCAGCGTGGGGAGCGTGATCTTGATCGGGCCGTTATCGCCGCGCGTTTCGGCGGCCCCCAGTTCGTGATTTTCCAGCGCCTTATAGGCGGCACCGATATGGTCCCAGCCCCAATCCTCGCTGGAAAGCTCTGCAATGCCATCAAAGTCCGCCGGCATCCCGCGCACATACATCATGCCGTTGATCGAGGTGGAGCCGCCGAGCACCCGCCCGCGCGCCCAATATTCCGCCTTGTTTCCTGTTGAGGCTTCCGCCTTGCTTTCATGCGCCCAGATATGCCCGGGATCTGCCATCACCTTGGCAATTCCCTTGGGCATATGGATCAGCGGATGAATGTCTTTCGGCCCGGCTTCGAGCAAAAGCACGCGGTGCGCCGGATTTTCAGACAGGCGATAGGCGAGAACGCAGCCGGCTGCTCCCGATCCGACGATGATGAAATCATAATGCGCCATCCAGCCTCTCCCCTTGCTCGTTAAATCTAATTGACATAGATAAATCGCAGACGCAACACGCAGTGCATCGTCAGGGGAAAGATCATGGTCCACATCCGGTTCATTCAGGCCGATGGCACCGCGCAGGAGATTGAAGCGGAACCGGGCGAAAGCCTGATGGTGAACGCCAAGGCCAAGGGCGTGGATGGTATCGTGGCGGAATGCGGCGGCTCCATGGTGTGCGGCACCTGCCATGTTTATGTGGCCGAGCCCTGGTTTGGCCGATTGCCTGCCCCATCGGACATGGAAGTCGATATTCTGGACTATGGCCTGCACCGCTCGCCCCAGTCTCGCCTCTCCTGCCAGATTGGCGTGACGGAGGCGATGGACGGCATGGTGGTGGAGGTTCCCGTTTCGCAGCGATAATATCTATTGATCATAGATAATGGACGTGTTAGCGGTTTGCGATAATCAAGAGGAGAGAGGATTCGGCCATGAACGCACCCGTTCTGCAAACCCCCACCGGAAAACCGCTGATCCAGACTTTTGAGATGATGAGCGCGGGCCAGCAGGCCGCGATGCGCCGCATTGCCAGCCATGAAGAGGCGCGTGTGCCGCAGATCGAAGCGACACGGCCCGCATCCATCTTCACCTCGCAAGAGCGGTTTGATCTGGAACAGGCACATATCTTCAGGAAGCGCGCGATTCCGCTCACCATTTCCGCGCTGATTGCCGAACCCGGCACGGCGATGGGGCATGAAAGCACCGGCATTCCGCTGATCGTTTCGCGCGACCGGGAGGGCAAGGCGCATGTCTTCCTCAATGCCTGTCAGCATAAGGGCGCGAAGCTTCTCGAAACCTGCGATGTGGTGAAAACCGGGCGGATGACCTGCCCCTATCACGCCTGGACGTTCGGCGTGGACGGCAAGCTGATCGGCGTGGCGCGGCCGGAAACCTTCCTCAATCTCGACAAATCGAAGCGCAATCTGGCCGAACTGCCGAGCCGGGAACAGGGCGGCATCATCTGGGTGATGCTCGATCGCCATGCCGAGCCGGACTTCTCCTCCTGCGTGACCGAACTGGGTGAGGATCTGGATGCGCTCGATCTCGCCACCTCGCATGTTTATGGCCGCAAGAGCTTTGATGTGAAGGCAAACTGGAAGCTGGTTCTGGAGCCATTTCTGGAGGGCTATCACGTTCAGCGGCTGCACGCTTCTACCGTTGGGCCGCTCTATGCCGATGTGCCCAATGTGGTGGACAAACTCGGCCCGACAATCCGCCAGATTTCCGGCAAACTGAACTTCACGCCTGCCGATCTGGATGTGGAGGGCGAGAATGTCCACAAGACCGTGACGACCGTCTACAACATGTTCCCCAATTGCGTGGTCATCACCAGCCCCTGGTATATCAGCGTGATGATCCTGCATCCGCGCGGGCCGGACCGGACGATTGTCGATTATCACAACCTCACCCGCGTCGCGCCCGATAATCCCAAGGCGGAAAAGCTCTACAAGACGAGCTATGACATGGTGCTCTACGTATTTGGAAATGAGGATTACCGCGCGGCGGAAATCTGTCATGCGGGATTGGCGACGGGGGCGCTCGATACGGTCGTCTATTCCGGCCTCGAAGCCACGGTGCCGATCTATTACGAGATTCTGGAAAGCTATCTGCCGCGCTAATTCATTCGTCATTCCCGCGCAGGCGGGAATCCATGAGCTCCGATCTCGCCAGAAAGAGACCCAATCTTGTTAACAATCCTGAAAAGCTGGTGTTCATGGATTCCCGCCTGCGCGGGAATGACGGGGTGGGAGTGTTGCCCATGCTGACGATCAACTCTGCCCTTCACTGGTGGGCCAAGAATCGGCGTGATGTGGTCGCGCTGTCATTGGGCGGTGATGAGGTGACCTATGGTGCCTGGGCGGGCTGGATCGAGCGCGTGGCGGCGCATCTGGAAGCGCGCGGGGTCAAGCCGGGAGACCGGATCAATGCCTGCGCGGCGAACAGTCTGGATTATTGCACGCTCGCGCTTGCCGCGATGCGGGCCGGGGCGATCATTGCGCCGCTCAACGCCCGTTACACTGCGCATGAACTGGATGAGATTGTCGCCGATCATGGATCGAGCCTGATCGTCTGCGAACCCGGCCAGTGGGACAAATTTACAGGCTGTGGCGTGCCCCTGATCGACATGGCCGAAATCGGTGCGTTGCGCACAGGCGATGCCGCACGGCCAGCGCATGATCCGAAGCCCGATGATTGCGTGATCATCATTTCGACCAGCGGATCGACCGCCAAGCCCAAGGGCGTGATGTTCTCGCATCGCACGATGCTCGCCTATATCACCGCCAATGCGATGGAGGATGGCGCGCTGCGTGATGGCGGCGGCGTCATCGTCGTCGCGCCGCTCGCCACATCAGCGGGGATGGTTCAGCTCATCCACTATGCCGTGCTCGGCTGTACCATGTATCTGGAGCCGGTGTTCGACGCCCAGCGCTTCCTCGACATCTTGGTGGAGAAGAAGATCGTCAGCTTTGGCGGGGCACCCGCCTTTTTCGAGCGGATTGCGGCACTCCCCACTTTCGCTGATGCCGATCTGTCCGCGCTCAAAGTGGTGACGGTCGGCGGCGCGCGCGTGACCAAGCCCTTGTTCGACGCCTGGAAGGCCAGAGGCAAATTCATCCGGCAGGTATACGGCCAGACCGAAGCGGGCGGCAATTCCACCGTCATGCCCGCCGCTTTGGCCGAGGCGCATCCGGAAAAATGCGGCTGGGGCGGGGTGTTTACCGAACACAAGATCATCGACGCGGACGGCAATGAATTGCCCCCCAACACCGAAGGGCAGATTCTGATCCGGGGTCCGGCCGTGATGCTCGGCTATTGGAACAATCCGCAGGCGACGGCGGAAACGCTGCGCGATGGCTGGCTGCATACCGGGGATATCGGCACGATCGATGAGCTGGGGCTGATCACCTTTGTCGATCGACTGAAGGACATCATCATTTCGGGCGGACTCAACATTTCGGCAGCCGAAGTTGAGCGTGCGGTGATGGAGTTTCCGGGGATTGAGGAATGCGCGGTGATCGCGGCCAAGGATGATCGCTTTCAAGAAACACCTCTGGCGGTCGTCTATACCGGTGGCGCGGCGCTTGATGTGCCCGCGCTGATTGCCCATTGCAACGCGCGGCTCGCGGATTTCAAGGTGCCGCGTTATGTCGCGGTGCGGGAAGAGCCGATGCCGCGCCTTGCAACTGCCAAAATCTCAAAGCCCGCCTTGCGCACCGAATATGCCGATGCGCACCTCACCCTTCCCAAAGTCCGTTGACGGTTACGGAGACGATCATGGCCACGCTTGCTCCCTATATCCCGCCGCATGTGAAGCCCGAACAGGTGTTCAGCTTCGACATATACGCCGATCCGCGCGTGGGTGATGATGTGCAGGGCACTTACTCAGCGGCGCTGGCGGATGCGCCGGACATTTTCTGGTCTCCCCTGAATGGGGGGCACTGGATGGTGAAGCGGCATGATCTGATCGCCGAAATCGTGAAGAAGCCGGAGGTGTTCTCGGCGCGCGAAATGCAGATTCCGCGCGTGGAAAACCCGCCCTTCATGATCCCTCTGAGCCTCGATCCGCCGGACAATGTGCCCTATCGCCATGTGCTGATGCCCAAATTCTCGCCGCGCGCAGTGGCGGATATGGAACCCAAGATGCGCGCCATGGCAGCCGACATTATCGATGAGGTGCTCGCCAAAGGCGAATGCGATTTCGTGGCCGACATTTCGGCGCGCTTCCCGGTTTCGGTGTTCATGGAGGTGATGGGCCTGCCGCTCGACAAATTGCGCGAGTTCCGCGCCATTGCCGACACCTATTTCAATGCCCGCACCAATGAAGAAATTCAGCGCATTTCGCAGCAGATTTTCGGCATTTTCAACGAACTCATCGCCTATCGCCGCGAAACGCCGGGCGATGACCTGATCACGCATTTCCTGACCGTGGATGTGGAAGGGCGCAAGCTCAGCCAGGATGAGATTCTGGCGATGAGCTTCGTGCTGTTTCTGGGCGGCATGGACACCGTGACCAATGTGACCGCCTTCACCTTCCAACATCTGGCAGGCGATCCGGCGCTTCAGGCGCGGCTGGCGGCAGACCCGTCCCGCCTCTCTGATTTTGCAGAAGAAGGCCTGCGCATGTTCGGAGTCATCGGCACGCCGCGCCTTGTGGTGCAGGATCATGATGCGCATGGCGTCTCTTTCCGCAAGGGAGAGATGGTGCTGAGCGCCCTGTGGCAGAGCGGCCGGGATAGCGAGAAGATGGACAATCCGGACGGGTTCGACATTGACCGCAAGGAGAAGCCGCACCTGAATTTCTCCACAGGGCCGCATATGTGCCTGGGCCATGCGCTGGCGCGGGCGGAAATGCGGATTCTGGCCGATGAATGGCTGAAGCGTGTGCCGAGTTTCCGCGCCAAACCGGGCGTGAAACACGGGTTCCGCATTGGCACGGTGATCGCGCTCGAATCGCTGCCGCTGGAATGGCCCATTGCTGAAGGTGTGGCCTGATGGTGCAAATGGTAACGGGACAGTTGGGCGCTGAAGGCCCGTATTGGGAAGGGCTGGCAGAGGGGCGGCCGGTTCTCCAGCGGTGCACAGGCTGTGGCAAGTGGAACTGGCCAGCAGTCTGGCGCTGTGGGGAGTGCGGCGGCTGGGAGCATGACTGGCATGAACAGCCGCTCACCGGCACGATCTTCACATGGACGCGCACGCACCATGCCTTTGGCGGCACAGAGGGCATTGAACGGCCCTTCGTCACGGCCCTCGTCACGCTTGATGCTGTGCCCGTTCGCCTGCAAGGGCTGATTGAAGGCGCGGAAGAGGGCGTGCGGATTGGTGCAGCGGTGACGGGCCGGATCACCACCACGCCATTTGGAGATGCCCATATTCCTTCGATCCGCTGGAGCCTGACATGACCTTCACCCTTTCAGGCAAAACCTCTGTCGCAGGCGTGGGATACCGCCAGTATAAGCGTGGCACGGCGCCCTGGCCCGAACGCGGCGTGCTGGTACGCGCGATTGTCGATGCGTGCGAAGATGCCGGGATCGACCCGGCGGACATTGATGGCTTCGTCTCCTATGGTGACGACAAGAATGAGCCGGTGCGGCTGATGCCCGATCTCGGCACCAAGGAGCTCAACTGGTCCGCGCAAGTCTGGGGCGGCGGCGGTGGCGGCATTGCGGGCACGTTCGGCATCGCGGCGAGTGCGATCCTGACGGGTCAGGCCAAGATCGTGTGCATTTTCCGCGCGCTGGCCGAAGGCAATAGCGGGCGCCTGTCTGCCGCTGTGATGGCGCATCATCTGAACGATCATATGGTCGGCGTCGGCATGGTCGCCCCGGCGCAGGTCTGTGCGATGCGGGCACAGCGGCTGTTCGAGCATCACGGCGTGCCGCACAGCGTGTGCGAGGAATTGGTGCGCGCGTCCTATTATCATGGCAGCCGTAACCCCGATGCCATCTCTTACGGGAAGGAGCTCGATCTCGACGCCTTCCGCACCGGACGATGGATTGCCGAACCGTTCCGCCTGTTCGATTGCAGCCGCGAAAATGACGGCGCGGGCGCGATCCTGCTGGTGGCGTCCGATGTCGCGCGCGACCTCAAGCGCCCGCCAGTCAAGCTGCTGGCCGTGGCGCAGGGGACGGAGAAGGGATGGGGCGATCTGATCGAGAATGACCGTGAGGATCTCTATCCCACGGCTGGTTTCCGCGCGATCCGTGACAAGCTCTACGGCATGGCCGGGCTGACGCCTTCAGATATTGACGTGGTGCAGCTTTACGAGAATTTCAGCGCACAGGGTGTCGCCTCGCTGATTGATCATGGTTTTTGCACCTATGAGAATGTGGCCGAGGTGCTGCGGTTCGAGAATCTGATTGCGCCATCGGGCGGGCTGCCAGTGAACACGTCAGGCGGCAATCTGGCGCATGGCTTTGTCCATGGCTTTGTGACGGCGGTGGAAGCCGTGCGCTGCCTGCGCGGGGAAAGCCCCAACCCGGT
>CALMZE010000116.1 GCA_937870585.1 uncultured Sphingomonadales bacterium | reverse complement strand
ACTGGACGCCCTGCAATTTGGCGGACAGGCCATAACAGCCGCCCGCATTAAATTCGCAGCTGTTGACCACGCCCGCCAGACAGGATCGGCAGGCGCCGCAGCCGACAGCGGCGGGCATCATCACCTTGTCGCCCACTTTCACGCGGGTGACAGCGCGGCCCACTTCCACCACTTCGCCCACAGCCTCATGGCCGACGCAGAAGCCGATATCTTCGGAAAAGCCATGGCCGTGATAGATATGCAGATCACTGCCGCAGATCGAACAGCCGGTCATCTGGATGATGGCATCCCGATCCGATTCGAGTTTGGGATCATCCATATCTTCATGGCGGATGTCCCGCGCGCCGTAATAGCGAAGGGCTTTCATGCAGGGCTCTCCCTAATGATTACACACGTCGCCCCCGCGCAGGCGGGGGCCGATATCAGGACTGTCTCACACAGCTCGCGCTTTCCGGAAAGCGGCCCCCGCCTGCGCGGGGGCGACGCCCTGATGGATGGAGCCGAAATCAGAAATCAACGCTCGTTCTGGGCGCAATATTCCTTGATCTTCTGCTTGCCGAGCTGGCTCATATGCACTTCGTCCGGACCATCGGCGATGCGGACAAAGCGGTTGAGCGTGAAGAAGCGGGCAATCGGCGTATCATCGGAAACGCCCATGCCGCCATGCGCCTGAATGGCGCGGTCACACACGGTCTGCGCCATTTGCGGGGCGACAACCTTGATCGCGGCGATCAGATCCTTGGCGACCTTGTTGCCATAACGGTCCATCGCGTCCGCCGCCTTGAGCGTCAGCAGACGGGTCATTTCGACCTCGCAATAGCTCTTGGCCACATCCTGACGGATGCTTGACTGGTCCGACAATTTCTTGCCGAACGCCACGCGGCTTTCCACGCGGCGCGCCATGATTTCAAGCGCACGCTGCGCCTGACCGATCGAACGCATACAGTGATGGATGCGGCCCGGCCCGAGGCGACCCTGCGCGATTTCAAAGCCGCGGCCTTCACCCAGAATCAGGTTTTCCTTGGGCACGCGAACATTGTCGAACCGCAGTTCGCATTCGCCACCGGGCGAATTGTGCGACCCGAAAACCGTCTGATGGCGGACGATGGTGATGCCCGGCGTCTTGGGCTCAACCAGAATCTGCGAGTGTTGCGCGTGGCGCGGTGCGTTGAAATCTGTCTTGCCCATCACGATCCAGATATCGCAACGCGGGTGCATGGCGTTTGAAATCCACCATTTGCGGCCGTTGATGACATATTCGTCGCCATCCGGCGTGATCGAGAGCTCCAGATTGGTCGCGTCAGACGAAGCAACCTGCGGCTCTGTCATCACATAAGCCGAACGGATCGTGCCTTCGAGCAGCGGCTTGAGCCATTTTTCCTGCTGTTCCGGGCTGCCATATTTGGCAAGCACTTCCATATTGCCCGTGTCCGGCGCGGAGCAGTTGAACACCTGGCTAGAGAAGGGCACGCGGCCCATGATTTCAGCGAGCGGGGCATATTCCAGATTGGTCAGGCCCGGCGACCAGGCACCATATTCGTGCGGCAGGAACAGGTTCCACAAATCCTGCGCGCGGGCCTTTTCCTTCAGGGCCTCCATGCCCGGCCATTCTTTCCAGATATTGGCAGGATCATTGACGAAATCGCTATAGGCGCGCTCATTGGGATAGACATGTTCGTCCATGAAGGCTTCCACCTTGGCAATCAGGGCCTTCACCTTCTCGGTATGTTCAAATTGCATCGCGCATCTCCTATCTTTGATCCTGCATACCCGTGCACCATTGACCGAGTACGGAGCGATTGCAAATCGTTTTGGTCAAACGTGCCTAATTTGCTGCAATGCACAAATTTTGTTGCGAGCCGCCCGGCGCGCTCCTAAATCAGCGGGCATGTCAACCAATCAGATTCTGCTTGAAGCCATTGCCCTGAAGAAGTGCGTGAAGGCGTGCTACAACCGCGTGGAGATGCTGCTTGCCCCGCACATTCTCTATACCAAGAATGACGCGCTTTATGTTGATGCGGTCGCGCTGGAACGCAACGGCCTGCCCCCGCGCGAGAAAAAGCTCGGCGCATTTCATCTCGCGGGCCTGAGCGAATTGACCTTGAGCGACCAGCATTTCGAGACCGAATCGGTCTATGAACCTGAAGCAGAGCGCTATGAGGGGGCCACGCTGTTTGCCGTGGAGCTGTGAGGGTCTGCCAGACTCGCGTGACTTTATACTGATCCGCTCATCCTGAGGAGCCGCTCTGCGCTTCCCCCACGGCAAATAGCGCACTCACCGGGATACGACGCAGCACCAGATCGAGCTTCATCGCGATGCTCAGGGTCAGCCCGCTGATGTGCGGCATCCTTCTTTCGAAGCCAGGTTCACTGACTTCTTTGCGAAGACAGTACATTGGGCTATCCAATGCCAATGAGCGACGGCGGCTACAAAGGCGGGGCGACGGCCGAAGGCCGTTGGGGATGTATAGCATCCGCTGTCTTAGGCGTACCCGTCTTCATTTTCCTGCTAATTGTCGATGCGTTAGGTGACTGCGCGCCAGACACCATATGCAAGAAGGGCCCTTTTACCCAAGTCTTACTGCCCACCGCTGTTATCACAATCGGGGTCGGCCTTCTCGTGCGATGGGCAGTCAAAGCGGCTAAGCGCAATAAACCTGACTGAGCGAAGAAGCGCACACCGAAATTTGTCTAGCTTGCCTAACCGCCAGCGCCGTTCCGCGCGTCCGCGACAGCAAAAAGGGCATTCACTGCATCCAGAAAGCCCCGCAGCGCCACGGGTTTGGAAACGAACGAATCCGCCCCTGCCTCACGGATGCGCTCTTCGTCTCCCTTGCCGGCATAGGCGGTTACCGCCATCACCGGGATGCGGCGCAGCACCAGATCAAGCTTCATGGCCGCAATCAGTTCCAGCCCGCTGATGTGCGGCATCTGGATGTCCAGCACCATGATGTCCGGCGCGAACAGGGTGGCGCGTTCGATGGCGAGCCGCGCATCGCGCACGCCCTCCACCTCATGCCCCTGCGAACGGAGCACATCGCAAAAAAGTTTCAGATTGAGTTCGTTGTCCTCGACAACGAGCACCCTTTTTGCCACGCGGAACACTTCCTTGGATCAGTGAGTGGACACCGATAGGCGATGCGCCAGCCAGAGACAATCGACGATGATGATGCCGTGGCGCTGGCGCTGCACGCGCTGATCTGGACCTTGCAGGATGACCGGCGGGCAGACCGGCTGATTGCGCTCACCGGGCTGGACCCGTCTGATCTGAAAGCCCGCGCCGATGATCCCGCCGTGCTGGCCGCTGTCATCAGCTTCCTGCAATCTCACCAACCAGACCTGATGGCCTGTGCAGACGCGCTGGGGGCCACGCCTGAACATCTGATCCTTGCTGCTGAAAGGCTGACTGCATGAGCCGCCCGCTCCTGATTACCGATTGTGACGAGGTGCTTCTGCACATGGTCGTGCCCTTTGCCGAATGGCTGGACGAAGCGCACCACATCCATTTCGATCTGGATACCGGAAACTTCCTCAATGCATTGCGCCACAAGCAGAGCGGCGAGCTGGTGGCGGGCGAAAAGATCTGGCCGTTGCTCAAGGGCTTTTTCGAAACCGAAATGCACCGCCAATATCCCATCGACGGCGCAGTTGAATCAATCCATGCGCTCGCCCAACATGCCGATGTGGTGGTGCTCACCAATCTGACCGACGACGCGCAGGCGGGCCGCAAGGCGCAATTGCTCAAGGTCGGGATAGATTTCCCGGTCTACACCAATCAGGGCGGCAAGGGCGAAGCGATGCGCGCCATCCTCGATGAATATGCGCCGAGTGTTGCCGTGTTCGTCGATGATCTGGCGCACCAGCATGAATCGATTGCCGAACATGCGCCAGAAGTGTTCCGCCTGCACATGATTGGCGAGCCGCGCGTCGCCACCAAAATGCCCAAATCCAAACACGCGCATGAACGGATTGATGACTGGCCTGCTGCGCGCCGCTGGATTATGGATCGTTTCGAAGGAGTGCCGCTGTGACCAAACCCCCGCCGCTCAAGATGCACGCCGAAACAGCAACCGCAGCCGGGCATGAAGCCCGCCTGACCGCGCTCGGCCTGTCGCTCCCCAATCCCGCAGCACCCGTGGCCGCCTATGTGCCCACGGTGGAAGCCGCAGGTCTGCTCCATGTTTCGGGCCAGTTGCCGTTTCTGGATGGGCAGGTGATGACCGGCCGCGTCGATGATGATCGCACGCCCGATTATGCCAACAAGGCCGCGCGTCAGTGCGGCATCATGCTGCTCGCGCAGATCCGGCAGGCACTCGGCTCGCTCGACCGGGTGGAGCGCGTGGTGAAGCTCAACGTGTTCGTCAATTCCGATCCGCGCTTTGGCGGCCAGCCACAGGTTGCCAATGGCGCGTCTGAACTGATGATCGAAGTGTTTGGCGATGCCGGTCGCCATGCGCGCGCCGCCGTGGGCGTCGCCGCGTTGCCGCTGGGTGCCATTGTGGAGGCTGATGCGATTGTCGCTGTCCGCCCTGCTTGATCGGCTGTTCGCGCCGCCGCGCGATCCGGCCCGTACCCGCTGGATGGCGGAGCGGCCCTATGCGCATCGTGGGCTTTACGGCTTTGGCGTGATCGAAAACAGCCGGGCCGCGTTCGAAGGCGCGCTCAAGCTCGGGCATGGCATTGAACTCGATGTGCAAGGTGCTTCGGGTGGCGAGGCGTTCGTCTTTCATGATGCCACGCTCGACCGGCTGACCGAAGAGAGCGGCCCGCTGGCTGACCGGCTGGCCTATGAGCTCGACCGCATCCGCTTGCGGGGCAGCCATGAAACCATTCCGCGTCTGGCGGAAATCCTCGCCATGGTGAACGGGCAGGTGCCAGTGCTGATCGAGGTCAAGGCCCGCAGCCGCCATGTCGGCACGCTCTGCCTGTCTGTCCGGCGTGCGCTGGAAGGGTATCGCGGCCCGGTCGCCATCATGTCGTTCAATCCGGAGGTCGGGCGCTGGTTTCTGGAGCATAGCCCGCGCACGGTGCGGGGGCTGGTGATGACAGAGAGCGATGACATTGAAGTCCCCTCAACCGGTCTCAAGGGCCGCATCGCCCGCCATGCCTCACTGTGGCGCGCCAAGCCTGATTTCCTTGCGTATGACATCCGCAACCTCCCCTCCCGCTTTGCGACGGCGCAGCGGGCGCGCGGGCTGAAGCTGCTGACCTGGACGGTGCGCAGCGGCGATCAGGAACAGGTCGCGCTCGCCCATGCCGATGAGATGATCTACGAAAGGCCGGGAGCGCGCGGATGACACGCAGCGTGCGCGTGGCCGAGAGTTTTGCGGAGATTGAGGCCGCCGCATGGGATGCACTCGCCGGGGTGGACCATCCCTTTCTCTCGCACGCCTTCCTTTCCGCGCTCGAAGACTCGGGCAGTGCGATCACGCGCGCGGGCTGGCAGCCCTTGCCGCTGTTGCTGGAGGATGAAGGCGGCGCACTCGTCGGCGCGGTTCCGCTTTATGGCAAGAGCAACAGCCAGGGCGAATATATTTTCGATCACAGCTGGGCCGATGCGTGGCAGCGCGCAGGGGGGAATTATTATCCAAAGCTGCTCGCCGCCGTGCCCTTCACGCCCGCGCCGGGGCCGCGTCTTCTCGCGCAGGATCGCGCGGTGGTGCCGGAACTGATCCGGGGCATGGAGGGGCTGGCGATCAACAATCGCCTGTCTTCGGCTCATGCCAATTTCATCGAAGAGCCTGATATTGCGGCCTTCACAGAGGCCGGTTGGCTGCTGCGCGAAGGCGTGCAGTTCCATTTCAGAAACCGGGGCTATGGCGATTTTGACGATTTCCTCGCCACCCTCGCCTCGCGCAAACGCCGCGCCATCCGCAAGGAGCGCGCCGCTGCCCAGTCTGCCGTCACCATCCATGCCTTGACCGGCAGCGCCATCACCGACGCGCATTGGGATGCGTTCTGGACCTTCTATCAGGATACCGGCGCGCGCAAATGGGGCCGCCCTTACCTGACCCGCGCCTTTTTCAGCCTGATCAGCGAACGCATGGCAGACCGCGTCCTGCTGCTGATTGCTGAGAAGGATGGCCAGCCCATCGCAGGCGCGCTCAACTTCATCGGCGGCGATGTGCTTTATGGCCGCTATTGGGGTTGCACGCAGGACATTCCCTTCCTCCATTTCGAGCTCTGCTATTATCAGGCGATCGACTTTGCGATTGCACGCGGCCTTTCTCGCGTGGAGGCGGGCGCGCAGGGTGAACACAAGATTGCGCGCGGCTATGAACCCGTTGCCACATGGTCCGCCCATTATATTGCTGACGAAGGCTTCCGCGCCGCCATCGCCGATTTCCTGAGGCGCGAGCGGCACGCGATGGAGCGCGAGATCGAATTTCTCGGCACCGTCACCCCCTTTCGTCGAGGCTGACCGTTGTTTGTCGCAAAATCCTTGCCGCTGTGGCACGTCCTGCCCAGCCCTTTTCCCCTTTAGCCACTCAGGAGTTGCCATGCGTTTCCCGATTCTGACTGCTCTCGGCCTCGTCCTCGCAGCTCCGGCCATGGCGCAGACCGCCAAGCCCGCCTCGCTTGCCCCGCTCGTCAAGAAGCTGGACATTCCCTACAAGCAGTTCACGCTGAAAAACGGCCTGCGCGTCATCGTTCATACCGATCGCAAGGCGCCGGTTGTGGCAGTGGCCGTCTGGTATGATGTCGGCTCCAAGCATGAGCCTGTGAGCAAGACCGGCTTTGCCCATCTGTTTGAGCATCTGATGTTTGGCGGATCGGAAAATGTCGCCAATTTCGATGAGACGGTGGTGGCGCTCGGCGCGTCCAACAATAATGGCACCACATGGTTTGACCGCACCAATTATTTCCAGACCGTCCCGACCGGCGCGCTGGAGCGGATGCTGTTCGTGGAATCGGACCGGATGGGCTGGCTGCTCGGCGCGGTCAGTCAGAATACACTCGATGCCCAGCGCGGCGTGGTGCAGAATGAAAAGCGGCAGGGTGACAATCAGCCTTATGGACTGGTTGAATATGCGCAGCTCGCCGCCTTGCTGCCGCCCGACCATCCCTATGCCCATTCCACCATCGGCTCGATGGCAGACTTGCAGAACGCTTCGATGGAAGATGTGCGCGGCTGGTTCCGCCAGCATTATGGCCCGAACAATGCCGTGCTCGTGCTGGCTGGTGACGTGGATGTGAAGACTGCAAAACCGATGGTCGAACGCATGTTCGGCAGCATCGCGCGCGGCCCGCAACAGGCGAAAATGGCAGTCCCCGTCCCCTCATTGTCTGCGCCCAAGCAGGAAGTGATGAAGGATAATGTCGCCAATGTCCGCATCCACCGCCAATGGGTGGTGCCGGGTGAAGACAATAAGGACGCAACGCCGCTCTCGGTCGCCGGGGCCGTTCTGGGCGGCCTCGCCTCCTCGCGGCTCGACAATGCGCTGGTGCGCGGCGAGCAGCTCGCGGTCTCGGTCACGGCAGGCTATCAGGGCTTTGCGCAGCTGGGCTTTTTTGAAGTGACGGCGGACGTCAAGCCCGGCGTTGATCCCGAACTGGTCAACAAGCGGCTGGATGAGATCATCGGCACGCTCGTGAGCCAAGGGCCAACGGCGGACGAGATTGAACGTGTCGTGGCGCGCACCGTCTCCGGCCAATTGGGCGGGATGGAGCAGGTGGGCGGCTTTGGCGGCAAGGCCACGCAATTGGCCGAAGGCGCGCTCTACAAGAATGATCCCGGCGATTATCGCAAACAGGTGAAGGCGCTCGTTTCCGTGACGCCCGCGCAGGTGAAGGACGCCATGGGCCGCTGGCTCACGCGCCCGGCCTATGATCTGCGCTTTCCCCCCGGCCCGCGCGTCGCTTAGCCGGGGCCGCGGGGAATTCCGCCGCCGGCTGCCCCCGCGGCCGCGCTGGCCCGGCGGGCCCGCCCGCCGATGCCGCCCTTGGGTGCGGATGGCAGCCTGAGCTTCCCCGCCATCGAGCGTGCGACGCTGTCCAACGGCATTCCGGTCTATCTGGCGCGCCGCACCACCATGCCGCGCGTGCAGTTGAGCGTCAGCTTTGATGCCGGTTACGCCGCCGACCCCAAGGCTGCGCTGGGCACACAATCGCTGACGCTCAGCCTGATGCCCGAAGGCACGACCAGCCGCACCTCGGTGCAAATCGCGGAAGAAAGCGAACGGCTGGGTGCGACCATTTCCACCAGCGCGGGCATGGACCGGACGTCGTTCAGCCTTGCTGCCTTGACGCCCAATCTGGGCGCCTCGCTTGATCTGCTGACAGACATTGTGCGCAACCCCGCCTTCGCGCCAGATGAAGTCAACCGTGTCCGCGCGCAGCAACTGAACCGGATCGCGTCCGAACTCACCCAGCCTGGCGGTCTAGCCGGGCGCGTGATGCCGCAGCTGATCTGGGGCAAGGATCATCCTTACGCCATTCCCGGCAGCGGATCGGGCGATGCAAACGTGGTCAAGGCGCTGACGCCTGACGCGCTCCGCGCCTTCCACAATGCCTGGTTGCGGCCAGACAATGCCCGCATCTTCGTGGCGGGCGACACCAGCCTGAAGCAGATTGTGCCGCTGCTCGAAGCGCGCTTCGGCCAGTGGAAGCCGAATGCCGGGCCAAAGCCCGTCAAGAATTTCAACGTGGCGATCCCGAAGCCGCAGCCGCGCATCATATTGGTGGACCGGCCCAATTCGCCGCAATCCTACATCATGGCGGGCACCGTGCTCGATGCGTCGGGCCGCGATGATCTGGTCACGCTTCGCGCGGCGAACGAAGTGTTCGGCGTCGGGCTGCTCTCTCGCATCAATCAGGATCTGCGTGAGAAGAAGGGCTGGTCTTACGGCGTGCGCAGCGGCGTTGGCAGCGCAGAGGAACGCGTGAGCTTTTCGATCACGGCGCCGGTTCAGGCAGACCGCACGGGCGATTCGATCAAGGCGCTGCGCGCGCATCTCACCGACTATCTTGGCGCCAAGGGTGTGACGCAGGAAGAGCTGACCCGCACCATCGAGTCCAACGTGCGCGAACTGCCCGGCAGCTTTGAAACCACCAGCGCGGTGCTGGGCGGCATGACCAGCATTATCAATCTGGGCCGCCCGGACGATTATTATCAGCAATTGGGCAAAAAATATCAGGGCCTGACCGCGCCCACGCTCGACGCTACGGCACGCGCCAAGATTGATCCAACAAGCCTGGTCTGGGTTGTGGTGGGCGATGCCAAGACCGTGCGCCCGCAGCTTGACGGAATCGGCCTGCCCGTGGAAGACTGGCCATCCACCAAGGCGCAATGAGCCTTTTGTTTAGGGAGAGAGACATGTCTGTTGCAGGCAAATATGAATGCGTGACCAAATCGCCGATGGGCGACCAGAAATCCGTGCTGACCGTCAATGTTGACGGCGACAGCTGGACCGGTTCCAACGAAGGCGCACAGGGCGCGCTCGACATCACCGACGGCAAGGTCGATGGCAACACGCTGACCTGGTCCATGAACATGACCGTGCCGATGCCGATGAAGCTGGAAGGCACCGCGACTGTTGATGGCGACTCCATCACTGGTTCGATCAAGGCTGGTATGTTCGGCAGCATGGCCATGAGCGGCACCCGCATCGGGTAATACAACACCGTTCGCCCTGAGCCTGTCGAAGGGCTGTCTTTCTCTGGACGCAATCGTACCGGATAAATGCAGTGCTTCGACAAGCTCAGCACGAGCGGAGTATATGTCAAATCCGGTGGATCACCCCACCCGCCATATCGCGCGGCGCGCCGGTGGTGCCGGGAAAGCTGATCGGATCATATTTCATCGCGCGGACCGCCATATAGGCAAAGGCCTCTGCCTCCAGCGCGTCTCCGTTCCAGCCCAGATCATCCACATTGCGGACAGGCAGCCCCGTGCCCGCCTCTATCATGGCGAGCAAGGTGGCATTGTGCCGCCCTCCACCTGCCACCAGAATTTCGCGCGGCAGTTCGGGCAAATGCTGCATCGCCAACGCCACGCCTGCCGCTGAAAAGGCCGTGAGCGTCGCCACCCCATCGAGCGGATCCATCCAGTCCACCCGCACCGATGCGAAATGCTCCCGCTCCAGTGATTTGGGCGGCGGCAGCTTGAACCAGAGGTTGCTGGTCATATCCTCAAAGATCAGCTTGATGACCCGCCCCTCGCGCGCCTTTTCGCCATTCGCGTCATAGGGCACGCCATAATGTTTGAGCATCCAGTCATCGATCAGCGCATTGGCCATGCCGCAATCGAACGCAATCAGGCTGTTATCACGGCCAATCCAGCTGATATTGGCGACACCGCCCAGATTGAGGATGGCGACCGGTTTGGGCAAGCGCGCGGCGAGCGCGCGGTGATAGACCGGCGTCAGCGGAGCCCCCTGCCCGCCCGCCTTCACATCGGCACTGCGAAAATCATCGACCACGGTGATGTGCAGATTATCGGCGATGATGCGCCCGCTGCCGATCTGCCAGGTCCAGCCAAATTCAGGGCGGTGCGCAATGGTGTGGCCATGAAAGCCGATCACGTCGATCGCCTCGGCCTCCAGCCCCTGATCGCGCAGGAACGCCTTCACAAAGTCCACATGCAGCGCGCTGACCATTCGGCCTGCGGCCTCTGTCACTTCATCGTCATCGGGCATCTTGCGCGTGATGGCCACAGCACAGGCCTCTGCCAGCAATTCGCGCTGGTCGGCCGTATAGGCCTGTTCAGCGCGCGCCAGCGGACGGACGATGCTATGCCCGTCCGTCTCCAGCAGCGCGAGATCAATCCCGTCGCGTGAAGTGCCTGAATTGAGGCCAATGGCCGTGAAGGTTTCCAAAACGCGCGCACTCGGTTGCGGATGCCCGGCGCATCCACAGCCTCAATACAGCAGAAAGGGTTGCCGTTCCGCTAACCAAGCCTGTTCGTCCGGCACGGTGAGCGCGTCGAGCGCATCCGGCCCGGCGGCGGGATCATCGACCCATTCGCGCAGGGCCGGCCCGCCATTGATCACATCGATTGCGAGCTTGCCAAACTCATATTCATAGGCAAAATCGCGCCACAGATCATAATCGGGCCAAAGCGTGCGGATCGCCTTGAAGGCCAGCGCCTGCACCCGCCACGGCTTGAACGCGGCATGATCATAACCCGGACCATCAGCATGGATATGCACGCCGTGGCAGAGCGTGCCGGTGTGGAGATGGAAGGTCGGTTCAAACCAGCATTCGCGCAAGATGCAGCCCGCAAGCCAGTGCGGCGCGATGTCTCGCATTGTGGCAATCACCGCCTTGGCATCGATTTCGGGCGAGCCGAACATCTCCAGCGGCCGCGTCGTGCCGCGCGCTTCAGACAGGGTGGTGCCTTCCAGCATCACCGTGCCCGCATAGGCCCGCGCCATGTTGAGATTGGGCGCGTTGGGGCTGGGGTTGATCCAGTGGCGTTCGAGCAGCGGCCAGCCATGGCCCGGCGCGGCTTCGGGATCATAGCCCTCCATCGCGATCACGCGATACTCAACGTCGAGCTTGTAATGCGCGATGAACCAGTGGCCGAGCTCACCGAGCGTCAGCCCGTGCCGCATCGGCATCGGCCCCGCGCCCACGAAACTCTCCCAGCCGGGGCGCAGCGTCAGGCCCTCGACCGGGCGTCCGGCAGGATTGGGGCGATCGAGCACCCACACCGCCTTGCCATGCGCGGCAGCGGCCTCCAGCGTGTAGAGCAAAGTCGTGATGAAGGTGTAGATGCGGCAGCCCAGATCTTGCAGATCAAACAGCAGCACGTCGAACGTGCCCATCATCGCGTCGGTCGGTTTGCGGACCTCGCCGTACAGGCTGAACACGGGGATGCCGAGCGCCGGATCGATGAAATCCGGGCTTTCCATCATATTATCCTGCTTCTCGCCGCGAATGCCATGCTGCGGCCCAAACGCGGCGGAGAGCGTGATATCCGGGCACGCGGCGAGCGCATCCAGACTGTGCGTCAGATCGGGCAGCACGGAGGCGGGATGCGCCATCAGCGCAACGCGTTGTCCTTTAAGCGGCGCACGCAGCGCGGGGTCTGCCAACAGGCGGTCGATACCAAATTTCATGAGGCCTCCGGTGCCGCAAGTGTCAGCGCAAAGCAATCGGGATGATGGAAATCGGGCGCGGGCGATGGATGCCGCAGCGCCCAATAGGCCTTGGTGCCATCGGCCTGCTCAATCACGGCAGACAGCCCCAGCGCCCATTCGGCGTCCGCTGGAATGCCCGGAATACAGCCCGGATCAAGCCGGACATGGTGGACGCGGCTGCGCTCCGTCATCCGCATCCGCGTTTCGGGCGGCACCATGCCGCGCGCCTCGGCCATGCCCGCACGCTCCCCGGTAAAGCTGTACGCCTGCCACCGCGTCGAAGGCGAAAAGTTAAACTCGGCATAAGCGCTGCGACCCACCGGCCTCACAAAGGCTTCAAAACAGGTCGCCTCCCACAGCCGGTCCCACCGCTCCCCCGCCGCGCCTTCCGGCCAGAGCACATCCTTGGTCCGCCCCTGCGCGAAAAAGTGCAGCTCCAGCCCGCCCCCGGCATAGCGATGCACCTGCACCTCAAGCGCATCCAGCGCCGCGCAGGGCGTGGCCGGATGCGGCTGCAAGGTTACGCGCATGAAATACTCACTTCACATTATCCCCCGGCACCGTTCGTGCTGAGCTTGTCGAAGCACTGCCTTTTCCCTTGGACAGGCGGGACACATCATCCCAATCCCCCCGGATCAGCGCCATCTTCTTCGCCCGGCTCCAGCCCTTCAATTTGCGCTCCGCCTCTAGCGCCTGAAGCCGTGAGGGGAAAGCCTCGCTCCACACCAGTTTGAATAGGCGATGATCGCTGGCAAAGCCCGCAAGTGTGCCCGTTTCATGCTGCGCGATCCGCCGCTCCATGTTGTCCGTATGGCCCACATAGAAATAGCCGCCCCGACAATGCAGCATATAGGCCCAAAAGGTCATGGGGTGGGACGCCCGCTGCAAGTGACGCACAAGGATGTCCTCCTCACCGTTCGCCCCGAGCTTGTCGAAGCACTGGCCTTCATTCTTGGCGCGGTGGAAAGACAAGACAGTGCTTCGACAAGCTCAGCACGAACGGAGTTTGGGGAAATAGGGGCGTATGGACGGAACGGCATCTGAAAACGGCACCCCATTTCCTTCACCTGCCCCCCATGCTAAGCGCCGCCGCGCTATGACCCAATACACGTCCGATCTCATGAACCTGCTCGCTTCGCGCGGCTATATCCATCAGGTGACCGATGCAAGCGCGCTCGATGCGTTGGCGAGCAAAGAGATCGTGCCGGGCTATATCGGCTTTGATGCGACCGCGCCCTCGCTCCATGTCGGCAATCTCGTCTCCATCATGCTGCTGCGCCGCCTGCAACAGGCCGGGCACAAGCCTGTCGTCGTGATGGGCGGCGGCACCACGCGAATCGGCGACCCCACCGGGCGCGATGAGAGCCGCAAGATGCTGACCGATGACACCATCGAAGCCAACATCGCCTCGATCCGCACCGCCTTCGAACGCTTCCTCACCTTTGGTGACGGGCCGACCGACGCGGTGATGGTCAATAATCATGATTGGCTCGGCAAGCTTGGCTATATCGAGCTGCTCCAGACCGTCGGCACTCACTTCACGATCAACCGGATGCTCACCTTCGATTCGGTGAAGCTCCGGCTCGACCGCGAACAGCCGATGACCTTCCTCGAATTCAACTATATGATCCTGCAAGGTTATGACTATCGCCACCTGAATAAGACGATGGATGTGCGCCTGCAAATGGGCGGATCGGACCAGTGGGGCAACATCATCAACGGCGTTGAACTGACGCGGCGCATGGACGGGCAAGAGGTGTTTGGCCTCACCACGCCGCTCATCACCAAATCAGACGGCAGCAAGATGGGCAAATCTGTCTCCGGCGCGGTCTGGCTCAACGAGGCGCAACTGCCGCATTATGATTATTGGCAGTTCTGGCGGAACACCGATGACCGCGACGTGGGCAAATTCCTGCGCCTCTTCACCGATGTGCCGCTGGACGAAATCGCTCGTCTGGAAGCGCTGGAAGGCAGCGAGATCAACGCGGCGAAGGAAGTCCTCGCCAACGAAGCGACCAAGCTGTGTCGCGGTGAAGAGGCCGCCACCCGCGCCGCCGAGACCGCCCGCGCGACCTTTGCTGAAGGCGCAGCAGGCGCAGAGCTGCCCACGATCACCGTCTCCGCGCCAGACATCGCGCTGGTCGATGCGCTGGCCGAACTCGGCCTCGTCGCCTCCAAGGGCGAAGCCAAGCGCCTGATCAAGGGCGGCGGCGCACGCGTGGGCGGCGAACAGGTGAAGGACGAAGCTGCGCGGGTTGTGCTGGGTGATGAGCCGGTGCGGGTTTCGGCAGGCAAGAAGCTGCATGGGCTGGTGGTGCGGGGGTAATTGGTAATGTGTCCCCGGAATTTCGCATCATGCAGTCGCAAAGATCATCCAGCTCTGACATGCCCCCTCTTGCGCATTCAATAATTTGCATATACATTTAATATGTGAAGATCGAGTTTGATCCAGAGAAAGACGCCATCAACCGGGAGAAGCATGGCATTTCTCTGGAACGTGCCATCGACCTTTCCGACATCATTGTTGTGGAAGATGGTCGCTACGAGGAAACCCGGTTTCGCCTGTATGGCCGGATTGACGGGCATTGGCATTGCGCGGCTGCAACACTGCGCGAGGATTGTGTCCGGATCATCAATCTGCGCCGCGCCCATCGCAAGGAAGTGAAACGCCATGTCTGATCAAAAGCCTGTCATTTTTGACGATGAAAACCCGGAATGGACCGAAGCCGATTTCGCGCACTCGCGACCGGTGGAAGATTTCCCGGCTCTTGCCGCGGCTTTCCCCAAAGCACGCGGTCGCCCCGTCGGTTCGACCAAGCCCGTGCGCAAGGAGCAGATCGCCCTGCGCGTCGATGCCGATGTGCTGGAGCGCTACAAGGCAGGCGGCCCCGGCTGGCAGACACGGATGAATGCCGCGCTCAGGGCGGGCGCGCGGTGAGGGGGGGGGGGGCGGAATTCGATCAATAATTAAGTGCACTGTCTCCGTAATTCCAGATCTTTCAAAAACGCAAAGCGTTTGCTCGGCTCCCATTCCTTGTCTGAAAAGATATGTGCACCCTGAAGACCGCTATCGCGTCCCTCCTTTGGCAGAATATACTTCAACCAATCCGTCGGACGTGGAATCCAGTCAAATGCCATAACTTGAGCCCCTCTACTCGCTCAAATCTGTTCGTATTGTGTAAGCCCAAAGCCAGTTAGTCCGGCAGCAGTCATCGCATCTGCAAAAGCATCGGAGCAATGAACATAGTCTCGGACGCGATAAGGGTCGCGCCACAAATGGCGGTCGCCAATCGCTTTCAGGCTGAACACTGCTTTCTGGGGCGGAGTGGTTACTTCAAAATACCAAGCCCCGCGCCTCAAACCATCCATACGCTCGTCATAGGGGGCGCCATCCCACGTTAATGTTGTATGCGCTGGATCAAGACTGTCGATCAATGTGCAGCAGATAAACCAGTAATATGTTTCAAACGGTGCGTCGTCGTTCTTTCTAAAATACATCGCAACAGGCAAAAATTGATGCACTCCCGGCTCAAACTGCTCGACCAGATCGCGGAACTTACCCGACACCAGCATAATCTCATTATTTCCAAGAGCATAATCGGGCGGCGGCTTGGTCTTGCTCTTCCAAATCACGGCTTTGGGAGCGGTTTCAGGAGCGATTGGATAGCCGTAGCTCATAACAGGCTTACGCCTAGTTTTGGCATGCCTGTCCACCGCGTCAGGATTCAGATACTCGACCTTTTCCCAGACACCATCCTTTGAACCAACCACCTCATCGTCAGGACTGGTTTCGTAAACGCTGACTTTGCCGATTGCATATACCATGGCATCATTCCCCTTGCGTCAAATCTCGCATCGTCAACCTTTGCGTTGAACGGCGATTTTGTGCAATCGGAAATACTCACAGAGTAAAGAATTACGGAATTACGGTGCCAGTTTACTAAATACACGAAATATGTCAAACACGGGGAATGGTTCGCCTTCCCCGACTCGTTGTTCCCGGCATACCCTATCATGTAACGCGGGCCAAAGCCCAAAGGCAATTAAGTGTATTTGGTAAACTGGCACCGTAATTGCATGACTGTTTTTCAATCAATCGATTGATTCACCCATTAAGACAGTCATAACCACCCGATCCATGATGAGATCATCAGGGTATTTCTTGAGCAATTTTCGGATGTAGGCCGTAACAGGCGCCTCCGGGTAGGGATTTTTCACCTTGGCGATCCTCGACTTGAATTCTCCAATCGTGATTGATCGCGGCTCTTCAATCCGCATTTCTTCCTTTTGTCTTGTCAGGCAAAGTTTTTGCAGCAGAGTTTTCGGGATCAGGCCGAGCGAAGTGACTTCGAAGAAATTCCCATCATAGTCCAGCACCCACTCCAGTCCCGCCCGACCGCTGAGGCGGCGAACATTTGCACGCAGATGGCGATTCGCCGGGTAAAAATTGCGGGTCATGCAAAACGTGGCTTTGTCTGTGGGAATCAATCCCTTGTCGACAAGAATAAAAAAGGGCTCGGCGAACAGATCTACAGGCATTTTCACTTCGTGCCCCCATTAGCCACACAACTCGGGGACACAATACTAATTAGAAATTGCGGTGACATGTGCGCCCCCCCCTGAATAGCGTGTTCTCTGCACTTCACTTTCCCGAAAACACGTCGCTATGGCGCATTGCGCCAATCAGGGACTCCCGATTTTCCTTGCATTTGTTCGATCTATGTTCCATGGCCGCTGCCATGCACATGCCTTCACCCATCACGCCCGAAACAGCCGTCCCGCACTGTGAACTTCGGGCGAAATCCGCCGCTCTAGCTCACACGCCCCCCCCTAGGCCGCGAAGTTTGTGCGAAGTTTGGGGGCGGCTCCGGGCCTCACCCGGAGCCTTTGACGCCTCAGAACCCCATGAACGTCACATGCTCATCGAGCGGCACGCGGGGGCGTTCGAAATTGTTGACGGCGTCCTCCGCGTCGCGCCAGCCGATGGCGATGCCGCAGAAGAGGAGCTGGTCTTCGGGGAGGCCCAGATGGTCTTTGATGGTGCGGCCATACATGCCCATATATTCCTGCGGACAGGTATCCAGCCCTTCCTCCCGCGCGAGCAGCATGATGGTTTGCAGCCACATGCCCACATCGCTCCACTGCGCTTCCTTCATCATCTTGGGGAAGTGGCAGAGCAGCAGCACCGGCGCGCCGAAGGAGATCAGGTTCTGCGCTGCAAAATCGGCGCGAGCAGAGCCATCGGTGCGGGCAATCGCCATTGCCCCATACATGGCGGCCCCCAGCGTTTTCAGGCGTTCGCTATATTTCTCCACCTTGCCCGGCGCGGAGAAATCATATTCCAGCGGTTCGTCCGGCGTGCTCGCCTTCAGCTTTTCCTGAAACGTAGCGAGCGCGTCGCCGGTCAGCACATGCGCTTCCCACGGCTGGAAGTTGCAGCCCGAAGGCGCCATCCGCGCGCGCTCCAGGATGCGGCGCACGGTTTCAAGCGGCACGGCCTTGTTGAGGAAGGACCGGACGGAGCGGCGTGTGGCTACGGCTTCTGAAACGAGCATGGGGTGGTTCCTTTATTGGGGTTTTGGAGGGCTAATTTCCGCTCATCCTGAGGAACCGCTGAGCCTGTCGAAGCGGTGTCTCGAAGGACCATATGGCGCGTGGTTCGAGGCGGGACTTCGGCAGGCTCAGCCCCTCCTCACCATGAGCGGGAAAGTCAGGCATCGGGAGGATCAGGCCTTCTTCACCAGTTCGCGCATCGCATCGTCCAGCCCGTCGAGCGTGAGCGGATACATGCGGTCCTTCACCAGTTCCTTCATGATCTTGGTGCTCTGCGAATAGTTCCAATGCGCCTCGGGCGTGGGGTTGAGCCAGACGGTCGCCGGGTAAGTGTTGACGATGCGTTGCATCCACACCGTCCCCGATTCCTCGTTGAAATGCTCCACCGAGCCGCCGGGATGGCTGATCTCATAAGGGCTCATCGCCGCGTCGCCGATGAAGATCACTTTGTAATCATGCGGAAATTTGTGCATCACCTCCATCGTCGGCGTGCGTTCTGAGAAGCGGCGGCGGTTATCCTTCCACACGCCTTCATACAGGCAGTTGTGGAAGTAGAAGAATTCGAGATTCTTGAACTCGCTGGTGGCCGCGCTGAACAGCTCTTCGCAAAGCTTGATGAAGGGGTCCATCGAGCCGCCGACGTCAAGGAACAACAGCACCTTGATCGCGTTGCGGCGCTCCGGCCGCATGTGGATGTCGAGCCAGCCCTGACGCGCGGTGCCGTCGATGGTCGCGCCAATATCCAGCTCTTCGGCCGATCCGGTGCGGGCGAATTTGCGGAGACGGCGCAGCGCGATCTTGATGTTGCGCGTGCCCAGTTCCTTGGTGTTATCCAGATTGGAGAATTCGCGCTTCTCCCACACTTTGAGCGCGCGCTTCTTGCCCCCCTCGCCGCCGATCCGCACGCCTTCGGGGTTATAGCCATTATTCCCGAACGGAGACGTGCCGCCCGTGCCGATCCACTTGTTGCCGCCTTCGTGCCGCTTCTGCTGCTCTTCCAGACGCTGCTTGAGCGTCTCCATAATCTCTTCCCAGCTGCCAAGCGACTTGATCTTCTCCATTTCCTCTTCGGTGAGGAACTTTTCGGCCACCGCTTTCAGCCAGTCCGACGGGATCTCCTGCGGGTTGAGGCCGTAATCGGTGATGATGCCCTTGAAGACCTTGTTGAACACCTGATCGAAGCGATCGAGCAGGCCCTCATCCTTCACATAGACGGCGCGAGAGAGGTAATAAAACTCCTCCGGCGTCTGCCCGATGGCGTCCTTGTCCAGCGCTTCGAGCAGCATCAGATGCTCCTTGATGCTGGCGGGAATGCCCGCAGCGCGGAGTTCGTCGAGAAGGTTGAAGAACATCGGGTCAGGCCTCCGTTGAGGGCGGGGGTGGTGGAGCGGGTTGCTGGCGGACCTGCTCCAGTCTGGGATCAATCACGGCCCAGTCCGGCGCGTCCTGCGTCCAGATGGCAACCGAGGGTGCAAGGCCATGGTCGGCATCGAGAAAGCCGAGCCGGAAGACACGGAAATGCGGGCGCGCAGAGGACCGGGCGAGCACAGGCGTGCCGCACGCGGCGCAGAACTCATGCGTCAATATATTGCCGCTGGCGGCTTGATAATCGTGCGTCCCCGTCTCCCCGTGCAGGGTGACGGCATCAGTCGGGAACAACACGTTGTGCGTGGGGCCGCCGCCTGCAACCTGCTGGCACTGGCGGCACCAGCACTGGCGGACGACAACGGGCTCTGCCGCAATGCTGGCCTTCACCGCCCCGCAGGCACAGCGGCCCTGATAGATTGTGCTGCCATCACCCCCCATTGCGCGGCCCCTGTTTGAGCGGCGAGCCCGGCCCCTTCGCATGATGCGGCAGCTTTGGATCAAGCGGTGCCCAGCTTGGCGCGCTGTCTGCCCAGATGATTGCCGTTGGCGCGATGAGTTCGGGATCGTCGAGCGTCCCCGCCCGCACCCGCATTGGCTGGCCCTTGGGCTCGACCGTGCGACTGAACATCTGCGATCCACACTTCGGGCAGAAGCCGCGCTCAACGCTATTGCCGCTATCGGCAATCATGCTGAGCCGGGCCATCTCGCCCGTGTAATGCACCGCCTCTTCCGGGAAGAGGATGTTCACCGTCGCAGAGCCGCTCGCGATGCGCTGACAATCCCGGCACCAGCACATACGCGCGCCGACAGGGTCCGCTTCAATGGTGAAGCGCACCTGCCCGCACAGACATCCGCCGCGGATGCCCATCGCCGCTTAGCCGTTCCGCCGCGCCATGAACGCCAAGCGTTCGAACAGCATCACGTCCTGCTCATTCTTCAAGAGCGCACCGTGCAGCGGCGGGATCGCCTTGGTGGGGTCGCGGTTCTGGAGGACGTCCAAAGGCATGTCTTCGGCGAGGAGCAGCTTGAGCCAGTCGAGCAGTTCTGAGGTCGAAGGCTTCTTCTTCAGGCCCGGGACTTCGCGCACGTCATAGAAAATGTCCATCGCCTTGGAGACGAGGATCTTCTGGATGCCCGGGAAGTGGACGTCCACAATCGCCTGCATCGTGTCGCGGTCCGGGAACTTGATGTAGTGGAAGAAGCAGCGGCGCAGGAAGGCGTCGGGCAGTTCCTTTTCATTGTTCGAGGTGATGATGATGATCGGGCGTTCCTTCGCCGCAATCGTCTCATGCGTTTCATACACGTCGAACGCCATGCGATCGAGTTCCTGCAACAGATCGTTCGGAAACTCGATGTCCGCCTTGTCGATTTCGTCGATCAGCAGCACGGGCAGAGTGGGGCTTTCAAAGGCTTCCCACAGCTTGCCCTTCTTGATGTAGTTCTTGATGTCGTGAACGCGCTCATCGCCCAGCTGACCGTCACGCAAGCGGGCGACCGCATCATATTCGTACAGGCCCTGATGCGCCTTGGTGGTGGACTTGATGTGCCAGGTGATCAGCGGCGCGCCGAGTGCCTTGGCAATTTCCTCTGCCAGCACGGTCTTGCCAGTGCCGGGTTCGCCCTTCACGAGCAGTGGGCGGCGCAGCAGCGCGGCGGCGTTGACCGCAACCTTCAGATCGTCGGTGGCGACATAGTCCTTGGTGCCTTCGAAGCGCATCGGTCCTCTTTCCTTTGACGTAAACGGTAATTGCCCAATCGTTAGTCAGCAAAGGGCGGGCGGTGCAAGCGGATTCTTGGGGGCTCCTCTGGCGCACCTGCCAATCCGTTGCTATTTACAACCAAAATCAATTGAGGAGCATCGGGCCATGGCCATCACGGCAACGGTCAACGGCAAGCCTGCCATATTCGAAGGCGAAGAGGATACCCCCCTCCTCTGGGCCATTCGTGAGGATCTGGGGCTGACCGGAACCAAATTCGGCTGCGGCATTGCAGCGTGCGGAGCCTGCACTGTTCATATTGATGGCGAGGCGGTCCGCTCCTGCTCGATGCCGATTGGCGCAGTGGCGGGCAAGGCGATCCGCACCATTGAGGGGTTGAAAAGCGCAGATGGCACGCTCCATGCGGTGCAGAAGGCGTGGCTAGAGGCGCAGGTGCCGCAGTGCGGCTATTGCCAGTCAGGCCAGATCATGGCCGCCGTGGCGCTGATCGAAAAAACGGGCAAGCCGAGCGAGGCGCAAGTCGATGAGGCGATGACCAACATCTGCCGCTGCGGCACCTATCCTCGCATCCGCGCTGCGATCCGCACAGCGACCGGTCAGGCCGCGAGCGCCGTGAAGGGAGGCGCGTGATGGGTGTGAAGCGCAGAGCCTTTCTGATCGGCACCGCGCTGGTCGCGGGCGGGGGCATCTTCGGCCTGAAATGGGCCGATGGCAGTGCGCGTGAGCGAGCGGGCCAGCTCACCGCAGGCGAAGGCGATGGCAGCTTTGGCACCTGGATCAAGATCGGGGCAGACAGCCACATCACGCTCTACACCCCGCATATCGACATGGGCACGGGCACCGGCACTGCGCTGGCCCAAATGGTGGCCGAAGAGCTGGACGCCGATTGGGACAAGGTGAAGGTTGAATCAGCACCCGCCGAAACCGCCTTTGCCAATCCGGTGCTGGGGCGGGGCTTCCTCTCCGAAATGGCGGGATCGCCGCGCATGGTCGCCGCCATGCCCGAGTCGCTCCTCTCCTTCATCGCCCGCGCGATGCCGCTCCAGATCACCGGCGGCTCATCTGCGGTACGCTTCACCGGGCAGATGGGGATGCGCGTGGTGGCAGCAGGTGCGCGGCTCGCGTTGATCGAGGAAGCTGCCGAACGTCTGGGCGTGCCTTCCGCTGAGTTGAGCACGGCTGGGCATAAGGTTTCCCACACCAAGAGCGGCAAAAGCCTGTCTTATGGCGAACTGGCGGCGGGCGCAGCCACACGCGACCTGGCAGAAACGCCCAAGCTCAAGACGCCGGACACCTATCGTCATATCGGCAAGCCTGTTCCGCGCGGCGACATTCCGGGCAAGGTCGATGGCACCACCCGCTACGGCATGGACGTGACTTTGCCCGATATGCGTGTCGCCACCGTTATGGCCGCGCCGGTGCGCGGCGGCAAGCTGGAGAGCGTGGATGAAAAGCCCGCGCTCGCGATCAAGGGCGTCGAGAAGGTCGTCAAGATGGACGACGCCGTCATCGTGGTCGCCACCGGCTATTGGCCCGCGATCAAGGGGCTGCGCGCGCTCTCACCCAAATTCAGCGATAGCGGGCATGGTGACCTTTCAACGGCCTCCATCTTCGCCAAGCACGACGCGATGCGCAAGGATGGCAAGCCCGATGACAGCGCGGGCGAAGGCGATGTCGAAAACGAACTGACTGCGACCGGAACCAAGTTGGTCGAAGCGGCCTATCGCGTGCCCTTCCTCCATCATGCCACGATGGAGCCGTTCGCGGTTACGGCGCATTACAAGGATGGCAAGCTGGAGCTGTGGGGTGGGCTGCAAGACCCGCTCGCGAGCAAGATGGCCGCTGTGAAGGCGTCCGGGCTGGATGAGGATGCTGTCACTTTCCACCCGCTCACGCTGGGCGGCGGGTTCGGGCGCAAGCTGCCTATGTATATCGAAGCCATCCCTCAAGTGGTGAAGGTGGCGATGGAGCTGCCCCACCCGGTCAAGCTGATCTGGAGCCGTGAGGAAGATGTCGCGCAGGGTGCCTATCGCGCACAAGCCTCCACCGTAATGAAGGCCGCGCTGCGCCCCGATGGCACGATCAACGCCTGGCAGAACAACTATGCCCAACCCGCCGATGATGGCGGCGGAGCGGCGGCGAAGCTGTTCTACACCATCCCCCATTATGCGCAGGACCATTATCAGCACGTCTCCAACCAGACGGTCGGCAGCTGGCGTTCGGTCAATGCGACGCAGCATGGTTTTTACAATGAGAGCTTCATCGACGAGCTGGCGCACGCGGCTGGGGCCGATCCCTACCAGTATCGCCGCAAGCATCTGACCGAAGGCGGGCGGCACCAGAAGGTTCTGGATGCAGTCGCCAAGGATGCCGCATGGGGGACGCCTCTGCCCGCCGGGCGTGGACGCGGCATCGCCATCGTCGAATGCTTCGGCACGATCTGTGCGCATGTCATCGAGGCTTCGGTGAAGGAGGATGGCTCCCCCAAAGTTCATGCCGTCTGGGCGGCGGTCGATTGCGGCCCGGTGGTCAATCCGTTGAACGCCGAAGCACAGGTGATGGGCGGCATTGTGATGGGGCTGTCCGCAGCCATTGGAGAGGCGATCACGCTGGATAAGGGCGCGGTGCAGCAGACCAGCTTTGGCGATTATCCGATCCTGAAAATGGCCGATTCCCCTCCAACCGTTTCCGTGCGCTTCTTGGCGAGCGATGCGCCGATGGGCGGACTTGGCGAGCCGGGCCTGCCGCCTGCCGCACCGGCCCTTGCCAACGCCCTCTTTGCCGTGACAGGAAAGCGCATCCGCACCCTCCCCTTCCTCAATCAGGCCGGAGCCAAGGCATGAAGACGCTGGTTATGACCGCAGCACTGGCCGCGCTGGCAAACGGGATGGCGATGGCGGCTCCGGCCAGAACCAGCCCGCGCCTGCCTGACGTGTCGGTGGACATGTTTCATGGCGAGGTGGACATTCGTCGCCAGTCACTCACGTTTGAGCCAAACCCTGCGAAGCTGAATCTAGGCAGTTTTGGCGATACGAGTTGGGACAGCTGGCTCGATTCTGCCGTCATCCCCATGGCTTTGCGGACGCGCCCGGTCAGCATCGCCGCCTATCTGGCGGTCGACGCTGACGATGCAGGCAAGGTCACTGGCTGCCGCCTGCTCAAATCTTCTGGCGAAGCAGCATTTGATGCGCTGGCCTGCAAGGCCGTGATGGACAAGGGCAGCTTTGATCCATTCTATCGAGCTCCGGGCAAACCGCTGGCGCGAACGCTCAACCTGTCGGTCCGCTGGCGCAACGTGGATCGCATCGAATGGGAAAAGGGCGGCGGGATGCTTCCCCCGCCCCCCCCTCCGCCCCCGCCTCCGCCCGATGTTACCAGCTGGCCGCGCCGATATGCCCCGTCCCATATTCATATCACCAGCTTTCCAAAACTGGCGGACCAAATTCCTCCCAAGGTGAAGCCAAAGGGCAAGACTTCGATAGACCTGATGGTCGATCCTGCACTGGGCATCACAGGGTGTTCGGTGGGTGTCAGTTCGGGTGTGACGGCGCTGGACGAGACTGCCTGCACGGTCGCCACACGGCTTCCTCTGTCATACTGGAGCAAAGGGTGTGACATGTGCGGACCGGCGCGACTGCCCCTCCAGTTTGTATGGGCAGGCAAGGCGAGTCATATCCGCACTCCGCTCCCGTCTTATACTGACGCCGACCGGTATCGAGAATTTGCGCCGCGTGATCCCTCTGACACGCGCACCGCCAGTGGATACCTCCCCACTGGGCAACTCCAGTCATTCTGGGCAAACCAGAAGGATTTCGCCGATTTGCCGGACAAGACGATCACGAGCCCTCGTGTCAGCGTTCTGGTGACCTATGCAACGGATGGGCGCGCCGTCTCGTGCAAGAAATGGTGGCCAGGAACCTCTGGCAATCCGGCCGTCGATGAAAGGCTATGCGCACTGCTGGTCAAGCGCGCGCGCTTCCGGCCCAGGCAGGATGTGTTCGGCACCGATGTTTCGGAAGAAACCTTTGCTCGGATAGACCTCGAAGGCATCACCAGCCTGACACGTCGCCCTCTCCCCGCAACCAACGAGACCAAGCAATGACCCACTGGAACAAGATCATCGAGCAGGCCCGCGCGGGCAATCTCACCCCGCCGCGCCGTGTGGCAAAAACGCCGGAGGAATGGCGCGGCCAACTCTCCGACCTCGCTTATGCCGTGACGCGTGAGCATGGCACAGAGCGTCCCTTCAGCGATCCGATGTGCGCGATTTTCGAACCCGGCCGCTATGGCTGCGCCTGTTGCGGCACGCCTTTGTTCGACGCGACGCA
>CALMZE010000115.1 GCA_937870585.1 uncultured Sphingomonadales bacterium | reverse complement strand
TCCCTTCCAAGGAACTCCCCATGTCTTACCAGTCCGATATCGCCTCCACCCAGAAGCTGATTTCCAGCTATAACGGCACATGGGACGGCATCAGCGCGGAGAGCGTGGCGCGGATGCGCAAGCAGAACCGGTTCCACACCGGTCTGGACATCGCTCGCTACACCGCGAAGATCATGCGCGAAGATATGGCGGCCTATGACGCCGATCCCGCCAACTACACCCAGTCGCTGGGCTGCTGGCACGGGTTCATCGGGCAGCAGAAGATGATTTCCATCAAGAAGCATTTCGGCAACACCAAGCGCCGTTACCTCTATCTCTCCGGCTGGATGGTCGCCGCGCTGCGCAGCGAATTCGGCCCGCTGCCCGATCAGTCGATGCACGAAAAGACCAGCGTTCCCGCGCTGATCGAAGAACTCTACACCTTCCTGCGTCAGGCCGATGCCCGCGAACTGGGCATGATGTTCCGGGATCTCGATGCCGCGCGCGAAGCCGGGGATGCGGTGAAGGTCAAGCAGATCGAAGCCGCCATCGACAATCATGAAACGCACGTTGTTCCGATCATTGCCGATATTGATGCGGGCTTTGGTAACGCTGAAGCCACCTATCTGCTCGCCAAGAAGATGATCGAAGCCGGGGCCTGTGCGCTCCAGATCGAAAATCAGGTGTCGGATGAAAAGCAGTGCGGCCATCAGGACGGCAAGGTCACCGTGCCGCATGAAGACTTCCTCGCCAAGGTGCGCGCCTGCCGCTACGCCTTCCTCGAACTCGGCGTGGAAGATGGCATCATCGTCACCCGCACCGACTCGCTGGGCGCGGGCCTCACCAAGCAGATCGCCTTCTCCAAGGAACCGGGCGACATCGGCGACCAGTATAACAGCTTCCTCGATTGTGATGAAGTTGATGCCAGCCAGATCGGCAATGGCGATGTGATCATCACGCGCAATGGCAAGCTGCTGCGTCCGAAGCGTCTGCCCTCCAACCTGTTCCAGTTCCGCTCTGGCACGGGCGAAGATCGCTGCGTGCTCGATTGCATCAACAGCCTGCAGAACGGCGCGGACCTGCTGTGGATCGAAACCGAAAAGCCCCATATCGGCCAGATCGGTGGCATGGTGAACCGCATCCGCGAAGTCATTCCGAATGCCAAGCTGGTTTACAACAACTCGCCGAGCTTCAACTGGACGCTCAACTTCCGTCAGCAGGTGTTCGATGCCTGGGCCGAAGCGGGCAAGGATGTTTCTGCCTATGACCGTGCCAAGCTGATGAGCGTGGATTATGACACGACCGATTTGGCGGTTGAAGCCGATGAGCGCATCCGCACCTTCCAGCGCGATGCTGCTGCTCAGGCGGGCATCTTCCATCACCTGATCACGCTGCCCACCTACCACACGGCGGCGCTGAGCACGGACAATCTGGCCAAGGAATATTTCGGCGACGCCGGGATGCTCGGCTACGTCAAGAACGTCCAGCGCGAAGAAATCCGTCAGGGCATTGCCTGCGTGAAGCATCAGAACATGTCCGGCTCGGACATTGGCGATGATCACAAGGATTATTTCGCTGGCGAAGCCGCGCTGAAAGCAGGCGGCAAGGACAACACGATGAACCAGTTCAGCGAAGCCGCCTGATCCAATTTCCTGGGGAGGAAAGCGAGCACCCGTCGGGGAAACCCGGCGGGTGTTCCAGCGTGTTGGGAATATATATCGAATTACCTGAGTTTCGTCATTCCCGCGCAGGCGGGAATCCATGAACACCACGTTTCCCTGTTGTGAGCATCCGATCAACACTGTGATCTTGGATTCCCGCCTGCGCGGGAATGACGGGTGATCGTTGAATCCCGCAACACTCACAACGTGGCATGATACCCCATTCATCCCCCTTTTTGCAGGCTCTGTCGTGCCAGGGGATTCTTTTGGCAACACATGGGGCTAGGGCAGTCTCATGAGAGTGTTTCTGCGTCGCATTGTTCCGTTTCTGGCGTCGGCCCTGCTGGCGGCCTGTTCGTCTACGCCTGCGCCAGAGCCGCGCCGCCCCGTGTTAGGGCCGCCGCCGGTTGTGCGCCCGGCACCTGTGGTGTCCTCTTCAACTGTGCCGCCAGAAGGCCTGACACAGGCGATGTCCTCCATTGTCCGGAACTTTCGCGGGCATGTCGGGCTGGCGATCCTGCGCAGCGATGCAGCATGGACCGTGGCCAATCAGGGCAGTGACTTCTTCCCGCAACAAAGTGTGTCAAAGCTGTGGGTGGCGCTGACGGTGATGGACACGGTGGACAAGGGCAAGATGAGCCTCGATGATCCTGTGACCGTGACCGAGAAAGACCGCACCGTCTTCAACCAGCCGATCATGCAATATGTGAAGCCCGGAAAAGCGTTTGAAACGACGGTGGGCGATCTCATCCGCTTTCAGATGATCCTGTCTGACAATACGGCGAATGACATTTTGCTGCGCAAGGTCGGCGGTTCGGCTGCGGTGCGGCGCTATCTGATCGATAACCGACTGGGCTCGATCCGCTTTGGCCCGGGAGAGGCGCAATTGCAGGCGGGCACGGCAGGACTCGTCTGGCAGGCGGACTATGCCAAGGGGATGGCGTTCCGCGAAGCGCGGGCCAAGCTGAGCCTGGAAGCCCGGCAGGCCGCGTTTGACCGCTATGTGGCAGACCCGGTGGATGGCGCATCGCCCGTTGCCATCGCCCGCGCGCTGATGCGGCTGCAAAAGGGCAATCTGCTGAGCAAGGCCTCCACCGAATATCTGCTGGCGCGGATGAGTGAATCCAAGACCGGGCCGGAGCGGCTGAAAGGTGGAGTGCCGCCCGGCTGGCGGTTCGCGCACAAGACGGGCACCGGGCAGGATCTGAACGGGGCGACGGCGGGTTATAATGACGTTGCTCTGATCACTGCGCCCGATGGCACCAGCTATGCCGTGGTGGTGCTGATCGGTCAGACCAGCGCTTCGATCCCGGAGCGCAAGGCATTCATGCAATCTATCTCCTCCGCCGTAGCGGCGTTTCACAAGCCGGTTGTCCGCACCACCGCCACTCGCTAGAGCGGCGTCCATGCCTATCAAGTCCCTGTTCGCCACGCCCTTTTATCAGGATGTGGCCGCCGACGCCGACCTGCTCGCTGAACTGGAGCATAGTTGCCGGGTGTTCGAGAAGGAGGATAAGGCCGGGCGGCTCTGGTCCAAGCAGAATGCCTATCCCGGCTACACTTCCTATTCGTCGCTCGATGATCTGCCGCAGCGCGATCCCGCTTTTGATGACTTGAAGAAGATCATCGACAAGCATGTGAAAAAATTCGCCAAGGCCTGCGATTTCGCGCCCGGCGTGAAGCTCAAATGCAATGCGCTGTGGGTCAACATCCTGAAGCCCGGCGGGATGCATTCCGGCCATATCCACCCGCATTCGGTGATTTCTGGCACGGTCTATGTCCGCGTGCCCGAAGGCGCGGGCAGCCTCAAGCTGGAAGACCCGCGCCTGCCAATGATGATGGGCGCGCCGATGCGCCGCGCGGATGCGCCCGAAGCGGTTCAGCCCTTCGTTTATGCCACGCCTTCGCCCGGCACGATCTTCCTGTGGGAAAGCTGGTTGCGGCATGAGGTGATGGCCAGCCAGGCCAAGAGTGACCGGATCAGCATCAGTTTCAACTATGGATAGGCTCCACCCATGACCGTCCCCGCCAATGCGCGCCTCTATTTCCGTCCTACCGGCCTGATCGACGCGCCCTTTGGCTATGACGGCCAGTTCGCGCGGATCGCGGGCGGGATGCAGTTTTTCAGCCAGTGGGAAGTCATCGCGGTGGAAGGTGGCATCCGCTGCGGGCAGTGGCTCGTGCCAATCGACCGGATCGAGGACTGGCTGGCGGGCGTTTCGTCCGAACAGCAGGAAGTCGCGCGCCGCACCATCGCGCGCGTGACGGCCCCTCGCGCCGCGCTCGAACTCGGCAGCCGGATTGTCCGGCTCGATCAGCCGCAGGTGATGGCCATCCTCAATATCACGCCAGACAGTTTTTCCGGCGGCAGCGATCATCTGGACGATCCGGCAGGTGCTGCGAGCCTGGCTGTTGATATGGCCGCAGCCGGGGCCGCGATCATCGACATTGGCGGGGAGTCGACGCGACCCGGCGCCGAGACCGTGTGGGAAGAAGATGAAAAGGCGCGCGTTGTCCCCATTGTCGAGCGGCTGAGGGATAGCGGCATCGCGCTCTCGCTCGACACGCGCAAGGCAGCGGTGATGGAGGCCGGGCTCGCCGCGGGCGCGCATCTGGTGAATGATGTTTCGGCGCTGCTCTATGATGATCGCGCGCTGGAGGTGGTGGTGCGGTCTGGCGCGCCGGTGGTGCTGATGCATTATACCGGCAAGCCCCATGATCCGCACGGGCAGGATAGCGGCACAGACCCTCTGATCGAGATTTACGACTGGCTGGAAGCGCGCATTGCCGCGGTGGAGGCCGCAGGCGTGCCGCGCAGCCGCATCATCGCGGACCCCGGCATCGGATTTGGCAAAGCAAGCGTTGCGGCCAATCTGGCGGTAATCAATGGACTGGCGCTTCTCCACGGGCTGGGTGTGCCGATCCTGCTCGGGGCGAGCCGCAAGCGCATCGTCGGCGCGCTCGCCAATGAAGCTCCAGCGGATCAGCGTCTTGGCGGCAGCGTTGCGCTTGCGCTTAAGGCGGCGGAACTGGGTGTCCAGATCGTGCGCGTGCATGACGTGTTTGAAACGGTGCAGGCGCTGCGGGTGTGGCGCGGATTGCGCGATCAGGCGTTGAGTTCGGGTTAGGCTGGAGTATGCCACCCCCAATTCATGTCAGGCTTTTGCCCCATGATCCGCAATGGGCAGTGCGGGCAAAGAGCGAAATTGATCGTCTATGTTCCGCCGCCGGTCGAGCAATGCAGACGATTCATCATATCGGCTCTACTTCTATTCCGGGGATCGCTGCCAAGCCGATACTGGACCTGCTGGGCGTTGCGGAGAGCCTTTTCACCCTTGATTCTGTGCAGAACAGACTGGAAGCACTGGGTTATGCAAGCCATGGTGAATATGGCTTTGCCGGGCGGCGCTATTACACTTTGAACGACACGAATAGCGGAGAGCGATGCGTTCAGCTTCATTGCTATGCACGAGGTGATCCGGCCATTGAGCGCCATCTTGCGTTCAGGGATTTCTTGTGCGCTCGTCCTGAAGTCGCTTTGGCATATGAGGAGGAAAAGGCGCGCTGTGCCGCACTTCATCCTCTTAACAGCCATGCCTATACCGAGTGCAAGAGTTCGTGGATCAAGCGTGTTGAGGCGGATGCGCTGAGGGTCCGTTGACGCTCTTAGTGATCAGGCGCTGAGTGGGGCCTGCGAAAGCTTGAAATTTGCATTTGACTTCCGTCATTCCCGCGAAGGCGGAAATCCATGAACTCAGACTTTTCAGAATAGGGCTGAAAAGCAGGCGTCCTGTGCTGAGAATAGTGTGTCCTTGGATTCCCGCCTTCGCGGGAATGACGAACTTCGATATCTAAAACAAACTTTACAGCCCTCCCGCAAGGGGAGAGGGTAGTACTTGGCAAGTCCCTGAACGCGTGTCACATCTGTGTCATACAGAAGCGCCGAGGGGAGACCGAATGAGCGACGATACACCCAAGCCCAGAGCCTTTCCGCCCAATGCGGTTCATCTGGTGCGCACCACGCAGCAGATCAATGTCACTTTGTCCCAGATGGCGGACCAGAAGGCCTCGATCCTGATGGGCGCGACCTTTGTGGTGTTCACCATCTCGGTCAGTCAGGCGAGCCGGGATGGGCTGACGCTGGCGCTGTTCGTTCTGATCGGCTTTGCGTTTTTGTCCGCCATGCTTGCCGTGTTTGCGATCATGCCCGCTGTGAAACCGCAAAAGGATGCAGGGACCAATATCCTGTTTTTCGGCTATTTCACGCGCATTTCCGAAAGCGACTATGTGGAGAAGGTGCTCGATAACCTGGAAAGCGATGAGAAGGTTTACCGCGCCATGCTGCGCGATGTGTACCAGAACGGACAGGTGCTCCAGCACAAGAAATACAAGTATCTGGGCTACGCCTATCGCGCTTTCCTGCTGGGTCTGGTGTTGACCTTGCTGTGTCTGGCAGCGGAGAAATTGGGATGGATTTGAGCCCCCTTCCGCTCGTGCAGAGCTTGTCGAAGCACTGTCCTCTTCTTGACGCGCTGAGATCAAGGCAAGACAGCCGTTGTTGCTTCGCAACGCCTTCGGCCCTGACAGGCTCAGGGCGAACGGGGAGAAGGGAACTCCCCTCAGTCCAGCACCTCTTCCCCCAGCAATTCGCGCACAAAATCGGGCACCAGATCGGTCGCCTTGCCCAGCAGCGTTTCGTGAAACAGGATGCTGCCCTGTGACGGCTCCAGATTGAGCTCCAGCGTATAAGCGCCGTAATGCCGTGCGGTCTGGACATAGCCTGCTGCCGGATAGACCGCGCCGGATGTACCGATGGAAACAAACAGGTCTGCATCCACCAGCGCGCGGTCAATCTCATCCATGCGGTAGGGCATTTCACCGAACCACACGATGTCTGGCCTTAGCGCGCGTTCGCCGCAGCTGGGGCAGGGCGGGCGTTGGCGGAGATCGTCCGTCCAGCGCGTGCGCGCGTCGCAGGCGCGGCACCAGGCAGAGAGATGCTCGCCGTGCATATGGATCAAGCGCCGAGCACCTGCGCGTTCGTGCAGATCATCCACATTCTGCGTGACGATGGTCAGCATCCCCGGCCAATGTGCATCAAGTGCGGCGAGCGACCAGTGCGCGGCATTAGGCTGCGCGGTCTGGATATTGGTTCGGCGCTGATCGTAAAAGCGGAACACCAGATCGGGGTCACGCGCAAAGGCTTCTGGCGTGGCGACATCCTCGATACGGTGCTTTTCCCACAGCCCGCCTTTGTCTCGGAAGGTGCCGATGCCGCTTTCCGCGCTGATACCTGCGCCGGTGAGGATCACGATGTTGCGGATCGAATCGGGGTTGAAGCTCATGCCAGCGTCCTTTCCACCGCTTTGCCCCACCCGGCATAGAGACGGGCGCGCTGCCCTTCCTCCATAGCGGGCATGAAGCGATCCTGCGCCTGCCAGCGCGCGGCGAAATCCTGCGCGTCGGCGAACACGCCCGTGGTGATGCCCGCCAGCGCGGCGGCCCCTAAAGCTGTGGTCTCATGGCTGGCGGGGCGCTCCACCGGCGTGCCGAGTGTATCGGCAAGGAATTGCGCAAACCAGCGGTTCTGGCTCATGCCGCCATCAATGCGGATGGCAGCGGGGGCGGGCGCGCCGTCGCGCGTCATCGCTTCGGCCAGATCGCGCGTCTGGAAGGCTATGGCTTCCAGCGTCGCGCGCACCAGATCTGCGGCGGTGGTATCCAGCGTCAAGCCGGAAATCAGCCCGCGCGCCTCGGGCTCCCACCAGGGCGCACCCAGCCCCACAAAGGCGGGCACGATGGTCACGCCATGATCCGGATTGGCCGCGCGCGCCATCGCCTCGGTATCTTCGGAGGAGGCGATCAGCCCCATTTTGTCGCGCAACCATTTGACTGCGGCTCCCGCCACGAAGATCGAGCCTTCAATCGCATAGGCGGTCTCCTTCCCAATCTGGTAAGCCGGTGTGGTGAGCAGCCGGTTGGTGGAGGGGCGAGCTTCGCTGCCGGTGTTTACCAGCATGAAGCAGCCGGTGCCATAAGTGGATTTGACCATGCCGGGTTTGAAACAGGCCTGCCCGATCAGCGCGGATTGCTGGTCCCCCGCCATGCCCGCAATCGGGATGGCACGCCCGAACAGCGCCGGGTCCGTCTCTCCAAACAGATGCGTGTTGGCATGGACGGTGGGCAAAATGCTGCGCGGAATGGCGAAGAGTTTGAGCAACTCCTCGTCCCAGTCCATGGCGTGAATGTTGAACAGCATCGTGCGCCCGGCATTGGTCACATCGGTGGCATGCACGCGCCCGCCGGTCAGCCGCCAGAGCAGGAAGCTGTCGATCGTGCCCGCTGCCAACTGGCCACGTTCCGCCATCGCCCGCGCGCCCGGCACGGTATCGAGCAGCCACTTGAGCTTGGTTCCACTGAAATAGGGATCAAGCAGCAGGCCGGTGCGCGCCTGCACATCGGTCTCCATGCCGTCTGCCTTCATCGCCGCGCACAGCTCCGCCGTGCGCCGGTCCTGCCAGACGATGGCATTGTGCAGCGGTTGGCCGGTCGCCCGGTCCCAGATCAGGATGGTTTCGCGCTGGTTGGTGATGCCGATGGCGGTCACACCCTCATCCATCGCCGCGCGCGCGGTCTCCAGCGTGCTGGTCCAGATCGCTTCGGCGTCATGCTCCACCCAGCCATTGGCGGGGTAAAGCTGCGGGAATTCCTGTTGGGACACGCCCAATATGCGGCCATCGGCTGCAAAGCGGATCGCGCGCGATGATGTGGTGCCCTGATCAATGGCGAGGATCATGATTCCAGCCCTTCCATATAATGCGTAAGCGCGGTGACGGTTTCCGGCCCGGTCATCAGGCCAATCTTGGTGCGGCGCTCCAATATGTCGGCGGGCGTGCGCGCCCATTCCTCACGGATCAGCCAGTCCACTTCAACCTGCGTCAGCCCGCCGCCAAAGGGCTGGCCCATATCGGCCTCGTCCTTCACATCCTCCAGCATGGTGCCGAGCATGGTGCCATAAGCGCGCGCCATCCGTTTGGAGCGCACCTCCCCCAGAAAGGGCCAGCGTTCGCGCACCTGCGCCAGAAATCCGGGGAATGGCAGGGGCAGATTGCCCCCGGCATAGGGCGTGATGCGGGTGGCCGTGCCGACGCTCACCCCCATCACCGGGGCCAGCTTGGCAAGCGCGCTTTCCGCCAGATGGCGCGCGGTGGTGATCTTCCCACCATAGACAGACAGGAGCGGCGGGCCATTGGCATCCAGTTCCAGCACATAATCGCGCGTCACCGCCTTGGCCTCGCTCGCGCCGTCATCATAAAGCGGGCGGATTCCGGCATAACCCGCGACCACATCGGCTGGCGTGATGCTGCAATTGAAATAGCGGCTAGCCGCCTCGCACAGATATTCCGTTTCCTCGCGCGAAAGTTGCGGATTTTCCGGAGACTCGACCGGCACATCGGTGGTGCCGATCAGCGTCAGCCCCTGCTGATAGGGTATGGCAAAGACGATGCGCTTGTCGGGCTGTTGCAGCATATAGGCCTGATCGCCCGCGAAGAGCTGCTCCACAATGATATGGCTGCCCTTTACAAGCCGGACGCCTGCCTTGGCCTCCACGCCGGTCATTGTGTCGACCAGCGCCACCCAGGGGCCTGCCGCATTGACGAGCGCACGGGCGGAAACGGTTTCGCCACTCGCCAGCTCCACGGTCCACACGCCCTTGCTGCGCCGGGTTGCAACAACGCCACAGCGCGTGCGGATGTCTGCGCCATTGCGCGCGGCATCCATGGCGTTGAGCACCACAAAGCGCGAATCATCCACCCAGCCATCGGAATAGACGAACCCGCCCGGCTCTCCCTTCAGCGGTGCGCGGAATATGGCATCGCTCTTCTTCAGCCCACGGGATCGCGGCAGGCTGCTCTTCCCGCCCAGCCGGTCGTACAGCCACAAGCCCATCCGCACCATCAGCCATGGGCGCGGTGCATTGATATGCGGCAGCACGAACTGCATCGGATGGATCAGGTGCGGGGCCAGCCGCATCAGCCGCTCGCGCTCCTGCAAGGCTTCCCGCACCAGCCGAAATTCATAATATTCCAGATAGCGCAGCCCGCCATGGATCAGCTTGGTGGAGGCCGACGACGTGTGGCTCGCCAGATCGTCCTTTTCGGCGAGCAGCACCTTCAGCCCGTTCAGCGCCGCATCGCGCGCAATCGCCGCCCCGTTTATGCCGCCGCCGATGATGATGAGATCGTAGGTCATGAAATCTGGTTCGCGCGAAGACGCGAAGACGCGAAGTGGGTGTGATTGTTGACAAGGCGACGCACGCCTTCTTTCAGCGTGGCACCGCCAAAATTGATGAGCAGGCCGAGGGGAAGGTCCATCAACCTCAAATAAGTGATGACCTGCTTCGCGTGAACCGCCGTGAGCGCCTCAACAGATTTGATTTCCAGCAGCAATTTTTCATCAATGATCATGTCGGCTCTAAAGGCTGCCGAAACCAGAATATCCTCGAACGCGATGCTGATCGGCATTTGCCGATCAACTCTCAGCCCCTGCTTTTCAAGTGAAGCCGCAAGGATGATTTCATAGGCGGATTCCAGCAATCCTGGTCCCAATGCGCGATGAATCCGGAGCGATGTGTCGAGCACAATCGCCGAAAGCTCCTCCACATTATGTCCCACACTCGTCCCTTCGCGTCTTCGCGTCTTCGCGCGAAATCATCACGAGTGTTTATGGTTCATCGGCAAGGGGTGACGCAAGCACTCCATTGCCCTATCTCACCCCCATGCACAAACGCCCTCCGCCCGGTCTGCCTTCGCGGCAGCAAATCCTTGATTTCATCGCCACGTCCGACACGCCAGCGGGCAAGCGGGAGATTGCGCGCGCCTTTGGATTGAAGGGGGCGGAGAAGATTCAGCTCAAGGCACTGCTCAAGGATATGGGCGATGAAGGGCTGATCGACAGCGCACCGGGCCGCGCGTTTCACAAGATGGGTGGCGTGCCGCGCGTCACCGTGCTCCGCGTCGTGGATGTAGAAGGCGATCATGTGGTCGCCGTCCCCGAACGCTGGGAAGCGGAGGGCAAGCCGCCGCCACGTCTGCGGGTGGTGGAAAAGGGGCGGCGCTCTGCACTCGGCGTGGGCGACAGGATTCTCGCGCGCACCGAAGAGCGTGGGCCGGGGCTTGTTGCGCACCCGATGAAGAAGCTGGCGCGCGGTGAAGAGTTGCTGCTGGGCGTCGTCGAGCGTGAGGGAGACCGCTACTGGCTGCGCCCGGTCGACAAGCGCGAACGGCGTGACACGATGATTTCCGATCTGGGCGAAGCGGGCGAGGGCGATCTGGTGCTTGCTGAAAAGACGGGACGCCCGCCGCGCATCACCGCGAAAGTCACCGAAATTTTGGGTGATCCCTTTGCTCCACGCAGCTTCAGCCTGATTGCCATCCATAAATTCGGCATTCCGCACTTGTTTTCGGAAGATCTGCTCGATGAGGCAGAGCGGGTGGCGGGTTTTGATCTGGGCATTTCAAATACCGCTCGTCCTGAGCCTGTCGAAGGACTGCCCTTTCTGGAACACGAGGCAGAAGGAAAGAAAGGCAGGGCTTCGACAAGCTCAGCCCGAACGGCGCAGGGGAGAGGCCGCGAAGATCTGCGCCACCTGCCCATCGTCGCCATCGATCCGGTGGACGCGCGCGACTTCGACGATGCCGTCTGGGCCAACCCGCGCGAAGATGGGGGCTTTGATGCGATTGTCGCCATTGCCGATGTGAGTTTCTACGTCCGTCCCGGTTCGCAGCTTGACCGCGAGGCGCGCAAGCGGGGGAACAGCGTCTATTTCCCCGATCTGGTGGTGCCGATGCTGCCGGAGGCGCTGTCTGCCGACATCTGCTCGCTGCGCGCGGGCGAGGATCGCGCGGCGCTCGCCTGCCATATGGTGATTGATGCAGACGGGCAGCTGAAAAGCTGGCGCTTCTCCCGCGCGGTGATCCGGGTGGCGGCGAACATCCCCTATGAGGATGCGCAGGC
>CALMZE010000114.1 GCA_937870585.1 uncultured Sphingomonadales bacterium | reverse complement strand
GTCGCAGCCATCACGCGCTCAGCGTGGAAGCGTTTCAGGAATGCTCCAACTGCGGTGAATTGAAGCGTCCGCACCACATGTGCAGCGCCTGCGGCTTTTACAATGGTCGCGAGGTTGTGTCCGTCGCCGGCTGAGCCGGTTAAATGGGGCAACCGATTTTGGGGGAGAGCGGCAGGATGGCGGATGCGCCGCTCCTGGCCATTGACGCAATGGGCGGAGATGAAGGTCTCCCCGTCATGCTGGCAGGGGCTGCCCTTGCGCTCGACCGCAATCCAGACCTGCGCTTCGTGCTGGTTGGCCGCGAGTCTGCCATTGCGGACGGGTTGAACGCGCACCCGGCGCTTCGGGCTGCGTCCAGCATCGTTCATGCCGAAGACACTATTGAAGGCAGCGACCGTCCGGCGCAGGCCATTCGTCGCGCCAAGACTACCAGCATGGGCATCGCCGTTGATCTGGTGAAGCAGGGCAGTGTTCATGCGGCCGTTTCTGGCGGCAATACCGGCGCGCTGATGGCGATCTCCAAGCTTTCGCTGCGCACGATGAAGGGCATTGATCGCCCTGCGCTCGCAGCCCCCATCCCGAGCTTGGGCGACAAGGATCTGGTGATGCTGGATCTGGGTGCCAATGCCGAATGCGATGTACGCAATCTGGTGGAATTTGCCGTGATGGGCGCGGCCTATGCGCGCTCGGTGATGGGAATTGCACGGCCCAGGCTGGCGCTGCTTAACATCGGCACCGAAGACCAGAAGGGCATTGAGACGGTGCGCGATGCCGCTGCCATCCTGCGCGCGTCCGATCATCTACCCATCGATTTCCGGGGCTTCACCGAAGCGGATAAACTCTCGCGCGGCGAACTCGATGTCGTGGTGAGCGATGGATTTTCGGGCAATATCGCATTGAAGGCACTGGAGGGCACGGCGCGATTCGTGACCGACTTGTTGAAGCGCGCCTTCACCAGTTCGATCCGTTCCAAATTCGGGTTCCTCGTCTCGCGCCCGGCCACCGAATTGTTGCGGCATCATCTTGATCCCAACAATCATAATGGCGCAGTGTTTCTGGGGCTCAATGGTATCGTCGTCAAAAGCCATGGTTCAGCCAATGACCGGGGCGTGGCCAATGCGATTGATGTCGCCGTGCGTCTGGTAGCTGGAGACCTGACCGCGCGGATTACAGCCGATCTCGCCACTATTGAAAAAGGCCCCGCTCAATGACTGTGCGTTCCGCTCTGCTCGGCACTGGCTCCGCACTGCCTGCGCGCCGCGTGTCCAATGCGGAACTCTCCGAAACCGTTGATACGTCAGACGAATGGATCGTCGCGCGCACGGGCATCCGCTTCCGCCATATTGCCGGAGAGGGTGAAACCACCGCGACATTGGGGACCGAAGCGGCCCAAAAAGCCATCGAAGCCGCCGGTATCGATGCGCAAGAGGTGGATCTGATCATTCTGGCGACCGCGACGCCGGATCAGACGTTTCCGGCTTCCGCCACCAAGGTTCAGGCGGCCCTTGGTATCAATGATTGCATCGCGTTCGACGTGGCGGCGGTCTGTTCCGGTTTTCTCTACGCGCTGGGCGTCGCTGATTCGATGCTGCGTACCGGCGCTGCGCGCACCGCTCTGGTGATTGGCGCAGAAACATTCAGCCGTATTCTCGATTGGGAAGATCGTACCACTTGCGTGCTGTTTGGCGATGGCGCGGGCGCTGTCGTGCTCCGCGCCGAAGAAGGGGAACGCGGAATCCTCGCCACAGCACTTCACGCCGATGGGCGGCACAATGGCCTGCTCTATGTTGATGGCGGCCCGTCGACGACCGGCACAGTCGGCCATGTCCGCATGAAGGGGCAGGACGTGTTCAAGCACGCGGTCGTCAATCTGGCGAGCGTGATGACCGAAACGCTCGCGAAAGCTGGCCTGAGCGCGGATGATATTGACTGGCTGGTGCCGCATCAGGCCAATGCCCGCATTCTTGACGCCACAGCCCGCAAGCTCGGCCTTTCGGCCGACAAGGTTGTGAAGACGGTCGATCAGCACGCCAACACTTCAGCAGCCTCCGTTCCGCTCGCGCTCGACACGGCGATTCGCGATGGGCGCATCCAGCCGGGCCAGCTTTTGGTGCTCGAAGCGATGGGCGGCGGGTTCACTTGGGGCGGATGCGTGTTGAGACGCTGACCTGTGTCGGTTGACGCAGCGAACACAGCCGATAAGAGGGTGTGGTTAGTTGCGTAAATTGAGGTCGACATGAACAATATCGGGACGCTGACCCGGGCAGAACTGTCTGAGTCCATCCACCAACGGATCGGTTTGTCAAAGGCTGAATGTCAGTCACTTGTGGAATCCATTCTGGATCGGATGTCTGATTCACTGGCGAATGGGGAGTTGGTCAAGATTGCAGGCTTTGGCACCTTTCAGGTTCGCCAGAAGGCCGCGCGGACGGGCCGCAATCCCAAGACCGGAGTTGAGGTTCCGATCGCCCCCCGCCGGGTGCTGACCTTTCGGGCCAGCCAGAAGATGCGGGAACGGATCAACCAGGCGGGCTAAGCCGGTCCGCCGCCAGCGGGGAGAGCAGGCATGGCGACGGTTCAGGGCAAGGCCGAGGGCGCCTTTCTGACGATTGGCGAACTGGCCGAAGAACTGGGCCTGCCGCATCATATCCTGCGCTATTGGGAAACGCGCTTTCCCCAGCTGAAGCCGCTGCAACGCGCCGGCAACCGCCGTTATTACCGGCAGCAGGATGCGGATCTGGCGCGCGAGATCAACCGCTTGCTCTATCAGGAGGGCTATACCGTTAAGGGCGTGCAGAAGCTGCTCGCCGGGCGAACGGGTGTGCCCAGTGCACCCGTTGCGCCACGCGTAGAGCCTGAGCGCGTGCCAGCGCCGCGTGCGACTGCTGCGTCATCTCCGGACTTGCGCCCCGGCCTGATCGCAATCCGCAACCGGCTGAGTGCCCTGCTGGCGGATGTTGATGCCAGCCTCTGACACGACCAACAGTCAAGCGCGCCTGTCTGGACCCTTGCCGATCATCCTGGCTCTGGCGGGCGGACTGGCGCTCGGGCTGATGGCGATGGGTTCGTCCTGGGCCGACGACGGTCTGGCCATCGCGGGGCCGATTGGTGGCATGTGGCTCGACGCGCTCAAGATGACGATTGTGCCTTTGGTCGTGGCGCTGCTGGTGACGGGGATCGTCAAAGCGGCCGCTGCCGCGCGTGCGGGGCGGATCGCGGCGCGCAGCGTGACGGTGTTCCTGATCCTGCTCTGGGCGTCTTCGCTGATGGCTGCGCTCGTCATGCCGATGCTGTTCGCGCTGTGGCCGCTCGCGCCCGACGCAGCCCAAGCCCTGCGCGCCTCGGGAGAAGCCGCGCAGGCGGTTCCGGCCATGCCCGGCATTGGTGATTTTCTGCGCAGCTTTGTGCCAGCCAATCTGTTTGCAGCCGCCGCCGCAGACGCGGTGCTGCCGCTGACGCTCTTCACCGTGCTGTTTGCCTTTGCGTTGCTTTCGCTCGAACCCGAAAAGAGAGAACTGCTAGCTCGTTTCTTCGAGGCGGTAGGCGATGCCATGCTCGTCATCATCGGCTGGGTGTTGCGCCTCGCCCCGATTGGCGTCTTCGCGCTCGCCTTTTCGGTGGCAGCACAAGCGGGCCTGTCCGCGCTCGGGGCGCTGGCGCATTATGTCGTGCTGGTCACGATCACGGGCACGGTCGTCCTGATCGCGGCTTATGGAGTGGCGCTGTGGGGCGGGCGGATTGGCGTGCTGCGTTTCGCCCGTGCCGTGCTGCCCGCACAGGCCGTGGCGGTCTCGACGCAATCTTCGCTCGCCTCGCTCCCCGCGATGCTCGGCAGCTGCACTGCGCTTGGCATCCCGGCGGTGCGGGCCGACATGATACTTCCGCTGGCTGTGGCCTTGTTTCGCGCAACCGGGCCTGCGATGAACCTCGCCGTCGCGCTCTATGTGGCGCACTGGTATGGCGTGGAGCCCGGCTGGATGCAGATCGCCGCCGCCATCGCTGTGGCGGCAACAACCACGCTGGGGGCGGTCAGCCTGCCCGGGCAGCTGAGCTTCATTTCCTCGATCGCGCCCATCGCGCTGGTGCTGGGCGTGCCGATTGCGCCGCTCGGCCTGTTGATTGCGGTAGAGACGCTGCCCGACATCATGCGGACCATCGCCAATGTCACAATGGATGTGGCGGTAACGGCGATGGTCTCCAGACAGGTTGGCCCGGACGAAACAGCGTGATGCGACGACTCGTCTATGCCGGAATGCTGCTCGCCATTCTGGGGCTGTGGCTGTTTGCCGATCGGCTGACCCCGGCAGAGGTGGTCAAGGCCGAAGCCGCTCTGGTGCGTGATGGGGATACGCTTGAACTCGGCACCCGCACTTTCCGCCTCTACGGCGTGGATGCCCCCGAATATCGCCAGACCTGCACCGATGGCGGCGGGCGCGAATGGCCGTGCGGCAAGGCAGCGCGGCTGCAACTCTCTGCCTTTGTCGCGCCTGGAACGCTGGCGTGCGAGGTTCTTGCCAAGGACCAATATCATCGCGAAGTCGCCCGCTGCTCCAGCGCGACCGTGCCCGATTTGTCTGAGGCATTGGTGCAGGCGGGGATGGCCGTCTCACCCGAATCGCGCGGGACGGCTCCTTATGCCGATGCCGAAGCCGCCGCTCGCGAAGCGAAACGCGGCCTGTGGCAGGGCAGCTTCGAACTCCCCTCCGAATGGCGCGCGCGCAAGGAACAGGGCGCTGGCTGAGCGGAGCTCAACGCAGTGCGTTGGAGCCCGCCCCGTCAATGTTGATCTTCTGCCCGGAAGCATAGGGGTTTGCATCGGAGACCAGCCAGACAACCGCTGCGGCCACATCCTCCGGAATCGAAACACGCCCAAACGGAGACTTGGCGTCCAGCTCGTGAATGTCCTTCACACCCGCCACTGCGCGCGCCAGCCGGTCACCCATGTCTGATACAGTGAGCGAGGGCGCGACGATGTTGACGCGCATCCCGTGCTTCTGCTCTTCCTTGGCGAGCGTCAGCGCCAGCGCTTCAGAAGCCGCCTTGCCCATATTATAGGGCGCACCGTTTGCAGAATGCCCCATCGTCGCCACGCTGGAGATGATGATGATGTCGCTGCGCGGGTTCTGGCGCAGATAGGGGATCGAGGTTTTGGACATGTAATGCGGGGCAAAGGCCTGAATGCGCATCACGCGCTCAAATTCAGCCGGGTCGGTATCGGCCACGCTCTGACCGCGGCTGGCGATGCCGGCATTGTTGATCAGGATGGAGAAACCGCCGAAATCCTTGGCGACATCATCGGCAAGGCGCTGGCAGGCGTCGAAATCATCGACCGAAGCGGCATAGGCGCGCGCCTTGCGGCCCATTTTCTCGATGGCGGCAACGGTTTCATCCGCGCCTTCCTTTTCGCGGCGATAATTGACTGCCACATCGGCCCCGGCCCGTGCCAGTTCCAGCGCAATCACCTTGCCAATGCCGCGCGATCCGCCAGTGACGAGCGCCACGCGCCCTTCGAGTGAAATCGGAATCATCTCTCTTGCCTCTCCTGTTCAGTGTTGCCGTGCCTGTTGCATGGTGCGAGGGATGGGGCAAGCGATGAAACTGCGCGAGAGTGCAGAATTAGGCAGCCAATTCCTCCAAAGCCGCGCCGTCAACGCGGAACACCGTCCATTCATCCATCGCCTTTGCGCCCAGCGCTTTGTAAAAGCCGATCGAGGGCGTGTTCCAATCGAGCACCCACCATTCGAGCCGCGCGCAATCGCGCTCCACCGCCAGCGCGGCGAGGCGCTTGAGCAGCGCCTTGCCCAGCCCGGAGCCGCGCGCCTCGGGGCGGACGAACAAATCCTCCAGATAGATGCCGGGCTTGCCCTCGAAGGTGGAAAAATTGTGGAAAAACAGCGCAAAACCCTGCGCCACGCCGTCAATCTCGCCGATCAGAACTTCGGCATAAGGGCGCGGCCCGAACAGGCGGGCACCGAGCCCCGCCTCGTCAAAGCGCACCTCATGAGCCAGCTTTTCATAGGCGGCGAGGTCGCGGATGAATCCGGCGATCAGGGGGAGGTCATCGGCAGTGGCGAAACGGATGGAAAGCATCAGAAATTCCTGAGAGAGCGGCCGCACAAAGGATGGCCAAAAGGCGCTCGATGTTTGGTCACGTCATTTGATGGCGCGGTTTTAGGGTGAAGCGATCCGGCGCGGTTGTCCAGCATTTGGAGATGGCTTCGTATGGTGTGACGCCGCGCAGGGTCTTCAGGCAGCGGTCACAAATATGGGCGTTGTTAGTGCGCAATTTTGCGCGTGCGACCGGTCTGCTGGCCAAGGCGGACACCTTCGATCCCACAGGCTTGCCCAGAACCCTCAGGCGCTCTGACCATCTTACGACCGCACGGCGCGCCTGCGGCCCACGTCGGAGGACCCATAGTGCATCCCTTCGCGCGCATAGTCATAATGCACCATCACATTCCGGGATCAAACATCTGAAACTTTCGAGGGAACAGCCGACCTTGTACCCTATATTGCGGCGTCTTCTGCTTCGGTGATGCGCAGCCGGTCAATCTTGCGACCATCGACTTCGAGGATTTCGAAGCGATAGCCTTGCAGCACGAACCATTCGCCCGCTTCGGGCAGATGGCGGAGCTGATCGAGGGCGAGGCCGGCCACCGTCGCATAGTCTCGCTCTTCGGGCAGCGTCAGGCCCAGCCGCTCGGCCAGTTGATCCGCTGTGGCCCAGCCGGCGACGCGCCACGCGCCTTCGCCATCCTCCTGAATGGCATCGCCATCATCGTCATCGCGATCCGAAGCAAAGTCTCCGGCGATAGCGGAAAGCAGGTCAGTGGGCGTCACAATGCCTTCGAAATGGCCATATTCATCGATCACCTGCGCAATCGGCACGTCTGATATGCGGAAGGTGGTGAGCGCATCCATCGCGTCTACCACATCATGGATGAGCGGCAGTTTGCGCAGCAGCACGTTCAGATCGAGCGGCTCTCGGCGCAGCAGCGCGGTCATCACATCACGCGCCTGAACCACGCCGATAATGTCATCAATCGAACCATTGGCGACAAGCAGGCGGCTATGGTTTGACTCGCGCAGTAGCGCGCGCACTTCGGCGGGCTTGGCGTTGACGTCTATCCAGTCAATCTCGGTGCGCGGCGTCATCACTTCGCGCACGGGCCGGTCGGCGAGGCGGACAACGCTGGAGATGATCTGGCGCTCGCCCTCGGCAATCGTGCCGGATTTGCTCGCTTCGGCCACCAGCAGATGCAGTTCCTCCGCCGTCATCTGGCTTTCAGATTCGCGGCTGAGACCGAGCAGGCTGAAAATCGCCGCGCTCGTCCGGTCGAGGAGCCAGACCAGCGGGGCCGTCGCCACCGAGATCGCTTTCATCGGCGGGGCCATGATCGAAGCGATGGATTCGGGCGAGCGCAGTGCAAATTGCTTGGGCACCAGTTCTCCGATGATCAGAGACAGAAAGGTGGTGATGCCGATGACAATGGCAAAGCCTGCTTCATCGGCCCAATCCTGCCGCATCCCGAGGGCCGCCAGACGCTCTGCCATCGGCCCGCCCAGACTGGCGCCCGAAAAGGCACCCGCGATGATGCCGATCAGCGTGATGCCCACCTGCACGGCAGAGAGGAAGCGGCCCGGATCAGCCGCCAGTGCTTGCGCCACAGCCGCACCCTTGCTGCCCTTTCTGACCATCGCTTCCAGCCGCGGCTTGCGCGCGGACACGATGGCCAGTTCGGACATGGCGAACAGCCCGTTGAGCGCGATCAACGCGAGGATGATCGCAACGTCGCTCCACGGAATTGGCGTCATGGCAATGATCGGGTTGGGTGCAATGGTCAGCCCTGCTTGCCCTGCACCATGCCGAGGATTTCATCGAGCGGATTGCCGTCTCCATCCTTGTCCAGCATCGAGGCGAGGCCGCCGAGGTTGCCGAGGATGCCGCCGCCCGAGGCGGGAGCGGCGGCTTGTGCCGTGCTGCCGCCGACGAGCGAGCCGAGAACTGCGCCTGCAATCCCGCCGAGAGCGCCGCCGCCCATCTTCTTGGCGACCTGTTGCGCCACAAGGCCTGCAATGATCGGCAGCATCGCCTTCAATATGGAATCGCTGAGGCCGGTTTGTTGTGCCGCATGGCTCGCCACCTGACGGCTGACATCCTTGGAACCGAAGATCTGGCCGAGGATCGAATTGCCGCCATCCACATCTTCATGCGGGGCGCTGATCTGGTTGGCGATATTGGCAAGATCGCCAAGGCCACCTGCGCTTTCGGTCTTCTGAATGCCGCCCAGAATGGCGGGAAGGAGCGCGCCGACAGCGGCATTGGCCTGATCGGGCGAAAGGCCGAACTGGTTGGCAAGGCCGCCCACATCAATCTGCGGCTGAGCCTCCTGAGCGCCACCGCCCAGTGCATTCTGCAACAGGTTTCCAAGAATATCCACGCAACTGCTCCTGTCATCCTCCGGAATTGGATGCGCCTGTTTAGCCGAGGCGTTTGACATTGAACAGCCAGCGAAGGAGGAATCGTGCCGCCGGGGTGATTCGCCCGGCGCGTAACAACATCAAGGAGTTTCCCATGAGCATTTTCGGCAAGATCAAGGACGCCATTTTCGGCAAGGCGGAAGCCGCCCCGGCGCCCGCCGCGCCTGCCGCTGCTCCCGAAGCCGCCCCGGCGGCTCCGTCTGGCCCCACCCCGATTTCCGAAGTCAATGTTGAGAAGATTCTCGACCGCGCGCTGGAGATCAAGGGCGGTCAGGATCTGAACTGGCGTACGTCCATCGTTGACCTGATGAAGCTGCTCGACATCGATTCGAGCCTCGGTGCCCGCAAGGAGCTGGCCGCCGAACTCGGCTTCACCGGCGACACCAATGACAGCGCTTCGATGAACATCTGGCTGCACAAGCAGGTGATGGGCCAGCTGGCCGCCAATGGCGGTTATGTGCCCGCCGAACTGAAGGACTAATTGGAAGGGGCGCAGGAACCAGTATTCTGTGCCCCCTTTCACCGCTCGTGCTGAGCTTGTCGAAGGGCTGTCCTACCTTTCAACCAGTGCAAGACAGTGCTTCGACAGGCTCAGCACGAGCGGTGTTAGAGATCACTCCAGCCCAGTGACAGGTGGCGCTGCCAGACAGGGCGCAGGCGGTGCCGGGCGAGCCTCCGGAGTGCCCAAGGGCGGAACGCTGAACGCTTGCCCCAAGCCCCGCGCGGCGAAGCGCGACGGGTCGGTATAGCCGCCGCACTTCATCACTTCAGCGAGCATCTTCGGCGGCGTCTCCCGCGCTTCGTTGGAGAGCTGGAACGTGCCCCAATGGATCGGCACACCCCACGCCGCCTTCAATCCTGAAAACACGCGCTCCGCCTCGATCGGGCCGATATGGCTGCCGATGCTCATGCCGCCCGGCACGAAGCGGAACGCGCCGATGGGGATGATGGCCAGCCGCACCGGGCCGAGCGTGGCGGCCTCGGCAGGCCATTTCCCGTCACCAAATCCGGTATCGCCTGCAAAGAAGATGTTTCCCGCAGGCGTTGTCACCACAAAGGATGACCAGAGCGCGCGGCGCGCGTCTGATCCCCAGCGCGATCCCCAATGATGGTTGCGCGTAACGGCAATATCGACGCCCGGCTTGAGCGTCACGCGCTGGCCCCAATCGAGCGCAACGGCCTCTGCGCCGCCTTCCCTGATCACAACGTCGTTGCCCAGGCTGGTGATGATCTTCGGCTTGTCACGTTCCCATAGCCGCTTGAGCGCGGCCTGATCCAGATGATCATAATGGTTGTGGCTGACGACCACGGCATCAATCTTCGGCAGATCGTCAAACGCCACGCCGGGCTGAGCCACGCGCTGCGGACCGATGCCGAACGGACCGGCACGCTCGGCATAAATCGGGTCGGTCAGGATGTTGAGGCCCTGGGTTTGCACCAGTACGGTTGCATGGCCGATCCATGTGGCGACCATGGCATCGCCATCCACCCGTGCGGCGGGTTTGGTCTGGGTGACAGGCACCGAATCGGGCCAGACCGCGCG
>CALMZE010000113.1 GCA_937870585.1 uncultured Sphingomonadales bacterium | reverse complement strand
GCGAATAGAATTCGACGACCAGATTCGGTTCCATCTTCACCGGATAGGGCACTTCGTCCAGCGTCGGAACGCGGGTGAAGGTCACCTTGGCCGCACCATCGGGGGCCAGATAATCGGGAATGTCACGCTCGGTCAGGCTCTGCGCTTCGATCACCAGCGCCATTTCCTGCGCTTTGTTCGACAGCGTGATTTCCATGCCGACATCGACGCGACGCGACGCAATGTTGCACTTGATGCCGTTCACGCGGACATGGCCGTGCGAAACGAGCTGGCGGGCCGCGAAAATCGTCGGCGCGAACTTGGCGCGATAAACAATCGCATCCAGACGGCGTTCGAGCAGGCCGATCAGGTTCTGGCTGGTATCGCCCTTCATGCGGTCCGCATCCTGATAGGAACGCTTGAACTGCTTTTCGGTGATGTCGCCATAATAGCCCTTCAGCTTCTGCTTGGCGCGGAGCTGAATGCCGAAGTCCGAAATCTTGCTCTTGCGGCGCTGACCGTGCTGGCCGGGGCCATATTCACGCTTGTTTACCGGGCTCTTGGGGCGACCCCAGATATTTTCGCCCAAGCGGCGGTCGAGCTTATACTTGGCGTTATGACGCTTTGACATGATCTGTCTCCAATTGCGTTTATGTTCTGCCCGGACCCGCGCGACCCTTACGAAAATAAGGGCCGGACACCTGCTTCACCGGACGTGCAGGGTCAATTGCGAAGGCGCGGCCTTAGCGGGTGCCGCGCGAAAGTCAAGCAGACCGTGCTTATTGCGGCAGATTGCGGCGATTTTCGAGCGCGCGCTCGGCATTGGCAGCGTTGGTCTTGTCGATGGCTTCCCATTCCCCGCGCGTTTTGCAGGTGCGGCGCGGCAGGATGGTGCCCGTTTCAGCCGACTGACGGCACATTTTCTTCTTCATCGGATCTTTGGGCGCGTCGTCGCCATCCTTCTTGGCAATCGCGGGAGAGGCCATCAGGGCGAGGGCAAGCAGGGGAAGAGAGAAACGCACGGCAGAAACTCCAGACATAATCGAATGAGGGTCAGTAACATTATTGCTGCAACGTGCAAGTCTGGCGCGCACCAGCCCCTTCACACGAAACTGTAAGGGTCCACATCCACGCTGACGCGCACAGAGCGCGGCCAGTCCAGCGGGCCAAGCCAGTCGCGGATCACGCCCTGCACATCGAGCGCGCGCCGGGCATGGACGAGCAGCCGCATCCTGTGCCGCCCGCGCAACATCGCCAGCGGAGCCGGGGCGGGTCCATAGACATGCATCCCGTCTACCTCTGGCGCTGCTTTTGCGATCAGATGTGCGGTATTAACCATATCCTGCTGATTTTCTGACGAAATGATGATTCCGGCAAAGCGACCAAAAGGCGGCGCATTGGCTTCGCGCCGGGCTTCAGTTTCCGCGGCATAGAAGCTTTCGGCATCGCCAGAAACAAGCGCGCGGATGACCGGGGCGTTGGGCGCATGCGTTTGCACCAGCACGCGGCCCGGCTTTTCGCCGCGCCCGGCGCGCCCGGCCACCTGCATGATCTGCTGGAAACTGCGTTCGGCCGCGCGCAAATCGCCGCCTTGCAGGCCGAGATCGGCATCGACCACGCCCACCAATGTGAGATTGGGGAAGTGATAGCCTTTGGTGACGAGCTGCGTGCCGATGACGATGTCGATCTCGCCAGCCTCCATCCGCCCCACAAATTCAGCCACTTTAGCCGGAGACCAGAGCGTATCTGACGTCACAATGACGCGCCGCGCTTCCGGGAATAATGCGCCCACCTCGTCCGCAATCCGCTCAACGCCGGGGCCGCACGCGACGAGCGCGTCTTCGGTCGAACATTCGGGGCAGGCACGCGGCGGCGGGATGGTATGGCCACAATGATGACATTGCAGCCGGTTGAGCAGGCGATGTTCCACCATCCACGCTGTGCAATTGGGGCATTGGAAGCGGTGCCCGCAATGACGGCATAGCGTCAGGGGCGCAAAACCGCGCCGATTGAGGAAGAGGAGTGATTGTTCGCCGCGCTCCAGCGTTTCCGAAAGTGCCTCCACCAGCGGCGGCGCGAGCCATTGCCCACGCGGCGGCGGATTGGCGAGCATGTCGATGGCCGCCACATCGGGCATGTCCGCCCCGCCAAAGCGCGCGGGCAGGCGGACTTCTTCATAGCGGCCCTGTTCGATCTGGATGCGCGTTTCGATGGCGGGCGTCGCGCTGGCGAGCACAACCGGGCATTGCTCAAACCGCGCGCGCATCACGGCCACGTCGCGCGCATGATATTGGACGCCTTCCTCCTGCTTGAAGCTCGTTTCATGCGCTTCGTCGACGATGATCAGCCCGAGATTGCGATAGGGCAGGAACAAAGCGGAGCGCGCGCCCACCGTCACCATCGCCTCACCCTTGATGATTGCGCGCCACGCCCGGCGGCGTTGCGATTGGCGCAGATCCGAATGCCAGGAAATGGGCACATGACCAAAGCGTGCTTCAAACCGGCGGAGAAAGGGTTCGGTCAGCGCGATTTCGGGCAGAAGTACCAGCGTTTGCAACCCCTTGCGAATCGATTCTGCAATCGCTTCGAAATAGGTTTCGGTCTTGCCAGAGCCGGTGACGCCATCAAGCACGAGGGGTGCGAAGGCCTGATCGCGCACGGCGGCAACCAGCCGGTCCGCCACGCTGCGCTGCGCGTCATTCAGGAGCGGCTGGGCATGGTCCGGGTCTGGGGCGGGGTAGGGCGTGTCGATGGTGACTGTCACCGGATCGAGCGCGCCCAACTTCACAAGGCCTCGAATCACAGCCTCTGAAACATCGGAAATCAGGGACAATTCCTTGATCAGCCCCTGCCGGTCCCCGATCCGCTCCAGCGCTTGCGCGCGCTGGGAAGTCAGGCGCTCGGGTGCCGCGCCAGACAGGCGATATTCGGTGACGGTGGGTGAAGGCTCCAGCGCCGCGGCGGACGACAGCACCATGCGCAGCACCGCAGGAGGCGGCGCGAGGTAATAATTGGCGGTCCATTCGATCAGGCGGCGCAACGGCGCGCCGAGCGGCGGCACATCATAGACCTGAAGGATATTTCGGAGCCGGTTGTCGCCCACTTCTCCGGCAGAGGGCATAGCATCTTCTTCCCACACCACCCCGACCATCTGGCGCGGACCAAGCGGCGCGAGCACGATGCTGCCCGGCTCCACGCTCATGCCATAAGGCACGCGATAGTCGAGCGGACCAAGGGCGGGATTGAGCAGGAGAACACGCGCGCGGGACATGGCCTTCTCCATGCGCCAAGCCGCTGTTGCGCGGAAGCGCCAATTTGATAGTCTTTGCCAGAGCGTGCCTTTTTGCACGCGTGTATTTGCAGGAGTCGCATCATGGACATGTCTCGCCGTTCGCTCGTCACTTCGGCAGCCTTGCTGCCTTTGCTGGCTGTTCCGGGATGCGCAGGCGGCCCCGGCTTCAACCTTGTTGATGCGATCCGGCGGCTGCTCAGCCTGTCAGCACAGCGCGCCTTTGCGTCGCTCATCCGCGAGAACGGCTTTCTGGATGACCAGCTGGCGCGGGTGGCCTTGCCCGATGCGCTTGGCGGAGAGACGGGCGGGCTGATCGTTTCGACGATCCTGAAGAGCAGCGCGTTTCGCGGTCGACTGACCAAGCAGGTCAATCGCGCAGCGGAAAAAGGCGCAGAAATTGCTGCGCCGATGGTGGCCGATGCGATCCGCACTGTGGGGGTCGAAGATGCGGTGGCACTCATCAAGGGCGGGCCGACCGCAGCAACCGACTTCCTTGAAGGCAAGATGGGCCTGGCACTAGTCAATGCGATGGTGCCGGGTATTGATGGCGGCCTGAAACTGTTTGATTCTGCGGTTATCACCGAAGCACTGAAGTTGACGACTGGCATTGATTTCGCCGGGTTGCGGGATGATGTCAGTCGCAAGGCGAGCAAAGGCATTTATCGCGCCATGGGTCGGGAAGAGGCAGCAATTCGCGCCGATCCCGCATCGACGCAGGATCCCGTCCTGATCGGCGTTTTCGGTCTGGCGGGGCGATCAGTCAATGGTTGATCAGGCCATGACGGTGCGGATATTCTGTTAAACTCATTCAAGACATTGGGCTTTTTTCCTATCTTGTCTCTTTGTTAACCAAAGTTGGTTTAGCTTGGCTTTGAAATGCACTTGATGGGGAAGTGTCAAAGGCCATGGGCAACCGATTGCGGCGTGCGATCAATCATGCGGGAACTTCGTCCCACGAGGGTATGAGCGCACGTATAAGCGAGACAACGACGACATTTGATCGTCCTTCCGATATGATCGGGTTGGCGCTTGTCGGCGTGCGGTGGTCCGCGCTCATAAACCTCTTTTGTGGCGCAGCGCTGATCTGGTGGATGCTGGGTGTCGTTGGCGCGCCCATCAACTCATTCATCATGCAGATTATATTCGGCTGCTTGGCCGTGGCGCTGCTGATTGATGTCCTGTTCCTTGTTCCGTCATTCAGTCGCTTTCTGCAACAGCGTGAAGGCCAGGTCGGGGTCTATGTTTTCTGCGCATTGAGCGCGGTTTCGTCCGCCTTGTGGGTTGCCATGGTTACCGGGGTAAATGCCGACAATTGGCAGGCCAAGTCTCTGATCCTGATCGCCATGGGGATCGGTACGATTGCGACTGCGTTCCTTCCATGGGCGATGATCGCGCGCCTGGGCTCAGCCATGCTGGTGGTGACAGTGCTGGGCCATGGCATCGAGATGAAGATACTCGTGGCGGTGGTTTGCGTTTTGGCTTCTGCCATGATGATCTCTCTTGATCGGCGGCGGCACCAGATATTTTCCGGTCTGGAAGAATCGCATCGCCGCGCTGTTTCAGCCCAGTTGATGGTTGAATCGTTCGAGCAGAGCGGTCGTGGCTGGTTCTGGCAGACTGACGAAGATGGCCGCCTGACCTATCTTTCCGACTCACCGGCCCGAAAGCTCGGGACGAGCGTGGATGAAATCGTCGGCAAACCATTTTCGGATATTGTTTCCACCGAGTCAGTCGATGATGGCCATGGAGCGGCATCAGATCGGACCTTTGGCTTCACTCTTGCTGCCGGGGTCGATTTCTCGGACCTGATGGTGCGCGCCAAGGCCGATGAAGAGGTGTGGTGGTCGGTTTCCGGCATGGCCATCCACGATTCGCGCGGGCGTTGCACGGGCTTTCGTGGCAGCGGCATTGACCTGACCGATCAGCGCAAGACAGAGGCTGAAGCGCGTCAATTGGCCAATTACGACGCGCTGACCGGCCTCGCCAATCGTGCGATGATCCGCAAGACGCTCGAAGATGTGATGCTCCCTGTTCATGGCGCGCTGCCCACTTGCGGTTTGATGCTGCTCGATCTGGACCGCTTCAAGAACGTCAACGACACGCTTGGTCATCCGGTTGGGGATGAACTGCTCAAGATCGTCTCCAAGCGTCTGCTGCGCGTCGTCGGGCAGGGGTGCCAGGTGGGGCGTCTGGGTGGTGATGAATTCCAGGTTGTCGTGCCGGAATTTACCGACCGGATCGAACTGGGCCGCATGGCCGATGCGATCATTGATCGCCTGTCTCTCCCTTATGATATTGAGGGCGTTTCGATCCGTATCGGCGCGAGCGTCGGTATTGCGGTCGCGCCGAGCGACGGCGTGGATGCCGATGAACTGACGCGCAATGCCGATCTGGCGCTCTACGCGGCCAAGGGCGCGGGCAAGGGCGTGCATCGCTTTTATCAGCCAGACATGCATTCAGAAGCCGATGATCGGCGCGCGCTGGAAAATGACCTGCGAGAGATGCTGGTCAATAATGAGCTGAGCGTCGTCTATCAACCCATTGTTGATGCGCAGACTGAGCGCGTCGTTGGCTTTGAAGCGCTTGCGCGCTGGGAGCATCCCGAACGCGGCCAGATTCCGCCCTCCAAATTCATTCCCATCGCAGAGGAAATCGGCCTTGTTGGCCGCATCGGCGAATGGGTGATGCGCGAGGCGTGCCGCGAGGCTGCGACCTGGCCCGACCATCTTCACATCGCGATCAACCTCTCTCCCAAACAGTTTGAAAGCGTGGCGCTGACCGGCACACTGATCAACATTCTCGCCGATACCGGGCTGGCGCCTGAACGGCTGGAGCTTGAAATCACCGAAGGCATGTTGCTGTCTGAATCGACGATGGCGGAAGAGACGCTGGACGCGCTGACGGCGATGGGCGTCAAATTGTCGCTCGATGATTTCGGTACGGGCTATGCGTCGCTCGGTTATTTGCGGCGAGTCCAGTTCAGCAAGATCAAGGTGGATCAAAGCTTTGTGCGCGGTGCGAGCGACGCCTCCAGCCGCAACAGCGCGATCATCCGCGCCATTGTCAGCCTCGCCGAAAGTCTGGGGATCATCACAGTTGCCGAAGGTGTTGAAACGCTCGACGAGATTGATCTGATCCGCAACCTCGGCTGCACCCAGATTCAGGGCTATATCTTCGGCGCGCCGCGCTCGGCAGAGGTCGCGCGAGAACAGGCCGCGAAAACCGTGCCGCTGGATCGCCCTGGTGGCCCTGGAGATCCGCTTGAACGCGAAAATCGCGTGTCTCTGCTGCGCGTCGCACGGCTGAGGTCAGGCGAGACAGTGGCCAATGTCAAAATCCGTAACGTCTCTCCGCGCGGGGCCTTGATCGAAGTGCCGGGTGGCATAGCTATCGGGCCTTCGGTTGAGATCGAGCTGGCAGATGGCGTGCGCTTTTCAGGCGAAGTCCGGTGGCGAAGGGCAGGCAAGATAGGCCTCTTCTTTGGCCAGCCGATCGACGTTGAACAGGTCATCGGCAAGCCCGGTGCCGCATCTTCGGAACAGCGTCGCGTCGCCTGATCGTCGGGGTGGCAACGGGGCTGGAAGAAGGGATGAATCTGCCAGCCCCGCCGCGCAGCTTCATCTGCGCACAGTTCATTCCAAATTCGAGCCTGGTTCGACGGGAGCGTGTCCAGCTTCGGCGGACAACGGACGCGCCGTCCGCACTCCAACAGCAAGTTCCGTCTTTTTTTGCAAAGTCCTTCACGGTTTACGCGGAATTAACCTGAAGGTCGTAGCTCATGATCAAATGTCTTGATGAAGGAAGAGCCGATATGCGCAAATTTCTGGTTTTGCTGGCATGTACATCGCTGACGGCGTGCGGTGGCGCAGGCGTGAATTCAGTGGGGTCTAATACTCCCGCTTCGGGCGGCGGCACGACGACACCCGATGCGCCGGGTTCTGGCCATACCTTTGTGGCCCCGAAGGATCCCAAGACCTACAGTGCCATTGGCGGTGTCCATAGCTATAATTACAAGACGTCGGATGACGTGAATGCGCCCGCTCCTGGCACGCAATATAATCAGGTCTATGCCGGCAATTCGAGCACCGCGCGCGACAGTGAAATCACGATCAGCTATGATCCGCGTGACGCCATCTTCTCACTGGTGGTGGTAGACCAGAAGGCGAATGTCGACATCGAACATCGCTTTCAGGATCCGGCGCACCGTGTGGACTTCGGCGGCGCGAGCCAGCCGCAGGGCGGCGTTCCCGATCTGGTCATTCCGGGTATCCAGTACCTCCAGTCCGGCGGAACGGTGAACCGCGTGGTTTATGATGCCGGGTCTGATGTGTTCCCCAATGGTCTTCCAGACGGGATCCGCAACTATTCAACCTTCTTTTATCAAAAGCCGGGCACATCGACCAAATATGTGACCTTTGCCGGATATGTCCGCAACCAGACCGAAATTGTGCTGGTTGAGCCCAAGGCGGCACCGGCTTATGTCGAACAGCGTCACAAGCTGGAGCGCGCTGCGTTCGTCTATGGCGAACGCACCCCGAATGACGGCGTACCGATCATCGGGACGGCCACCTATAAGGGGCCCATGATTGCTTCGCTGGTGTTCAACAATCTGCTTGATACCAACGCGACTGCGCCGACCTATTTCCAATGGATGGCAGGTGACGCGACCACGAACATCAACTTTGCGACCAACCTGTTCACCTACTCGATGCAGGGGACCGTAGGAGCGCCGCTGATCGACATTTTTACGGACCGAAGCTTCACGCTCCAGTCGGGCGCGACATTTGCGGCGGCGGGTAATGGTCGAATTGATCTGGTTCATGCGGGCGGTTTGTTGGGTGAAATCACCTCTGCCGCCTTCACCCAGCCCAATGGAACCAAGCTGGACCTTACGATTGCCGGTTCGAGCATCGACGGGGCCTATTTCGGCGACAAGGCGCAGGAAATCGGTGGCGGCTTCCGCATTGTGGGCGGTGTGCCTGACGAGCGGATCGACATTCTGGGTGCATTCACGGGCAAGCAGTAACTCTCCATGCGCATTTCACGCCTCCTCGCTGTCTTCCTCTCGTTCTTTGCGGCTCCGGCTTTTGCCGAAGACGTGGAAGCACCGGTGGAGGCGCAATGCGTCAATGGAACCTGCACCGCTCGTCTGACGGGTGAGCAACTGCTCAAGACTGCGGAGAAGCTGGTGTCCGAACATCGCTTCGAAGAAGCCGCGCCGATGCTTGCGGCGCTGGAAAACGCGCCGCAGCTGGCGCTGGAACGGGATTTTCTGCTGGGCTATACCTCGGTGGAAAAGGGCGACCTGGATGATGGCATCAAGCTGTTCCGCCGCATTCTCTCCAAAAACCCGGACCAGACGCGCGTGCGGCTGGAACTGGGCCGGGCGCTGATGCTGAAAGGCAAGATGCTGAGCGCGGACTATCATTTCCGCCTTGCTCAGCAGGATAGCGCGCTGCCCAAGGAGGTGGTCGATTTCGTCCGCACCTCGCGCGCGAACATCCGCAGCCAGCGCAAATTCACGATGAACACCGATTTCGGCCTTTCGCCAGATAGCAACATCACCAACGGTACCTCTTCGCAGACGGTGGATGTCAATCTTGGGCCGATCACCTTGCCGATGTCGTTGGATGCCAGCGCGCGCAAGAAATCGGGCACGGGGCAGTTCGCCACCATGTCCGCATCGGGCCGCATCGGCCTGAAGGGCGAAACGCGGATGCTGATTGAGGCCGATACCGGCTTCACCAATTACAAGGGCAAAGCGCAGGATGATGGCTATCTCCAGCTTGCTGCCGGGCCTGAATTTGACACCGGTGCAGATACCACCATCGCCGTGCAGGCCGTGGGGATGCAGCGCCTTTATGGTGGCAAGAACGCGCTTCAGCAGGTCGGCGTGCGCTCCAGCATCCAGCATAATCTGGATCTCGGCCAGCGCATCGGCTTTTCAATCGACGCGCGCCGCAGCTATTCGGGCTTCTCGCCGCAATATGGCGGGTGGCAGATTGGCGGCTATGCCAGCTATGAACGCGTGTTTGCGCGCAGCCTGATCGGCTCTGCCACGCTGTTCGCGCGTCGTGATGCGCTGAGCGGCAAGCCTTATGCGAATACGGAAATCGGGGCGCAGCTTGCCGTGGGTGGCGATCTGCCCAAGGGCATTACGGCGGGGATTTCGATTGGAGCCTCGCGCGCCTGGTATGATGCGCCGCTCGCGCTCTTTTCAGCCAAACCGCGCAATGATTGGCGGCTCAATGGGCGCGTGTCGCTCGGACTGCGCTCGATGCGCGTACTCGGATTCTCGCCATCGATCAGCTACAGCTATTCGAACACCAAATCGACGCTGCCCATTTATCAGGCGGATCGCAGCCGCTTCCGCTTCGCGCTCGCGCGCTATTTTTGAGGACGGCGAAAGGGATTCCACCTTGCGGGTTTGAGGGGATGGGGCCATAGGGCGGCGCATCTTCCCACCTCATCTGGCCGGAGTCCTTACTCATGAAAGCCCGTGTTTTCGTCACCCTGAAGAACGGTGTTCTCGATCCGCAAGGCAAGGCTGTGCACCACGCACTGGAAGGCCTGGGATTTGGCGGAGTGAGCGATGTCCGCATCGGAAAGCTGATCGAACTCGATCTGGCCGATAATACCAGCGACGCGGCGATCGAGGATATGTGCAAGCAACTGCTCGCCAACACCGTGATCGAGAATTACAAGATCGAGCGGGCCTGAGCCATGAAGGCCGCCGTCATCGTCTTCCCCGGCTCCAACTGCGACCGGGATCTGGCCGAAGCCATCCGCATCTCCACCGGCACTGCGCCTGCCATGATCTGGCACCGTGAAACCAGCTTGCCTGAAGGACTGGACCTGATCGGCGTGCCCGGCGGTTTTTCCTATGGCGACTATCTCCGCTCCGGCGCGATGGCCGCGCAATCGCCCGTCATGCGCGAAGTGAAGGCGGCAGCGGGCAAGGGCGTGGCGGTGCTGGGCATCTGCAACGGCTTCCAGGTACTGACCGAAGCGGGGCTCCTGCCCGGGGCGTTGATGCGCAATGCGGGCATCAAGTTTGTCTGTCGCGATGTGGCGCTGAGCGTTGAGAACAGCCGGTCAGCCTTCACTGGCGGCTATGAGGCGGGGCAGGGCGTTGTCTTCCCCGTCGCGCATCACGACGGCAATTATTCAGCGGACGAAGACACGCTCGACCGGCTGGAAGGTGAGGGCCGCGTGGCCTTCCGCTATGCTGAAGAGGTAAACGGCTCTGCGCGCAACATTGCGGGCATTCTGAACGATGGCGGCAATGTGCTCGGCATGATGCCGCACCCGGAACGCGTTGTCGAAGGCGCGCATGGGCGGCTCGATGGGCTCGCCATGTTTGAGGCGCTGGCCCGGCTGGGGTGAAGGCTCTGGTGACGGGGGCCTTACCGCCCCCGCAGCGCGCTGATCGTTGTCCCGGCTGAAATCCGCTCCACATCGGTCTTCAAATGCAGCATCCGCAGCCCGGTGCGGCTCATCGCGCGCTCCAGAGCGGGCGCAAATTCTTGAGTCGTTTCAACGCTTTCCGCCCAACCTCCAAAAGCGCGTGTGAGCATTGCAAAGTCTGGATTGGTCAGGTTGGTTCCTGATATGCGCGCCGGAAATTCGCGCTCCTGGTGCATCCGGATCGTGCCAAAACTGCCATTGTCGACCAGAATGATGAGCAGATTGCAGTCATATTGCGCGGCGGTCGCCAGTTCCTGCCCGTTCATCATGAAGTCGCCATCGCCCGTGAGCGCCACGACGCAGCGATCTGGGTGGCGCAGGCAGGCGGCGACGGCAGCAGGCACACCATAGCCCATTGATCCGTTGGTGGGGGCCAGTTGCGTGCCAAATCCGTCATAGCGCCAATAGCGGTGCCACCAGCCGGAGAAGTTCCCCGCGCCATTGCAGATGATGCTGTCTGCCGGGCAGATGGCGCGCATGGTAGCCACACACTGGCCAAGGTCGAGCGGCGTATCGAAGGGTTGCGGTGTGCTCCACTCCAGCCATTCGGCGTGGGCTTCAGCTCCGTCAGGGAAATGGGTGTCCATGATGATGCTGTGCGCAATGTCCGTCGCAAAGCGGCAGAGCGAAGCGCAGATTGCGATATCGGTGCGAAACACGCGGTGAAGCTCTGCCGGGTCAGGATGGACGTGGATGAGCGTCTGGCCCGGATGATCGGGCGTGATGACGCTATAGCCATCGGTCGTCGCTTCGCCTAGCCGTGCGCCGACCACCATGATCGCGTCTGATGCCTTGATCCGCGCGATCAGCTTGGGGTTGGGGCCATAGCCCAGATTGCCTGCATAAACGGGCGAATGGGGCGAGATGCAATGCTGACGCCGGAAGGCGGTGGCGATGGGAATGCCATGCTGTTCGGCAAAGGCCTGCACGCCGTCACCGGTATATTCATCCCAATCTGCACCGCCTGCAATGATGATCGGATGCTTGGCCGCTGCCAGCGCGCTGATCGCTTTGCGCTCTGCCTCGATGGCCACTTCGATCCGGGGCCGATGGACGCGGGGCCGGTCAAACGCCTCGACTTCATCGAGAAGCATGTCTTCCGGCAACGCTATCACGACCGGGCCGGGGCGACCGCTGATCGCCATATGGAAAGCGCGGGCCAGATATTCCGGAATGCGCGCGGCATCTTCGATCCGCGTTGCCCATTTGGCGAGGGGGGCGAACATGGCGGGGAAGTCCACCTCCTGAAAGCCTTCCCGGTCTCGCATCCCGCGATCAATGTCACCGATGAACAGGATCATGGGAATGCTATCCTGCATCGCGACATGAACGCCGATGCTGGCATTGGTGGCGCCGGGGCCGCGCGTGACGAACGCCACGCCGGGCCGCCCGGTCAGCGTGCCATCCGCGCACGCCATATAGGTGACGCCGCCTTCCTGACGGCAGACGATATTCTCAATCTCCGGCACGTCACACAGCGCATCGAGCACGGCGAGATAGGATTCGCCCGGAACGCTGAAAATGCGGTCCACGCCCTGAATGCGGAGCTGGTCGACAAGGATGCGACCGCCTGTTCGTTTGTTACCCATATCGCATCATATGTTGCGCATTCCGGGAAGGGAAGAGGGGAGATTAGAAGCGATGGCCGGGCATGGATGAGTGTTCGTTGAACGCACCAAAAATGGGATCCCACAGGGCTACGCTCATGTTCGCAATCAGGCCGTGGATGGCGAAGGGGTCCGTCGCGATCAGTTCATCGAGCGCCGCACGATCTGGCGCGCGGAGCAGGAGGAGTGCCGCTTTCGTCTGGCTGTCCGGAAAGGGGCCGGAGGCGAGCAGGCTGCCGTCGGCAACTTTGTCCTGCAACCAGGCGATGTGCGGCATGAGGTGCTGTTTCCACCCGTCCAGATCGGGATGTTCATAGGTGACGGCGTAGATCGGCATGGCGCGTCCTGTATCAGTTGGAGCTGGCGATAACTGCGCGGCGATAAAGATGCCAGCTGGCATGGCCGAGCACCGGCAGCACCACGAACAAGCCGATCATGAAGGGGATCATCGCGGCGAACATGGCGGTTGCCATGAAGATCGCCCAGAGGATGATTGTGACCTTGTTTGAGCGGACCACGCCCATGCTCACGATCATCGCGGTGATAAAATCAATGTCATGATCGACCAGCATCGGCAGGCTTGTGACGGTGATCGAGAACAGCGCGAGCGCCACCAACGCGCCAATCGCGCTGCCCACTGTCAGCATGGCGATCGCTTCATAAGAGAGAAACAGCCCGGTCGTTTCGGAACCGATGCCCGATTCCCCGAGAAATATCGCAAAAATGCCGTGCGCCAAGATCATCCAGAAGCTGAATGCCACGAACAAGATGATGCCGATCATGAGCACCTGCTGCTCTTCACCCTTGCCCCCCAACGCGCCGAAGACGGGCTTCCAGTTGACCGGTTCCCCTTTGCCACGCAGGCGGCTCACTTCATACAGGCCCACCACAGCAAACGGCGCAAGCAGCGGAAAGCCTGCTGCAATCGTCATGAACCAGCCGCTCATGTTGAATTTCATCATCGCGCCATAAACGAGCATTCCGCCGACCGCATAAAATCCGGCGAAGAACAGGCCGAAGGCCGGGTAAGCCTTGAAATCTCGCCAGCCTGCGGAGAGCGCGTTTCGAAGATCGTGTATTGTCAAATCCTGTGCGACCTTGAACGGCGCGACTGGTGTTCGTCCGGCAGCGGCCATGACATCTCTCCCCATCCTCTTCCCGTTGGAAAGGTGACGCAAAATGGCAAAGGGAGCAAGAGCGGAGTCAGAATGATCGGACCCGCCCGATGGCGATGCCAGTTGGATCGCCCGTCGATTTGCGGCATGGAGTGAACCATAGACAGAAAATTCGGATCAATCCGAAGGGGGAGCCGTGACACGCTTTTTCAAACCCGCATTCTGGCGGCAGCCGGGGATGCACCCGGTGCGCGCTGGCATTGGGGCCGTGGCCGGGCTGGCGCTGACGGCGTTTGTGACGGCGCTGTTCATTCCTGATCATTCCGCCTTGCCGTATCTCCTCGCGCCGCTGGGCGCATCGGCCGTGCTGATCTTCGCCTTGCCTGCCGCCCCTTTGGCGCAGCCACGCGCGGTGATTGGCGGCAATATCCTCTCGGCGCTGGCGGGCGTAACGGCGGCTCTGCTGATCAGGGAGCCCATGCTGGCCGGGCCGGTGGGCGCGGGCGTGGCCATTTTACTGATGCAGGGCCTGCGGGTTCTGCACCCGCCAGGCGGCGCGATTGCGCTGGTGGCCGTCTTTGGCGGGGAGGCAGTTCGGGCGGCGGGCTTTTCCTACGCCCTGCTGCCAGTCGGCCTCAATTCGCTGCTGCTGGTGGGGACGGGTATAGTCTTCAACAATGTGGCAGGCAGCCCCTATCCACATCGTCTGCCCAAGCCGGATGAGCCCAAACCGCAAACGCAGGATGACGTCGCCGTGGACCGCTCCGGCTTCACCCGTCAGGATGTGGAGGCTGCGCTAGACCGGATGGAGGATCGTCCGGTCATCACTGTAGATGATCTGGACCGCCTTTTGCGCGATGTGGAGGCCAAGGCCTTTGCGCGGCGCACGCCGGTTCCGCTGTGTCTCGACATCATGTCGCGCGACGTCGTGACGTGCCACGCTGACGACCGGGCAGAGGATGCGTTGGCCGAGCTGGACCGGCGGCATGTTTCAGCGCTGCCGGTGCTCGACAGTCATGATCGCGTGGTGGGGCTGGCGTCGCGCGGCGTGCTGGCGGGCGCGTCGGGCCAGTCCGTGCGCGATGTGATGCAGACCGGGGCCTGCATTGCGGCGGCAGACAGTCCGGCAGCAGCGCTCGCCCCGATCTTGTCTGACGGGGTGCATCATCAGGCGGTTATCATCTGGAACAATGGCGGCCTGGCCGGATTGGTGACTCAAACCGATCTGCTCGCGGCCTTGTGGCGGCGCGCTGACGATTGACATTCATCAAGACGATGTCCCGCTATTTTGGGCAAGGTGGATGGCATGATGCAGGATCTGATCATCGCACGCATCGTCCATGTTCTGGCGGTTGTCGGCTGGATCGGCGGCGTCTGGTTTGTGACTCTGGTCATCTTCCCGGTGGTCCGGCGGACGGCGGAGCCCACTGAACGGCTTAAGGCCTTCCACCGGATTGAATCCGGCTTTGCGCCCATCGCACGCTGGCTGGTGATGCTGGCTGGCGCATCCGGCTTCTGGATCACGGCGCGCGCTGATTTGTGGAGCCGCTTTGCCTCCGCCAATTTCTGGTGGATGCACCTGATGCTTGGGCTGTGGATCGTGTTCATGCTGATGCTGTTCGTTGCCGAACCGTTGGTGCTTCATGCGAGGATGGCGGCGAGCACAAAGCCCGCGCAGGATTTTGAACGCATGGCCAAACTCCACATGCTCCTGTCCGCCATCGGCCTGCTTGCAGTGCTGGGGGCGGTGGGCGGCAGTCACGGGCTGTTGTGATGCAGCGTCTTCCCGCCCTTCTATTCGCTGCGCCGCATCGGCTGTCCTTCCTGACCGGCGTTATCAACCTGTCTGCCTTGATGCTGTGGTGGGGGTTGCAGCTTGTTGTGCAGCATCTGGCTTTTCTGGATATTCCGCGCACTGAAACCCCGGCGGCACTGCTGCATGGGCCGGTGACGTTCGCACTGCTCTTCACGCCCTTCATCTTCGGCTTTCTGATGACGGTTTTCCCGCGCTGGATGGGTTATGCTGATCTTGCGCCGCGCCAGTTTGGGCCGGTGGCAGCGGGGCTGGCGCTGGGATCGCTGTTGGCGCTGGCTGGCCTGTGGAGCGGGCATGAGTCGGCGATCATTGCGGGACTGGGCGTGATCACTCTGGCGCATCTGGCGGGGATCGTCGTGCTCGCTCGCGTGCTCGCGGCCTCGGTGCGCGATGCCAAGCCGCACTGCTGGCACGCTTGGTCTGCGCTGGCGGCCTTGGTATTTGGATGCGCGAGTCTGAGCCTTGCCACTTTGTCTCTGGCAAGAGGAGAGGGAGGCGCACTACCGATTTCCAACCGGATGTCGCTCTGGCTTTTCCTTGTGCCCGTGTTCATCACCGTCGCGCACCGGATGGTGCCCTTTTTCGCTGGCAGCGTGGTGGAGGCCTATGTGCGCTGGCGTCCGGATTGGCTGATTGCGCTGCTCTGTGCGCTGTTTCTGGTGCGGGTGATTGGAGATCGGAAGAGCACACGTCTGAACTCCAGTCACGTTTCGGAATCTCGT
>CALMZE010000112.1 GCA_937870585.1 uncultured Sphingomonadales bacterium | reverse complement strand
TGGCACTTATTGGGTTTTGAACGGTTTTACGGCGCATTCAGGCCGGAAGAAAACAGCGCTTTTCAACACACGTCGATCCTAGTTCGGCCCCGTCAAGGCTCCCGGCGAACCGGGAGTTTTGGTGGAGCCGCCGGGTACCGCCCCCGGGTCCGCTGCATCTATTACACGCCGCACTTTATCCTCATAGCCGGGCGAACCCGGCCAGACGGATATAGGCCATTGCTACGGGGATTTCCAGTGGCTGCGCGCATCGCGATTTAGTGCCGCAATCAGGGTTGCGCCCAAACGATTCGCCCGCTAATGCGCCCACCTGCCTAACCGGCATTATGCCGGTGTCCGCATCGGTCGGGGAATAGCTCAGCCTGGTAGAGCACTGTCTTCGGGAGGCAGGGGCCGGAGGTTCGAATCCTCTTTCCCCGACCAATTTGCTTTCAACGTCGTGAGGGGCGGAAGGCGCACTCTGCAAAATCATCTGAGGCCCGACGCCAAGCGTGGAATGGGGCCTTTTCGCAGGCCAGTTGGCGCTTGCCTCCAGCAAAAAGCCCCGCCGGTTTGCACCAGCGGGGCCATATTGTTCAGGACGGGCCTGCCTGATTTCAGGCGAGCGCGGCCTTGAGATCGTCAACCAGATCGGTGCGTTCCCAGGGGAAGAAATCGCCTTCCGCCTTGCGACCGAAATGGCCATAGGCTGCCGTCTTGCGATAGATCGGCTTGTTGAGGCCCAGATGGGTGCGGATGCCGCGCGGGGTCATGCCGCCCAGCTTGGCAATGGACTGGATCGCGGCTTCGATCTTGTCATCACCCACTGTGCCCGTGCCGTGCGTATCGACATAGAGCGAGAGTGGCTTGGAGACGCCGATGGCATAAGCGAGCTGGATCGTGCAGCGGGTCGCGAGACCGGCAGCGACGATGTTCTTAGCCAGATAGCGGGTGATGTAGGCCGCCGAACGGTCGACCTTGGTCGGATCCTTGCCCGAGAAGGCACCGCCACCGTGCGGTGCGGCACCGCCATAGGTGTCAACGATGATCTTGCGGCCGGTGAGCCCTGCATCCCCGTCCGGGCCGCCAATTTCAAAGCTGCCGGTGGGGTTGATGTGATAGACGGTCTCGTCCGAAAGGAGCGCCGCCGGGATGACACCGGCAATCACGCCCTTCACATAGGCGTGAAGCTCGGCTTCCTTGTCGCCTGCGTCATAGCCTGGCGCATGCTGGGTGGAGACGACGATGGCCGTCGCGGCGACCGGCTTGCCGCCGTCGAAACGCAGCGTAACCTGGCTCTTGGTATCAGGCTCAAGGAACGGAGCCTTGCCGGAGTGGCGGTCTGCCGCCATCTGCTCCAGAATCTTGTGGCTGTAATCGAGCGTGGCGGGCATCAGGCTTTCGGTTTCATCGCAGGCAAAACCGAACATGATGCCCTGATCGCCAGCGCCTTCATCCTTGTTGCTGCCTTCAGCACCCGCATCCACGCCCTGCGCGATGTGCGCGGACTGGCCGTGCAGACGGTTGATGAACTCCAGCTTTTCCCAGTGGAAGCCGTCCTGTTCGTAGCCGATTTCCTTCACCGTGTTGCGGACGGTGCGTTCAATCTCTTCCTGCGCGCCGGGCGCCCATGCGCCATTTTCATAGACGCCTTTGCAGCGAATTTCGCCCGCCAGCACCACAAGCTGCGTGGTGGTTAGTGTTTCACACGCAATGCGGGCTTCGGGGTCTTTGGAGAGGAAAAGATCGACGATCGCGTCGGAAATCTGATCGGACACCTTGTCGGGGTGGCCTTCGGACACGGATTCGGAAGTGAAGAGATAGTTGGAACGCATGGTTGAGCCAGTCCTTTGTCTGTTTCTGCGTATAAAGAAATCTTTATGTGCGGGTGCGCCTTAGCGCAGACGGCGGCAGAGCGCAATTCCTGCCAGTCCCAAGAAAAAGGCCAGTCCCAGAGAGAGAATGTTTCCAAAGCGGCTGAACAGGGTAGGGGCCATGGCGGGAGGGATATGATCCTCCAGATAGCCGGGTTGTTGGTAGGGCAGGCGTTTCAGCACACGGCCATCCGCATCAATGATCGCAGAAATGCCGGTGGGCGTGGAGCGGATGACGGGCAGCCCTTCCTCCACCGCGCGGAGCCGGGCCTGCGCCAGATGCTGCGGTGGCCCCCAACTGCCGAACCAGGCATCGTTTGATGGGTTGAAGATGAAGTCAGGGCGTTGCTGCGGGTCCACCACTTCGCCCGAGAAGATGATTTCATAGCAGATTTGCAGACCGACGCGCGGCTTGCCTGCGCCAAGGTTCAGTGTGCGCGGCCCCGGCCCCGGCCAGAAATCCAGATCGCCCGGCACCAATCGGGACAGGCCGATGAGCGAGAGGAAGGGACGCATCGGCAGATATTCGCCGTAGGGCACAAGATGCGCCTTGTCATAACGCGCCAGAATCGCGCCCTTGGCATTGAGCGCAAACACACTGTTTGCCGCCCCCACCCAGCGCTTCTCGATGATGGGGCCGATCTGTTTCGTCTCCATGAACAGCTTGTCTGCGCCGGTCAGCACAATGTCATTCGGCCCGAGCAGCGTGGCGATGCGGCGGCGGGCGCGGGCGGCTTCTGCGTCATTTTCGCCAATGAAATCCGGCACGGCAGCTTCGGGCCAGAGCAGCAGGCGGGGCTGCGGCGTGGCATTGCCGGACAGGGTGGCGAGCTTCAGGAAATTCTCGCGCTCATAGTCTGGGCGGTATTTGTCCTGCTGGGCAATGTTGGGCTGAACAATGCGGGTCAGGATGCCAGACGGAGTGCCCTTGGCCTCGCTGACATTCAGGCGTTTTATGTTAGCATCCATCTGCGCTGCATAGCCCGCACCCGTCAGCGCGAGCGGCACAAGGATCAGGGACAGGGCAGGCTTCCATTGCCGCTGCACCGCCAACCACAGTCCGCCAGAAATAATCAGAATCAGCCCGGACATTCCATAGCTGCCTACCCAGCGCGTGGCGGGAGCAGCTTCGACCGCGATCACAGCCAGCGGGTTCCACGCATAGCCCGTGAACACGCGCGCACGCAGCCATTCGGTGATGATCCATGCTCCTGCCAGCAGCAGTACGAAGCCTGCGCCCTTGCGACGCCCGTGTGACACCTTCCACGCCAGTCCAGTTGCCAGTGCAGGGTAGATGGCGATGTAGAAGGCCAAAGCCACCACAGCGATCCAGCCGAGCCAGGCGGGCATTTCTTCCTGATAGCGGAAGGCCCCGGCAATCCAGCTATTGCCCGCAATGAAATGCCCGAGCCCGAAGATATAGCCGGTGAGGATAGCCGCCTTGCGCGTTTCTGCCTGTGCTGTGAAATGGACGAGCAGCGCGAGCGACGCCAGCGCAATCATCCACAGGTTGAGCGGTTCAAACCCGGCAGCAGAGAGAAGCCCGGCGGCAAAGACAGACAGAGAGCGACGCGACATGACCTGCCCTATAGTCTGGCTCACGCGCGTCACCAAGGCAGCTTGCTTTCTGCGTCTCAGTTTCACTCTTTCCGCACTATAGCGGGCAGCAGGATTCGAACTGAGAAGTCGCGCCTGCCTTGACGCAGCAGGTCTGACAAGCCCACACTCACAGCAAAGCAAGTGGGGAGGCGGAGCAATGACGATGCAGATGGACCGGCGGGCGCTGCTGGCAATGGGCGGTTTCGGCGTAGCGGGATTGCTTCTGCCGGGCGGAGCCGCAGTGGCGCAGGCGCTGCTGGGGATGACCGGCTTCACGCACAATGTGGCGAGTGGCGAGCCCGCAGCGGACTCGGTGCTGCTCTGGACCCGCTTCAAGCCAAAGAGCGGCGGAGACGCGCGGCTGCGCGCTGAAGTTTCGGAGTCGCCTGCCTTCACCCGCATCGTTTCCGGCGGAGAGGTGGTGACGGGCGCCTGGCGCGATCACACGGCCAAGATCAGCGTGGCGGGGCTCGCGTCAGACCGCTGGTACTGGTTCCGCTTCGTCGGCCCTGATGGCAGTGTCTCCCCGGTTGGGCGCACGCGCACATTGCCGGTGGGCAAGGTTGCGCGGTTCAACATCGGCGTCTTCTCCTGCTCCAATCTGGGCTTTGGCGAGTTCAACGCCTATGGCCATGCCGCCGCGCGCGATGATCTCGATCTGTGGCTGCACATGGGCGATTATATTTATGAATATGGGCGCGGCGGCTATGATGCCGGTGGCGCGCTGGCGGAGAAATTGCTTCCCGCGCATGAGTGCGTCGCGCTTGCTGATTACCGGATGCGCTACGCGGCCTATCGGCTCGACCCGCAATTGCAGGCGCTCCATGCCCGCGCGCCGATGATCGTTTCCACCGATGATCATGAAATGGCGAATGACACATGGGAAGGTGGCGCGCAGAACCATCAGCCTGATGAGGGGCTTTGGGCCAACCGCAAGGCGGCAGCCATGCAGGCGTGGCACGAATGGCTGCCGGTGAGCGAAGCGCCTTGGGCGGCCTATCGCATCGGCGATCTCGCCACCTATTTCCGCACCGATACGCGCGGCCTTGCTCGCTCGCGTCCGCATGAATGGGGCGATATCATGCGTGGGCCGGATCGGGACAAGGCGCTCGCCGATTTCCGCAATGGCGAATGGCAGGAAGATGCCGCCACCATGATGGGCAGTGCGCAGGAGCAATGGCTGTATCAGGCTATGGCGGCGAACAAGGCCGCGTGGACGCTGCTTGGCGTTGGCACCAATACGGGCCATGTCTTCATGCCGGAAGAGGCGGTCAACTGGGTCGCGCCCGATGCGCCTGCCATTTATCATGCCGGGGTGAAGGCGGGTGTGGCCGCCACCAAGGCCGGGCTGCCCTACAATCTGGACGCATGGTCTGGCTATCCCAAGGCGCGGTCCCGCCTCTTCAAGGCCGCACAAGCCGCGACGGCTGACATGATCGTGCTGACAGGCGATAGCCACAATGCCTGGGCGTTTGATCTGCCCGAAGGCGGCAAACCAGCAGGAGTCGAATTTGGGGGCCATAGCGTCAGCTCGCCGGGCTATGAAGCGGTGGTTAAAGCCAAAGACCCCCGCGATGTAGCCCGCGAAGTGGTTGCCGCCAGCCCTGAACTCAAATGGATGGATGCCTCTAATCGCGGCTATATGCATCTGACGCTGACGCCTGCCACCGCAACGAACACATGGGTGTTCATGGAAAGCGTGGCCAAGGCCGGGCTCGGCATCAAGCCTGCGCACAGCATGACCGTGCGCAAGGGCCGCCGGGTTCTGGAGGCAGCATGAAGCGATTGGTCGCCCTTGCACTGATCGCCACCGCAAGCGGGGCGAACGCTGCCACGCTTTACGTCCGCGCCGGGGCCGTGGTCGACGTGGAAAAAGGCGTCGCCCGTCCCAATCAGTGTATCACGGTGGAGGATGATCGCATCAAGGCCGTGGGCCGGTGCGGCAAGCCCCCTGCCGGGGCGGTGGAGGTCAATTGGCGGCGCTACACCGTTCTGCCCGGTTTGATCGACCTGCACACGCATCTGGCTGACGTGGGGCAGGGCGCGGATGTGGCCGAGCCGATCAAGACTGATCCGGTCAAGACCGCCTTTATCGGCGCGAAGAATGCGCGCGATACGCTGATGGCGGGCTTCACCACCGTGCGCGATGTCGGCACGTATCGCGCTTTTTCAGATGTGGCGCTGCGCGATGCGATCAATGCCGGACTCATTCCGGGGCCGCGCATGGCAGTGGCCGGGGCCTATCTCACTATCCCCGGTGGCGGCGGAGAGATTAACGGCCTGCCCTATGCCGTGCCCGACGAAATGCGCTTTGGCGTCGTGAAGACCGAAGCCGAAGCGCGCGAAAAGGCGGCCGCCATTATCGATAGCAAGGCTGATTTCCTGAAACTGATTGCGACAGGCGCCGTGCTGGCGCTCAATACCGAACCCGGCCAGCCCGAGCTCACCGAAGGCCAGATGCGCGCGGCGGTGAAGGAAGCGGCAGAGCGCGGCAGCTATGCCACCGCCCATGCGCATGGCGCAGAGGGCATCAAGGCCGCGATCCGCGCGGGTGTCCGTTCGATCGAACATGCGAGCCTGATCGACGATGAGGCTCTCGCGCTCGCCAAGGCCAAGGGCGTCTGGCTGGTGATGGACGTGTTCAACGGCGATTACATCGAAGAGGTCGGCACCAAAGAGGGCTGGCCCACCGATTATCTCCGCAAGAATCGTGAGACGACCGACATCCAGCGCGAGGGTTTTCACAAGGCGGTGAAGATGGGCGCCAAGCTGGCGTTTGGCAGCGATTCGGGCGTCTATCCGCACGGGATGAACGGGCGGCAGTTCGACTATATGGTCAAATATGGAATGACCCCCCGCAGGCGATCCGCGCGGCCACGCTGGATGCCGCGACGGTGATGGGCTGGCAGGACAAGCTTGGCACGCTGGAGACAGGTCGCTTTGCAGACATGATCGCAGTGGAGGGCAACCCGCTTACCAATGTGCGCGTGCTGGAGCGGGTGCAGGGGGTGATCAAGGCTGGGGTGGTGGTGAAGTAGTGATCAACCGTTACCCCAGTTGCATTTCCCCCCTCATGCCGCCAGAGGCGCAGCGTGACATCCGCAATCGACATCGGAACCGACGCCACGGGCCGCCCCGTCAGCGTTGATGTAGAAGAATTGCTGGCGACCCGCCTGCTCGTGCAGGGCAATTCCGGGTCCGGAAAGTCGCATCTGCTGCGCCGCCTGCTCGAAGAAAGCGCCGGGATGGTGCAGCAAGTGGTGATTGACCCGGAAGGCGATTTCGTCACGCTGGCAGAGGGTTTTGGCCATGTTGTCGTTGATGGCGGCGATTATAATGAGCGGGAGATTGCCCGCATCGGCGCGCGCATCCGCGAACATCGCGCCTCGGTGGTGCTCAGTCTTGAACCACTTGAACTCGAAGCGCAGATGACGTGCGCGGCCTCCTTCCTGAATGCGCTTTTCGATGCGCCGCGCGATCATTGGTATCCTGCGTTGGTCGTGGTCGATGAAGCGCAGATGTTTGCGCCTGCCGCAGCCGGGGACGTATCCGATGCCGCGCGGCGCGTCAGTCTGGCCGCGATGACCAACCTGATGTGCCGGGGCCGCAAGCGCGGGCTGGCGGGGGTGATCGCTACACAGCGCCTTGCCAAGCTCTCCAAGAATGTTGCGGCCGAAGCGAGCAACTTCCTGATGGGCCGAACCTTTCTTGACATCGACATGGCGCGCGCCGCCGATCTGCTGGGGATGGAGCGGCGACAAGCTGAACAGATCCGTGATCTGGAGCGCGGTCGCTTTCTGGGCCTTGGCCCCGCCATCGCCCGCCGCCCGGTTTCGGTGAAGATCGGCCCGGTCAAAACGAGCACACGCATGGGCACGCACAGCCTGATGCCGATGCCCGCCGCCGAGCCAGTGACCATGCGCACCATGCTGTTCGCCGAAATGGAAGAGGATGCGCCGCCGCCCCGTCCCGAACCGCGCCCCGCGCCGGTCGCTGCGGATGAGGTGATCCGCAGGCTCGCAGAACCGCTCGCAGAAACGGCTCCGCGTGAGGCTGCGCCTGCCATGGCCGATGCTGAGGTGCAGGCGATCATCCGCCGCGTGCTCGAAGAGATGCTCGCCGATCCGGACAGTCCGTTCCAGCCTGTCGCGCAGCTGTATCAGGATTTCACCGTGCGCTGCCGGATGCAGAAACTGCCCGGTGCTCCGCTCGATCTGCCCGCCTTCCGCCGCCGCTTTGCCATGGCCCAGGGAGGTCTTGTCGATCCGGATACGGACGATGCGGCGCGTGTGATGGATGCGGCAGCACGTTTGCCGGAAGACATGCTCGCCCCCTTCCTGCTGATCGCGCGTGCCGCACAGGAGGGGCGGCCCTGCCCCGATGATGACGCGCTCGCCCGCGCTTATGGCACCAGTTCGCCGGGCCGGGTGCGGCGGTTGATTGAGTATATGGAAAAGCAGGGCGTCATCGTGGCTCGCACCGATTTTGGCGGGCGGCGTTCGATTGGGATTCCGGAACTGGGTTTGGTAACCGAGGCGGAGTAGCACGGCACATGGGCTTGGCCCTTCCCTTCGCGCGCCGAACCCCTTAAGCGCGCCGCCATGCTGAATATCAACGACATCACGGTCCGCCTTGGCGGGCGCACGATCATCGACCATGCCACGGCCAAGCTTCCCCCACGCGGGCGGATCGGGCTGATCGGGCGCAATGGCGCGGGCAAATCGACGCTGATCCGCGTGATTGCGGGGATGCTGGAGCCCGACACTGGCTCGGTTGATATGCCGCGTGGCGCGCGCTTGGGTTATATCGCGCAGGAAGCGCCCAGCGGCAGCGGCACGCCGATCGAAACGGTGCTCGCAGCGGACGTTGAACGCGCCAGCCTGATGGCAGAGCTGGAGACGTGCGAGGACCATGCGCATATCGCCGAAATTCATGAGCGGCTGATCACCATCGATGCGCATTCCGCCCCGGCGAGGGCGGCGCGCATATTGGTCGGCCTGGGTTTTGATGAAGAGGCTCAGAACCGCCCGCTCGACAGTTTTTCGGGCGGCTGGAAGATGCGCGTCGCGCTCGCCTCTTTGCTTTTCTCCGCGCCGGACCTGCTGCTGCTCGACGAACCATCGAACCACCTCGATCTGGAAGCGGTGCTGTGGCTGGAAGATTTCCTCATCTCCTATCCCGCCACCATCCTGCTCGTCAGCCATGAGCGGGACTTCCTCAACAATGTTGTCGATCACATCCTGCATCTGGGTCAGGGCAAGCTGACGCTCTACCCCGGCGGCTATGACGCGTTTGAGCGGCAGCGCGCCGAGCGGCAGGAGCAGCTTGCTTCCGCCCGCGCCAAGCAACAAGCCGAGCGGGAAAAGTTGCAGGATTATGTCGCGCGCAACTCAGCCCGTGCCTCAACCGCCAAGCAGGCGCAATCGCGCGCCAAGGCGCTGGCGCGGATGCAACCCATTGCCGAACTGCTCGACGATCCGACGCTCAGCTTCGATTTTCCCGATCCTGATGAACTGCGCCCGCCGCTCATCACGCTTGATATGGCGGCCGTCGGTTACAGCGAAGAGCCCGTGCTCAAGCGGCTCAACCTGCGGATCGACCCGGATGATCGCATCGCGCTCTTGGGGCGCAACGGCAATGGTAAGACGACGCTTGCGCGGCTGCTGGCGGCCCAGCTCAAGCCAATGGACGGCGCGATGAACGCCACCGGCAAAATGCGCGTTGGCTATTTCACGCAATATCAGGTGGAAGAGCTGGACCGCGATGAAACGCCGCTCCAGCACATGACGATCCAGATGAAGGGCGCGAGCCCCGGCGCGGTGCGCGGGCAGCTGGGCCGCTTTGGCTTTTCGGGTGACAAGGCGACGACGGTGGTCGGCAAGCTCTCTGGTGGCGAGCGCGCGCGGCTGGCTCTGGCGCTGATCACGCGCGATGCGCCGCACATGCTAATCCTCGACGAACCGACCAACCATCTGGACGTGGACGCCCGCGAGGCGCTGATTCAGGCGCTCAATGCCTATGGCGGGGCCGTGATCGTGGTCAGCCATGATCGTCACATGCTGGAGACGACAGCCGACCGGCTGGTGCTGGTTGATGGCGGGACGGCGAAGGATTTTGACGGCTCGATCGAGGACTATATCGCCTTCGTGCTCGCCAAAGACCCGACCGGGGCCAAAGGCGAAGGCAAGAGCGAAACCAAAGGCATCAACAAGAAGGACCAGCGCCGTGCCGCCGCCGAAGCGCGTGAACGCGGGGCGGAAATGCGCAAGAAAGCCAAGCAGGCTGAAGCCGAACTGGAGAAGCTTCAGGCCGAACGCAGCGCGATTGATCTCGCCAGTTTCGACCCGAAATCGGCCACACCCGCGCTCGCCAAGCTGACCATGACCGAGCTGATGAAGAGGCGCGGCGAAGTGGGCAAGAAGATCGAGGCTGCCGAAGCCGCATGGCTGGAAGCCAATGAGGCGCTGGAGGACTTGGCGGGTTAGTCAGCCCATAACATTGGCCTGTTTTTGGACCATGCCTTGCGCCTGTCATGAAGATTTGACATGCCGATACCATGCGTATGCCCATCATTTTTTCCGCTGCATGTCTCGCTCTTACGGGATGCGCCAGCCACCGTGTCGCGCCGTCTCCCGCACAGCCGGTCGAGGTCAAGCTGATCGCGTTCAACGATTTCCACGGCAATCTCTCTCCGCCACGCGTTTCAATCGAAGCGAGTGATGCCAGCGGCGCGCCAGTGCGTGTGGCAGCGGGAGGCGTGGCCTATCTCGCCTCCGCAATAGACAGTCTGCGCGCGCAGAACCCCAATCATGCAGTGGTCTCTGCCGGAGACATGATCGGCGCAACGCCCATCAATTCTGCGCTGTTTCTGGATGAACCGACCATACTTGCGATGAACATGATCGGCGTCGATTTCAACGCAGCGGGCAATCATGAGTTTGACAAGGGCCGCGCTGAACTGCTGCGCATTCAGGGCGGTGGATGTGAGAAGAACACGCAGCTCGTGCCGTGCCGCGTGGACAAGCCCTATCCCGGTGCGGCCTTCCCGATTCTGACCGCGAACACCATCACCGAAACCGGGCTGCCCTTGCTTGCGCCCACAGGCATCAAAAGCTTTGGCACGGGCAAACGGCGCGTCACCCTTGGCTTTATCGGGCTGACGTTGGCGGGCACACCGAATCTCGTATCCCCCTCGGGCGTGGCAGGGCTGACCTTTGCCGATGAAGCCGCCACCGCCAACGCGCTGATTCCCGAACTCAAGGCCAAAGGTGCGGATGCTATCGTGGTGCTGATCCATCAGGGGCTGTACACGGCGGTTGGATATAATGACAAAAGCTGCGGCGGTATGTCCGGCGATCTGATGGCGGTGCTCGACAAGTTGGATCCGGCGGTGGATGTCGTCGTCTCTGGCCATACGCATGTGTCCTATATTTGCGACTATGCCAAAGTGAACCCGGCCCGCCCGTTCCTCGTGACGAGCGCGGGGAAGAACGGCATGTTCCTCTCTGACATTCGCTTGTCGATTGATCCTGCGGCAGGGCGTGTGACGGCGAAGAGCGCGGACAATATGGTGGTGCAGAGCGAGGCATTTCAGGGCCTGCGCGGCTTTGTGGCGCTGCGCGACGATCTGCCCAAATTCACGCCGCGTGCTGATTTGGCGGCACTGGTCGCCCGCTATGACGCAGCTGCCAAGCAAGAGGCGACGCGCGTTGTTGGCAGGTTAGCGGGAGCTGCCACCACTGCCAAATCGCCTTCGCGCGAAAGCCTGCTCGGCAATCTGATCGCAGATTCCCAATGGGCGGCAACGGCTGCGGCAGACAAGGGAGGTGCACAATTCGCGCTGATGAACCCGGATGGATTGCGCGTCGATATTATACCCGATGCGCAGGGACAGGTGACTTTCGGCGCGCTGTTTGCCGCCCAGCCCTTTTCGAACGCAGTGATGATCAAGACGCTGACCGGTGCACAGGTCAGCGCTGTTCTGGAACAGCAATTCAACGATCCGCAATGGACGCGCGTCCTCTCACCCTCGCAAGGCTTCAAGTTCAGTTACGACATGAGCAAACCCGAAGGGCAGCGCATCATCGCGATGAGCTTGAATGGCGTGCCATTGGACGACAGCGCCCGCTACCGCGTGGCGATGAACAGCTTTCTGGCGAGCGGCGGCGACAAATTCTCGGTGTTCAAGGACGGCACCGATGCCGTGACTGGTCCGATCGACATCGAAGCGCTGATGGGATGGCTGGGGGGTGATGCACCGCGCGCACTGCCTGCGCTCGACCGGGTAACGAACCTGACGCCGCAATAACGCCCACTTGCCAAGGCCCCACTGGCGAGCCATGATTCGCCCAAGTGGATCGAGTAGAGGTTGTGATGCTGGTTCAGTGGGTATGGCGGTTCCTGATGGCTGGCCTGTTCGCCGCGACCGCTTCAGTGGCAATGGCCAAGGAGGCTCCGGGCGCACTCTGGTTTGGCACCGAGAACTTCGTGCCCGCCGATATTATCGACGCTCGCGCACAGCCTGAGCTGGATGGGCATGTTGCGCTACTCATCACGCTGGAGGAGCCTGCATCCGCGCGGCTGGCGGCGCTGACGCGAGAATATGTCGGCAAGCCTTTGCCGCTCATCTTTCAAGGCAAGGAAATTGCAGCGCCCCTTATCGTGGAGCCGATCACGAGCGGATCTTTCCAGATCAGCGGCAGCTTCACCATGGAGGAAGCGCGGCAAATGGCCCTCGACATTTCGGGCAAGCCACCGCTCGCTGACAGTCTGGAAGACGAATAGGCCTATTTGCCGAGCGAAAGCCGCCGCTCTTCGGCTGCGCGCAGCACTTCATAGGCGGCCTGCACCGCCTGAAACTTGACCGCTGCCGCCGCATCTCCCGGCTTCACATCGGGATGATTTTCCTTGGCAAGTTTGCGCCATGACGTTTTGACCTGCTCAAATTCGGCATCGTCTTCCAGCCCCAAGGCTTCGAGCGCGTGCAGTTCGTCGCGCGAGCGGGAGCCGTCGCCGGGGCCACCCCAGCCATAATGACTTGCCTGCGCATAGCCGTTCGCCTCACGCCGTTCACCGGCCTCGCGGGCGGCGGCCTCTTCGGCGGACAAGCCTTCGAAATAGTTCCAGTTCGAATTATATTCCGCCGCGTGCCGTTCACAAAACCACCAGCGTTCGGGGCTGTTGGGCGATTTGGGGGCTGGCCGGTCTCCGGGATCGGAACAGCCATGCCGATCGCACAGGCGCACCTTCACAGCCTCGCGCTCGCTGCCATAGCCACGCCAGCGCGGAAATCCCCAATCCTGAGTGCGGGTTCGCCTGCTCATCCGATCCTCTTAGGCAAGAATGGTTAACGGAAAAAGCCCTGATGCGCTGGACGTGCCGATATAGACCGCTTAGCGCTTTGCAGGATGATCTGGCCCACGTCCCCGCTCTTTTACAGTGTCGCGATTCTGGCCATTGTGATGGTCGGGCTGGCCAAGGGTGGATTTGCCGGACTGGGGGCCGCGGCGATGCCGATGCTGGCGTTGGTGATGGACCCGCTACAGGCCGCCGCGATGATGCTGCCCATTCTGATTGCGCAGGACGTGATCAGCGTCTGGTCTTTCCGGCGTGATTATGATGCGGAGACGCTCTGGCTGATGATCCCCGGCGGCATAGCGGGCGTCGGGCTGGGCTGGTTCTTTTCCGCCAGCGTGGATGCCGATGCCGTGCGCGGGCTTGTAGGCGGCATTGCGGTCGTCTTTGGAGGCTATCGCCTCCTCCAGATGCGCGGGCTGGGGTTGAAGTCCAGCCGCCCGCTCTCGCGCTGGTGGGCCTGCTTTTGGGGCGGTGTGTCCGGCTTTACCAGCCATGTCGCGCACGCTGGTGGACCGCCCTTTCAGGTCTGGGCGCTGACCCGCAACTTTCCGCACCTGATCTTCATCGGCACCTCGTCGATCTTCTTTGCGGCGCTGAACGTCATCAAGGTGCCTGCCTATTTCGCGCTCGGCCAGTTCCATCGCGAGACGCTGATGCTGACTGCGGCCTTCATGCCGCTCGCCATTCTCTCCACCATGGCGGGCGTGAAGCTGGTGCGGCGGATCGATCCGGCCAAATTCCAGACGATCATTTCGGTGCTGATGATCGTGGTGGGCGCGGAATTGTTGCGCGTGGCCTTCACCTGACCTAAAGCCCGCGTCCATCATGGACTATATCTCGACACGCGGCAGCGCTCCGGCGCTTGATTTCGAAGGCGCAACGCTTGCAGGCCTTGCCAATGATGGCGGACTCTATGTGCCGCGCACATGGCCCACGCTGAGCCGCGACGAGATCGCCGCGCTCGCGGGCAAATCCTATGTCGAAACCGCTGTGGCCGTGATGCGGCCGTTCGTGGCGGGCTCGCTGAGCGAAGCCGAACTGCGCGAGCTTTGCACACAGGCCTATGGCAATTTCAGCCACGATGCCGTCACTCCGCTCGTCCAGATGGATCATCAGCACTGGATGCTGGAGCTGTTCCACGGCCCGACGCTCGCCTTCAAGGATGTGGCGCTGCAACTGCTGGGGCTGTTGTTCGAGAAGTTCCTCTCCCGCTCTGACAAGCATCTGACCATCGTTGGTGCAACCTCGGGCGATACCGGCTCCGCCGCGATTGACGGCGTGGCCGGGCGTGAGAAGATCGACATTTTCATGCTCCATCCGCTGGGTCGCGTGTCAGACGTGCAGCGGCGGCAGATGACGACCGTTCTCGCCCCCAATGTCCACAACATCGCCATTGAGGGCAGCTTTGACGACGCGCAGGCGATCGTGAAGGCGCTGTTCAATGATCGCGACTTCAACGGACGCTTCACCCTGTCTGCGGTCAACAGCATCAATTGGGCGCGCCTGATGGCGCAGGTCGTCTATTATTTCTACGCTGCCGTGCGGCTGGGTGCGCCGGATCGCAAGATCGCTTTCTCTGTGCCCACCGGCAATTTCGGGGATGTGTTTGCGGGCTATGTGGCCGAGCGCATGGGGCTTCCCATCGAGCGGCTGATCGTGGCGACCAACGTCAACGACATTCTCCACCGCGCGCTGACGAACGGTGACTATTCGACCGGCACGGTGACCGCGACGGCGACGCCGAGCATGGACATTCAGGTGAGTTCCAACTTCGAGCGGCTGCTGTTCGACCTGTCCGGACGCGATGGCGCGGCGCTGGCCGGCATGATGAGTGGCTTTGAAGCGAGCAAGGCCATGACCATTCCGGCGAACATGATCGCCGCGTCGCGCCCGCTCATCTCATCGGCCCGGATCGATCCGGACGGTATGGCACTCGCCATGCGCTGGGCCTATGAGCGGGCCGCGCAGGTGATTGACCCGCACAGCGCCATCGGTCTGGCCGCCGCGCGTGAGGCTGATCTGGGCGATACCCCCATCGTCACGCTGGCCACAGCCCATGCCGCCAAGTTCCGCGATGCCGTGGAGCGCGCCACAGGCATTCGCCCCACCATGCCCGCGCGGCTCGGCAATCTGTTTGATCGTGAAGAGCGTTACGCCACCCTGCCTGCCACCAAGGAGGCAATTGCCACCTATGTGGCGGAGCGCGCGACGCCCGCTGCATGACCCCCATCACTCTGATCGGCGAGCCATGGCCCGATTACGGCCTGCTCGATTCGGGCCATGGCCGCAAACTCGAACGCTATGGCCCGCACCGCTTCATTCGGCCTGAACCGCAGGCGCTGTGGGCACCCGCCTCACCCGACTGGCAAGCCGATGCCGAATTCATTCCCGGCAGCGATGAGGATGGCGGCGGGCGGTGGCAATTTGCCACCAAACTGCCGCAGCATGGCTGGGCGAGCCAATGGGAAGAACTGACCTTCAACACGCGCCCAACGCCGTTCCGCCATTTGGGCTATTTCCCGGATATGGCCCCGGTCTGGAGCTGGATGCGCGGCTACAAACCCGCCAGTGCGCTCAACTTGTTTGGCTATACCGGCGTCGGCAGCCTCGCGCTGGCAGCGGCAGGGGCCACGGTGACACATGTTGATGCGTCCAAAAAGTCGGTTGACCAAGCCCGCACCAATGCCGCGCTTTCGCAGATGCAGGATGCGCCGATCCGCTGGATCGTGGACGATGCAGCCAAATTTGCAGCGCGCGAAGTGCGGCGCGGCAAGCGCTATGACGGCATCATCCTTGATCCGCCCAAATTCGGGCGCGGGCCGGATGGCGAAGTCTGGCGTCTGGAAGAGCATCTGCCCGGCCTGATCGCCGATTGCCGCAAGCTGCTGGATGCGGATTCGAAATTCCTGTTCCTCACCGTCTATGCCGTCCGCATGTCAGCCCTTGCGATTGGCGAGCTGGTCCGCCAGCATTGCGCTGATCTGGGCGGCAGCGTTGAGTGCGGCGAACTGGGCGTGCGCGAGGATGCGCGCGGGCTTATCCTGCCAACCGCAATCTTTGCGCGCTGGAGCCGGTCTTAACCCCCGGAAGCGAGCATACCCGCAGCACGATTGAGCGCCGCCACTGCGCGCATTTCAAGCTCCGGCGTCAGCCGGGCAACGGGGATCGCGATGGCAAATGCACCCAGCACCGAACCGCCGCGCCACACGGCCTTGCCTAGCGCAGCAATACCCACTGAATATTCCTCATAGCCGCGCGCCAGCCCGGAATTGCGCACCTTGTCGAGCTCCGCCCTCAACGTCGTCTCGTCTATGATGGTTTGCGCTGTGAAGCGTTCGAGCGGCGCGCGCGCAAAAAATTCGTCGAGCCGCGCGGCATCAAGCGTCGCCAGAATGGCCTTGCCAGCGGACATGGCATGGAGCGGCGCGCGCTGGCCTTCATCGACGGCATAACGCAGCGCCTGCCCGCCGACCGCACTCGCAATCGCCTCCACCTGAAAATCGCGCTCGACGAAGAAGGATGTGGTTTCCTGCAACTGGTCGCGGATGGCGCGGACCATGGGGCGGACGGTTTCGCGCAGTTCAGGCACCATACCCGCCGGTGCCAGCCGGGCGAGCGATGGCCCTGCGGCATAAGTCCGCCCATTGCGCTCCAGATAATCAAGATTGACCAGCGTGTTGAGCAAGTAGGAGAGGCTGCTGGCGGGAATGGGCAAAAGCCCGGCCAGTTCCTGCGCAGTCACAGGACGCGCCAAAGCCACCACCGTTTCCAATATTTCCAGCGCGCGGACGGCCGATTTGACCGAGTCTCCCGCAGGGCGTTCCGCCATGATGCCGTCTCCTCTCGGTCACCCATATTCACATATGCGAAAAATTCAACTGATTGTTGAAATCCTTGCCGCGTGATACGCAAGGCCAGAACGAACAAGGAGAGTGAGTCATGACAGACATTGCCGCGCTGGCCGCCCGCGTTGAAAAGCTGGAGCACGAACTCGGCATCCAGCAGGACATCCATCAGATCCGACGCATCCAGTACACCTATGGCTATTTCATCGACAAGAGCCAGTATTCCGAATGCGTTGACCTGTTTTCCGATGATGGCGAAGTCTGGTTCCTGGGTGGCGTCTACAAGGGCAAGGAAGGCCTGCGCCGCCTCTATATCGAACGCTTCCGGGGCACCTTCACGCAGGGGCATAACGGCCCGCGCTATGGCTGGCTGCTCGATCACCCGCAGTTGCAGATGGTGATTGACGTGGCGGACGACCGCAAGACCGCCACGGTTCGCGGCCGCTCCATGATGCAGGCTGGCTTGCACGAAACCGCCGAAGGTCAGCAGCGCGCCTGGTGGGAAGGCGGCGTGTATGACAATCGCTATGTCTGCGAAGATGGCGTGTGGAAGATCGCGCGGCTGGGCTATTTCCCTTTCTGGCACGGCACGTTTCAGGATGGCTGGGCGAAGACGCCCATCGACTATATCCCCGCACCCAAAATCTGCTTCCCCGAAGATCCGCTCGGCCCCGATTTCATTCTGGAACCCGCGCCGCGCCTATGGCCCGCAACCGACATCGTGCCCTTCCCGTACAACCACCCTGTCACCGGCAAGCCGATCGTGTGCGACAACAGCCGCGCGCGTGAAGGCTTCAAGGACTGATCGCCATGCAAGCCCTGCTCGATGAAGCCGCGATCACGCGCATGATCCTTGATTATGCCGCGTGGAACGATGCGGGAGATTGGGATGCAGTGGCGGCGCTTTATGTGCCCGAAGGCCGCATGAGCCGTCCGGTCGCTCCCGATGATTTCATCGAGGGGGCCGATGCAATCCTCGCTGCATTCAAAGCCCGTCCGCCGCGCACCACGCGTCACATCTGCGCGAATATCCGCGTGGATGTGGCGGTCGATGCGGCGACAGCATCGAGCCAGATTCTGCTCTTCACCGCCGCCGGTCAGCCGCCCCTGGTGGGCAGCTATGCTGATCGGCTGGTGCGCACGGCAGAAGGCTGGCGCTTCGTTGAACGGCGCGGCAGTCTCGATTTTCCGGCCTGATTTCCAAGGAGTTTGTAACATGAGCCCTGCAACCGCCGCCGTTGAGGCTATGATGGACTATCTCGTCCCCACTAGCCGCATCAACCGTCGCTGGTGGGCTCCGGGCAAGGAGTATAACACCGGGGAATATGCGTCTTACCCCGTCACCATCCGCAATGCGCGGCTGGAGGCGGAACCGTTTGACATGGACGTTCATGGCTTTTGTCTCGCGCAGCACAAGAGCGCGGTGACCGATTGGGAAGGCGGCGCAGCTGACGCAGGTTCGGCCTATTCGGATGAAGTGGCAGAGCTTGTGAAGCGCCTGACGGGCGCCGATCAGGTGTTCAACATGGCGGGGCAACTCCGCACCTCCGGCCAAACGGGCGAGAAACTCCAGCCCCCCGCTGCCGAGGCGCATGTCGATTTCACGCCCAAAACGGCCGAGATGGTTGCGCAGCGAATCTATGACGCACGGATGCCGGATGGGCCGGGCTATGATCGTTTCATCAGCTTCAGCCTGTGGCGTCCGCTCTCCCCGGCCCCGCAGGACTGGCCGCTCGCCTGTTGCGATTTCCGAAGCGTTTCAGAGGATGAGGGCACGCCCAACACCAAGGTTGATTGCGACGAAATCCCGACCGGAGATGCGCTGTTTGCCGAAATCCCGGGCGAGGAGGATATGGTGGCTGCCAGCATCTTCTATCACAACCCCGATCACCGTTGGTATTATTACCCCGACATGTCGGACGACGAAGTGCTGTTCATCAAATTCTATGATTCAGACCGCAACCGGGCCTGGCGCGCGCTCCACACCGCCTTTGCCGATCACAGCCGCCCCGATGCCATCGAGCGCCATTCGATGGAATATCGCGGCATCGCCTATTTCTCGAAAGCCGCTGCATGACCTTCTCCACGCTCGACAATCCGCACCTGGAATTCGCCTTCGAATGCCGCCTGATGTTCACGCGCGTCTTTTCGATTCCCGATGTGCATAATGGCGGCTTCCGCTCGGCCGTTCTGGTCGATGAAGGCACATTCGAAGGCCCTCGCCTGAAGGGCCGCGCCGTGCCCAATTCGGGCGGCGACTATGCGCATTTCCGGGGCGATGACACAGCGGTGTTCGATGCGCGCTATCTGCTCGAAGTGGATGATGGCACCATCATCTACATGCAGAACAAGGGCTTCCTCTGGGGCCGCACGCCCGACGCCATGGCCCGCCTGCGCGCCTGGGCGTTTGAGGGCGGCGCACCCGTGGCGCATGAGGATTATTATCTGCGTGCCCAACCCACTTTTGAAACACCCAAGGGCAAGCATGACTGGATGACCCGCCATGTGTTTGTGGGCGTGGGCGAACGGCGGCCTGATGGCAATTTCGTGCGCTATTTCGCGCTGACGTAGAGGTTCACTCCCACCAATAGGCGATGGCGCGCATTTCGATGCTGGCGCGGGGGTGGCAGTCTTCGCCCACCAGGGGATTGTCGAACGCGACATGGGGGATGCAATTGCCGTGCGCGCTGTCACTGGTTTTGAAGATCAGCGCCTCGTCGCGGGTCATATCCGAATACCAATACCAGCGATGCGCGGGGTTGTGCGCCACCAGCCAGCTATCAAAACCCCATTCGGGCGCGCCGCCGGGGGGATCGAAAATGGCGTCTGCCACCAGATAGTCCGTCTCAGCGTCCACAGAGCGCGCATCGCACACCGCGAGCGGCACATCTTGCGGCGCGCCGGAGAAACTGCGCCAGACATTGTAATGCGCATAGCGCCGCCAGCTGCGGCCTTCATGAGGGCCATTGGCGGCAAAGCCTGCCGCGGTCTGATCGCTGATGTCGATATGGGCGAACCGCGCGGGCATGGAATTGTCGAGCGCGCCTGCCAGTTGTGATTTCTCGCCAAAGCGCAAAATGCCGGGGCTCGTGCAGAACACCGCGTCCGCCCCGGTCTGTTCAAGCAAAAGCGCGACGATTTCCGCGCCGTGGAGTGCGGCAACTTGCGCCTTGTCGGCGAAATCCGCCACTGCACTCCCATGCGGCACGAGCACAAAGCCCTCCGCATCGAGCGATGGAGCCAGCCCGCGCGCATTGGTGATGTCCATCGGATGCGCATCCACCACCACCGTGTCGCGGCTGTGATCATTGGCGTAGTAGCGCTGGCGAAAGCCTGTTCGCGCAGCATAATTGATATTCGCGCGAACCATGGCCTTCTCCTTGTCTCAGTCGGTCAGAACTGCAATTCCAGATCGTGCAGCACCTTGTAGCACGGCAGCACCTGCTGGACAGAGCTGTTCGGCTCCCGCCCTTCGCGGATCGCGGCGATGAATTCACGGTCCTGCAACTCGATGCCGTTCATGCTCACCGCCACCTGGCTGACGTCGATCTGCTCTTCCTTGCCGTTGAACAGGTCATCATAGCGCGCGATATAGGTCGCGGTATCACCGATGTAGCGGAAGAAGGTGCCGAGCGGCCCATCATTGTTGAACGAGAGCGAGAGCGTGCAGATCGCGCCCTTGGCGGATTTCAGCTGGATCGACATGTCCATGGCAATGCCCAGCTCCGGATGGTGCGGGCCTTCAATCGCGTTCGCCTTCACGATCGGATCAGACATATAGGCGAACAGATCAACCGTGTGGGCAGCGTGATGCCAGAGCAGATGATCGGTCCAGCTGCGCGGCTCGCCCTTGGCGTTCATGTTCTTCCGGCGGAAAAAGTAGGTCTGCACATCCATCTGCTGGATGTTGAACTCGCCTGCCTTGATCTTGT
>CALMZE010000111.1 GCA_937870585.1 uncultured Sphingomonadales bacterium | reverse complement strand
CGGCGACCACCGAGATCTACACTCTTTCCCTACACGACGCTCTTCCGATCTGTATCGGCGTGGATTACAGCATGAGTGAAAGCATTGGCGCTATCACGCTCAGCCCCTTGACCGCCCGACCTGACGATCTGTTCGAAACCGTCGGCTGGCCCGACCCGGGTCGCGCTATTCGCATCGTCGCGGCGGGAACGGATGCGTGTGTCGTCCCCGGCGATCAGGGAGAAATCCAGATTGGCGATGGCTGGATGTTTGCCGGTTATGCAGGGCAGCCCGCGCAATCAGGCTGGTTTGGCACCGGTGATCTGGGCACCGAGGCGGCGGATGGCTCCATTCGCATCACGGGCCGGGCCAAGGACATGTTCAAATCGGGCGGCTACAACGTCTATCCCCGTGAGATTGAGCAGCTCATTGAGAGTGTCGAAGGCGTGCTTGCTGCCGCTGTTCTGCCTGTCCCCGATCCGCTGTTTGGAGAAGTTGGCATTGCGTTTGTGACGGTGGACGGCGGAGATGAAGTGGTGGATCAGATCAGCGCTTTGTGCCGGACCAGGCTGGCGAACTACAAGATTCCCAAACGCTTCATCCGGCTGGATGAGATGCCCATGTTGCCGGTCGGCAAGATTGACAAGCAAATGCTCACGCAATTTATCGCCTGACAATAGGCACAACCACGGTGCAGAGATATCACGCGGAAGCCTGACGGGTTCACCCGCGAAGAACGCCCCGCACGGCTTCCAAAGCATCTGAGGCCTTGGCTCCATCGGGTCCGCCGCCCTGCGCCATATCGGGCCTGCCGCCGCCGCCCTGACCGCCAAGTGCCGCGACGGCGGCTTTGACGAGATCAACCGCATTGACGCGCCCGACCAGACCCGGCGTCACACCGGCTGCAACCGAAGCGCGGCCCTCATTGACGACTACGACCGCCGCCACGCCTTCGCCCAAGCGCTGTTTGGCTTCGTCTACAAGGCCGCGCAATTGCTTGGGGTCCAGCCCTTCGATGATCTGTCCAGAGAAGGAGACGCCGTTCACATCTTCAGGGCCAGCGGCGTCTCCGCCACCCGTGCCGCCGCCGAGCGCGAGGGCCTTCTTGGCGTCGGCGAGTTCCTTTTCCAGCCGCTTAGCGGTCTCGGCAAGGCTGGCCACGCGGGCCGGAACATCATCCACGCTGGTTTTGAGGCTTGCGGCGAGATCGCGCAGCTTGGCGTCTCGGTCTACCAGCCAGAGCCGTGCAGCCTCGCCCGTCAGCGCCTCAACGCGGCGCACACCGCTCGACACCGCGCCTTCGGAAACGATCTTGAACAGCGCAATATCGCCCGTCGCGCGGACGTGCGTGCCGCCGCACAGTTCGACGGAATAGCGATCTGCGCCACCGCCTGTTCCCATGCTGAGCACGCGCACTTCATCGCCATATTTCTCGCCAAACAGCGCCATCGCGCCCGCCGCAATCGCATCGTCCGGCGTCATGAGCTGGGTGGAGACTTCGGCATTGGCGCGGATTTGCGCATTCACTTCGGCCTCGATGACGGCAATGTCTTCGCCCGTCAGCGCATTGGGATGCGAGAAATCGAAGCGCAGCCGGTCTGCTGCGACCAGCGAGCCTTTCTGCGTCACATGGCTGCCCAGCCGGTTGCGGAGCGCGGCATGAAACAAATGCGTGGCGGAGTGATTGGCGCGGATTGCGTTACGATTCGCTTCATTCACTTCAAGCGTCACGAAATCGCCAACTTTCAATTCGCCATTGACGATCATACCCCGCATGGCGTGCAATTTACCAAGAGGCTTAGAAGTGTCTTCGACAATCAGCCGCATACCATTTGGACCGTGAATCTCACCGGTATCACCCATTTGCCCCCCGGATTCTCCGTAAAAGGGCGTCTGATTTGTGACAACATAGACTTTATCGCCCGTTGTGGCCCATTCAACGTGTCCGCCATTATCGTCGACGATGGCTGACACCTGACCCTGGCCGCGTATTGCGGCGTAGCCAGTAAACTCAGTCGAACCTGAGTGCTCGGCAATGTCGAACCACACATCATCGGAAGCTTTTGCACCACTACCCTTCCACGCGGCGCGTGCGGCGGCCTTTTGCGCGGCCATGGCGGTATCAAACCCGGCGCGGTCCACGCTGAGGCCCTGCGTGCGCAGTGCATCCTCGGTCAGGTCATAGGGGAAGCCGAATGTGTCATAGAGCTTGAACGCGACATCACCCGCGAGGGTGTCGCCCGCGCCCATGCCCGCTGTCGCTTCGTCGAGCAGCTTGAGGCCGTTTTGCAGCGTCTGGCGGAAGCGGGTTTCCTCCTGCCGCAGTGTCGCTTCAATGAGCGGCTGCGCGCGGACGAGTTCGGGGTAAGCTGCGCCCATCTCGCTCACCAAAGAGCCAACCAGCCGGTGCATGAGCGGCTCGCTCGCGCCGAGCAGATGCGCATGACGCATCGCGCGGCGCATGATCCGGCGCAGCACATAGCCGCGCCCTTCATTGGCCGGAAGAACGCCATCGGCAATCAGGAAGCTGGTGGAGCGCAGATGGTCGGCGATCACGCGATGGCTCGCCTTCATATCGCCTGCCGGATCGTTCTTCGTCAGATCGCCAGAGGCAGCAATCAGCGCCTTGAACGTGTCCGTATCATAATTGTCATGCACGCCCTGCATGACAGCGGCGATGCGCTCCAGCCCCATACCGGTATCAATGCTGGGGCGCGGCAGATCGCCAATGATCTGGTCCGCCTCCTGCACATGCTGCATGAAGACCAGGTTCCAGATTTCAACGAACCGGTCTCCATCTTCATCCGGGCTGCCGGGAGGGCCGCCGAAAATGTGATCGCCATGATCGTAGAAAATCTCGCTGCACGGGCCACACGGCCCGTCTGCACCCATCGCCCAGAAATTGTCCTTGGTGGCGATGCGGATGATACGCTCCTCAGGAAGCCCCGCAATCTTGCGCCACAAATCAAACGCCTGATCATCAGTGTGATAGACGGTGGCCGTCAGGCGATTGGGGTCCAGCCCCCATTCCTTGGTCAGCAGCGTCCAGGCGTGCGTGATTGCCTGTTCCTTGAAATAATCGCCGAACGAGAAGTTGCCCAGCATTTCAAAGAAAGTGTGATGCCGCGCGGTATAGCCGACATTGTCGAGATCATTATGCTTGCCGCCCGCGCGCACGCACTTCTGCGATGAGGTCGCCGTTGAATAGGGGCGGCTCTCCAGTCCGGTGAACACGTTCTTGAACGGCACCATGCCGGCATTGACGAACATCAGCGTCGGATCATTGTGCGGCACGAGCGGCGCAGACGCGACCTTCTCGTGGCCCGCAGAGCCGAAATAATCGAGGAATGAGCGGCGGATGTCGTTGGTCGAAGTCATAGCCGCATCCGCTTAGGGGAGGGGGCGCGGAGGGGCAAGGGGGGAGGGGAGACTCCCGCCCTTACTGATCCAGAAAACTCCGCATCTTCCGCGAACGGCTGGGGTGCTTCAATTTCCGCAGCGCCTTCGCCTCGATCTGGCGGATGCGTTCGCGGGTGACGCTGAACTGCTGGCCGACTTCTTCCAGCGTGTGATCCGTGTTCATGCCGATGCCAAAGCGCATACGCAGCACGCGTTCCTCACGCGGCGTGAGGCTCGCCAGCACGCGGGTGACGGTTTCCTTGAGGTTCTGCTGGATCGCGGCATCAACGGGGATGATCGCGTTCTTGTCCTCAATGAAATCGCCGAGATGTGAATCTTCCTCGTCACCAATCGGCGTTTCAAGGGAGATTGGCTCCTTGGCGATCTTCATCACCTTGCGCACTTTTTCGAGCGGCATGGAGAGGCGCTCGGCCATTTCTTCCGGGGTCGGCTCGCGGCCGGTTTCGTGGAGGAACTGGCGGCTGCACCGCACCAGCTTGTTGATCGTTTCGATCATGTGCACTGGAATGCGGATGGTGCGCGCCTGATCCGCGATGGAGCGCGTGATCGCCTGCCTGATCCACCAGGTCGCATAGGTGCTGAATTTGTACCCGCGGCGATACTCGAATTTGTCCACCGCCTTCATCAGGCCGATATTGCCTTCCTGGATCAGATCCAGGAATTGCAGACCGCGATTGGTGTATTTCTTGGCGATGGAAATGACGAGGCGCAGGTTCGCTTCCACCATTTCCTTCTTGGCAATGCGCGCCTCGCGCTCGCCCTTTTGCACCATGTTCACAATGCGGCGGAACTCGACCAGCGCCATGCCGGTGTTCTGCGCAATGTCCGCGATTTCGCTGCGGATACGCTCCACCGGTTCGGCTTCCTGATCTGCGAAGGCGGCCCATTTCTTGTCGATCTGGCTGACGCTTTCGAGCCAGTTTTCATCGAGTTCGCGGCCCATATAGCGATCAAGGAAATCCTTGCGCGGCACTTTGTGGCGCTCTGCAAGGCGCAGCATCTGGCCACCCAGCGCGGTCAGGCGGCGGTTATAGCTGTAGAGCTGATCAACCAGATATTCGATCTTGGCGGCGTGGAACTGGACGCTTTCCACTTCGGCGGTCAGCTCTTCAGAGAGCTTCTGATATTTCTTCTCGTCGGCCGCGCTGAATGGAATGCCAGCGGCCATCGCTTCCATGCGATTGCCCTGAAGCTTGGAAAATTTCTTGTAGAGCGCGGTGATCGTGGCAAACCGCTCCAGCGCCAGCGGCTTGAGCGTCTCTTCCATCTGCGCGAGGGAGAGCGTGTTATCCTCTTCCTCTTCCTCATTCTGCGCCTTCATGCGGCGCTCGATCAGCTCTTCATCCTCTTCGTCGGTTTCGGCGGACGCGGAGGTTTCCTCAACGTCATCCTCTTCCTTGAAGGAGACGCCAGCGTTCTTTTCAGAAATCTCGTCGTCGCCTTCGCCTTCCTCATCGGTCAGCTGTTCGGGCGCAGGATCCTTGGAGAGCATCGCTTCCAGATCCATGATTTCGCGCAGCTGCATCGTGCCTTCATTCAGCGCGGTTGACCATTCAATGATGGCGTTGAAGGTGATCGGGCTTTCGCACAGCCCCAAGATCATCGTGTCGCGACCGGCTTCGATGCGCTTGGCGATGGCGATTTCGCCTTCGCGCGAAAGGAGTTCCACCGCGCCCATTTCGCGCAGATACATGCGCACCGGATCGTCGGTGCGATCAACCGTGGTCTTCTTGACCTCTACGACAGGCGCAGAACCGCCCATGGGATCGGGCGAATCAACGCCTTCGATTTCGTCCTCAGGCTCCTGCTCTTCGCCGTCTTCGGCGGCTTCCTCATTCTCGACGATGTTGACGCCCATATCGTTGATCGCGGACATCACATCCTCGATCTGCTCGGACGACATCTGATCCTGCGGCAGAGCCGCGTTCAGCTCGTCATAGGTGATATAGCCCTTCTTCTTGGCACGGGCGATCAGCTTCTTGATAGAAGCCTCGTTCAAGTCGATGAGGGGAGCATCCGCCGCCTCGGTGGTGTCGGTGGCTTCGGCGGTTTCTGTCTTGGCCATATCTTACCCTTATCAATCCATATCCGGCTGCACCAACTCGGCAAGCCTTTGGTCTGCCGCGCGGCGCTCCTCCAGCAATCGGGTCTGCTCGGCAAAACCGGCATCATCCCATTGCTCTGCGAGCCGGGCCGTTGCAGCGGAAATGGCGGAATCGAGCAGAGGGCGCGCAGAGAGCACCTCAATGACCATCCCCAAATCCCTCTGCGCAAGCGCGGCATCCGCCTGCCGTCTGGTGAACGAAAAAGCAAGCGAATTTGCGTCTTTGAGCGCGTGCGCAACGCCGCCAAGGCCTTGCTCTTCGCATATGGGAAGCACAGCCGCGCTTTCAAGGCTTTGGCCCGCATAGGCGGCATCGATCAGCACATCGCGCAATCGCGCCTGATCCGTGTCGGCAATGGAGAGTGAAGCGATCTGCTCTGCATGGGCTGCTATCACCTGCGGATAATGGAGCAGGCCGTTGAGGATGGCGCGCGCATAAAGCGGTTCGATCCCCGCGCCGCCGATGCTGCGGGCCATGGTGCCGGGCGGGCGCTCAAAGGGCTGGAAGCGGCTGCCACCCTTGCCGCGCGCCTCAAAGCGGCGACCTTGCTGTGGGGCCGCACGTCGCGAGAAGAGTTCATCAAAGCGCGCGCGAAACTCGGACTGATACTGCTCGCGCACATTCCCGTTTTCAATGGCTTGTGCGTGCCCGCCCATGCGCTGCCGCAAGCCCGCGCGCGCTTCAGGCGTGGTGAGGGGCAGGGCGTCGAGTTCATGCCGCCAGAGCCGGTCTACCAGCGGCTCGGGCGTGGCGAGCAAGGCGTCCATGGCTGCGCGTCCGCCTGATTTAATCAGATCGTCCGGGTCTTGCCCCTGCGGCAGCGTGACAAAGGAAAGCGAGCGCGACGGGGCGAGCCCCGGCAAGGCACGGCCAATCGCCCGAACGGCAGCCTTTTGGCCCGCCGCATCACCATCGAAACAGAGGATCGGCACATCCACCTGCCGCCACAGTCGCTCAATCTGGTGTTCAGTCAGCGCCGTTCCCAGCGGCGCGACGGCTTCGCCAAGGCCCGCCTGCGCCAGCGCAATCACGTCCATATAGCCTTCAACCACCAGCATCCGCCCTGACTTGCGGCTGGCAGGGGAAGCGAGATCGAGATTGTAGAGCGTGCGGCCTTTGTCGAACAGCGGCGTGTCGGGCGAATTCAGATATTTGGGCTCACCTTGCCCCAATATGCGCCCGCCAAAGGCAATCACGCGCCCGCGCGGATCGCGGATCGGGATCATCAGTCGACCTCGGAACCGGTCATAGGGCTCCTTGTCATCTACGCTGATCAACAGCCCGGCTTCGATCAATTTGTCATCGCCAAATTGCTTGAGCGCAGTGCGCAGCTTGCCCCGACTGTCTGGCGCAAAACCCAGCCCGAAGGTGCGGATCGTCTCCGCCTTGAGCCCGCGCTTGTCCAGATAGGCGCGCGCCTCTGCCCCTTCGATGCTGCCGAGCTGTTCTGTAAACCAGTCGGCGGCTGCCTTCATCACGTCATGCAGAGAATTGGCGCGCTCTGCCCGTTCTGCCGCGCGTGGATCAGGTGCAGGCACGTCCAGCCCGGCGGCTTCAGCGAGTTCCTTGACGGCATCCATGAAGGGCAGGCCGCGCTGATCGGTCATCCAGCGGATCGCATCGCCGTGCGCGCCGCAGCCGAAGCAGTGGTAGAAGCCCTTTTCGTCATTGATCGTGAAACTGGGCGTCTTTTCATTATGGAACGGGCAACACGCCTTCCACTCGCGCCCGGCCTTGCTGATCTTGGTTGATTTGCCAATCAACGAAGAGAGCAGAGTGCGCGCGCGGAGTTCATCCAGCCAGGCGGGGGAGAGGGTCAAAAGCCCCTCCCTTCCAAGGGAGGGGTTGGGGTGGGTGTGTAACGTCGTTCAGGCAAAGCATTGGCTCTGCTCAGAATGGTTTCCAGCACTCCGTCCATGTTACCCATCACATCAGAATTGCTGAATCGCAGCACGAAAAAACCCATCCGCATCAGCATTTGATCTCTCAACATATCAGCGTCTGCATCATGCGTGTCACCATCGACTTCAACGATCAGACCATTTTGGGAGCAGCTGAAATCGCAAATATAGGTGCCGATGACAGTCTGGCGGCGAAATTTGAAGCCGCCAAGTTGAGAGTTGGAAAGGTGTCGCCAGAGCCGCTTTTCGGGCTCGGTTGGCGTGTTCCGCATGGCCCGTGCACGTGCACCGCGAATATGATTGATCCGTAGAGCCATTCACCCACCCCAACCCCTCCCTTGGAAGGGAGGGGCTTATTCAGGCCATCACCCCAATGCCGCCTTCACCAGCGCGCTGGCCTTGCTCATATCCAGCGCAGAGGCGTGGCGTTCCTTGAGCAGGGCCATCACCTTGCCCATATCCTTCACGCTCTCCGCGCCAATCTCCGCCTTGATGCCCAGAATCAGTGCCGTTGTGTCCTCGTCGGACAGCTGAGCGGGCAGGAAGAGTTCGATCACGGCGACTTCGTCGGCCTCGATCTCGGCCAGTTCCGGGCGACCGCCCTTCGTGAACATCTCAATCGATTCGCGGCGCTGCTTGACCATTTTCTGGAGCACTTCCACCACCAGCGTGTCATCATCCGCCGGGGCTTTGCCGGTGCGCGCTTCGATGTCGCGATTCTTGATTGCGGCCTGAATCAGGCGAATGGTGGCGGTTTTCTGCTTGTCTCCGCCCTTCATGGCGGTGACCAGCGCGGCTTTGATGGAGTCGCGAATCATGGCTCTCTCGAAATGTGGAAAGAATAGGCTCTAGCAGGAAGAAAGAGGATTTAACAGATTGACGCTGCGCCGCACCATCTCTAGCAGCGGGGCCTTAGCGACATTGCTGCAAACCCCTGTTCAGGAGCGACCCCATCATGGCCGAACCCCATTCCGCGCGCGCGCCATCCGGAGCGACAGGAGTGCTTGTTCTCGCCAGTGGAGAGATCATCTGGGGCAAGGGATTCGGCGCGGAAGGTGACGCCGTGGGGGAGGTATGCTTCAACACGTCCATCACCGGCTATCAGGAAATCATGACCGATCCGAGCTATGCCGGGCAGATCATCAATTTCACCTTTCCGCACATCGGCAATGTCGGCACCAACCCGGAAGACATTGAAGCGAACAATCCGCACGCGCTGGGCGCTATCGTGCGGCAGGACGTGACCGATCCGAGCAACTTCCGCGCCACCCAGCATTTTGATGCCTGGATGAAGGCCAATGGCCGCATCGGCCTGTCTGGCGTGGATACCCGCGCGCTCACGCGATTGATCCGCCTGAAGGGCGCGCCCAACGCGGTGATCGCGCATTCGGCAAATGGTGAGTTCGACATCCCCACGCTGCTCGCCCGCGGCAAGGTGTGGCCGGGGCTGGAAGGCATGGATCTGGCGAAGGACGTCACGTCCTTGCAAAGCTATGGCTGGGAAGACGGGCTGTGGACGCTGGGGCAGGGCTATGCCACCAGCACCGCCAATCCGGACGGACCCAAGGTTGTTGCCCTCGATTATGGCGTAAAGCGCAACATCCTGCGAAATCTGGTCGATGTCGGCGCGCGCGTGACGGTGGTGCCCGCCACAGCCACGATGGATGACATCGTGGCGCATCAGCCCGATGGCCTTTTCCTCTCCAACGGCCCCGGCGATCCCGCTGCGACGGGCGAATATGCCGTGCCTGTCATCAAGGCGTGGCTGGAAACCAAAAAGCCGCTGTTTGGGATTTGCTTGGGACACCAGATGCTCGGCCTCGCCATCGGCGCGAAGACGGTGAAGATGCACCAAGGCCATCGCGGCGCGAACCACCCGGTCAAGCGGCTGAGCGACGGTGCGGTGGAAATCACCAGCATGAATCACGGCTTTGCGGTCGAAACCGAAACGCTTCCGGCGAACGCGAAGGCGACGCATGTCTCGCTGTTTGATGGTTCGTTGTGCGGGCTGGAGTTGAGCGATCAACCCGCGTTTTCGGTGCAGTACCATCCCGAAGCGTCGCCGGGACCGCAGGATAGCCACTATCTGTTCACGAAATTCGTCGGGATGATGGAAACGAAATAATGCCCAAACGCACAGACATCCAATCCATCCTCATCGTCGGCGCGGGTCCGATCATCATCGGGCAGGCGTGCGAGTTTGACTATTCGGGCACGCAGGCGGTGAAGGCGCTGCGTGAGGAGGGGTATCGCATCATCCTCGTCAACTCCAACCCGGCGACGATCATGACCGATCCCGATCTGGTGGGCGAAAATGGATCGACCTACGTCGAGCCGATCACGCCGGAGATTGTGGGCAAGATCATCGCGGCGGAGAAGGCGAAATATCCGCATGAGAAGATGGCTTTGCTCCCCACAATGGGCGGGCAGACGGCGCTCAACACCGCGCTTGCGCTAGAAGCCAATGGCACGCTGGCTGAGCATCATGTCGAGATGATCGGTGCGACGGCCGAAGCCATCGACAAGGCAGAGGATCGCATCAAGTTCCGCAACGCGATGGACAAGATCGGGCTTGAATCCGCGCGGTCTGGCATTGCGCACAGTCTGGATGACGCGCTCAAGGTGCTGGAGCATACCGGCCTGCCGAGCATCATCCGCCCCAGCTTCACGATGGGTGGCACAGGCGGCGGCATTGCCTATAACAAGGATGAATTCATCCAGATCGTGACCGGCGGCCTCGATGCTTCGCCCACCACCGAGGTGCTGATCGAAGAGTCACTGCTTGGCTGGAAAGAATATGAGATGGAGGTTGTCCGCGACAAGGCGGACAATGCGATCATCATCTGCTCGATTGAAAATGTCGATCCGATGGGCGTGCATACCGGGGACTCGATCACGGTGGCCCCGGCGCTGACGCTGACCGACAAGGAGTATCAGATCATGCGCAACGCAAGCATTGCCTGCTTGCGTGAAATCGGTGTGGAAACAGGCGGTTCCAACGTGCAGTTCGCGGTCAATCCCAAGGATGGCCGCCTGATCGTGATCGAGATGAACCCGCGCGTTTCGCGGTCTTCTGCGCTGGCCTCCAAGGCGACCGGCTTCCCCATTGCCAAGGTCGCGGCCAAGCTGGCGGTGGGCTATACGCTCGACGAAATCACCAATGACATTACCGGCGCGACGCCCGCGAGCTTCGAGCCGACGATTGACTATGTCGTCACCAAAATCCCTCGCTTTGCGTTTGAGAAGTTCAAAGGCGCGGAGCCTTTGCTGCACACCGCCATGAAGTCGGTCGGTGAAGTGATGGCGATTGGCCGCAACATCCATGAATCGATGCAGAAGGCCCTGCGCGGGCTGGAGACAGGGCTGGTCGGCTTCAACTATGTGGATAGCCTCAAAGGGGCCTCCAAAGATGACCTGACAGCCGCTTTGTCGCGCGCCACGCCGGACCGGTTGCTGGTCGCGGCACAGGCGCTGCGCGAAGGCATGAGTGTTGCCGAGATCAACGCGGTGGCGAAGTTTGATCCGTGGTTCCTTGAACGGCTCGAAGAGATTGTCGCGGCGGAAAACGGCATCAAGGAAAACGGCCTGCCGCAGGACGCGGATGGCCTGCGCCGCCTGAAGTCGATGGGCTTTTCTGACAAGCGTCTGGCGTTTCTCGCACTGGAATCGGTGCATGTTCCGGCAGGCATGGAAACCGCCGTGCGCCATGGCTCCGGCCTGATTGCAGAAGCCGTCCGCGCGATGGCGGGTGGCGTGACCGAAGCCGAGGTGCGCGCATTGCGCCACCGGCTGGGTGTGCGCCCGGTCTTCAAGCGGATCGACACCTGCGCGGCGGAGTTTGAAGCCAAAACGCCCTATATGTACTCGACCTACGAAGCACCGAGCTTTGGCGTGCCGGAGTGCGAAAGCCAGCCTTCGAACCGCGAAAAGATCGTTATCCTCGGTGGCGGTCCGAACCGGATCGGGCAGGGGATTGAGTTTGACTATTGCTGCTGCCATGCCTGCTTTGCGCTGAGCGACGCGGGCTATGAAACGATCATGGTCAACTGCAACCCGGAAACGGTATCCACCGACTATGACACGTCCGACCGGCTTTATTTCGAGCCGCTGACGGCGGAAGATGTGCTCGAAATCCTGCATGTCGAACAGCAGAATGGCACGCTGAAGGGCGTGATTGTGCAGTTTGGCGGGCAGACGCCGCTCAATTTGGCGCAGGCACTCGAAGATGCGGGCATCCCCATTCTGGGCACCTCGCCCGACGCAATCGACTTGGCCGAAGACCGCGAACGCTTTGCGGCGCTGGTGTTCAAGCTGGGGCTGAAGCAGCCTGAGAACGGCATCGCCCGCAGCCGTGAAGAGGCCATCGCAGTCGCCAACACCATCGGCTATCCGGTGCTGATGCGCCCCTCCTATGTGCTCGGCGGTCGCGCGATGGAAATCGTCGACACGCAGGCACAACTGGAGAATTACATCCAGACTGCGGTGATCGTTTCGGGTGACTCTCCGGTTCTGATTGACTCTTATCTGCGCGACGCGGTCGAGGTGGATGTCGATGCGATTGCGGACGGCGATGATGTCGTTGTCGCTGGCATCCTTCAGCATATCGAAGAAGCGGGCGTGCACTCCGGAGACAGCGCCTGCTCGCTGCCGCCCTACAGCCTGTCGGACGAGATTATCGCCGAAATCAGCCGCCAGGCCGAAGCGCTGGCGCGCGCCCTTCATGTGAAGGGGCTGATGAACATCCAGTTCGCGGTGAAGGATGGACTGGTCTATCTGATCGAAGTGAACCCGCGCGCGTCCCGCACGGTGCCGTTTGTCGCCAAGGCGATTGGCGCGCCGATTGCCAAGATCGCCGCGCGCGTGATGGCGGGCGAAAAGCTGGCCACGCTCCCGACCATTGATCTCGACATCAAGCATATCGCGGTCAAGGAAGCTGTCTTCCCGTTCAACCGCTTCCCCGGCGTTGATCCGGTGCTCTCGCCCGAAATGAAGTCCACCGGCGAAGTCATGGGGATTGACCGGGATTTCGCGACCGCCTTTGCGAAGTCGCAGCTGGGTGCGGGCGCTGTGCTGCCGATGGAGGGCAGGGTGTTTGTCTCCGTAAAGGATACCGACAAGCCGGTCATCCTGCCTGCCGTGAAGCAGGTTCTGGATCTGGGCTTTAGTGTGTGCGCAACGGGCGGCACCGCAACCTATCTGGAAGAGCAGGGCCTTTCTATCGAGCGAGTCAACAAGGTGGCGCAGGGGCGCCCGCATATTGTGGACAAGATCAAGGACGGTGAAATCGCCATGATCTTCAACACGACCGAAGGCTGGCAGAGCCTGAAAGACAGCGAAGACATTCGCCGTTCGGCGCTGGTTGCCAAGGTTGCGCAATATACCACGGCGGCAGGAGCTGTGGCGGCAGCGCAGGGGATTGCGGCGCTCAAGCAGCGAAAACTTGAAGTTTGCACGCTTCAGGACTATCATAAACGCGAAGCACGTTGATCCCGACATTCTGGAGACACGGCGAGCGGAGGCGAAACGCTTCCCGCTTGGGACTAATATTTGCGTGAAGGAACGCCCTTATGGCGAGTGTTGAAAAAATGCCGATGCTGGCGGAAGGCCAGGTGATGATCGAGGCGCAGCTGCGTGCGCTCAAGGCAGAACGGCCGCTGATCATTGACGCGATCGAGGAAGCGCGCGCGCATGGCGACCTCTCCGAAAATGCGGAATATCACGCCGCAAAGGAGCGTCAGGGGCAGGTTGAAGCGACCATCGCCGATTTGGAAGACAAGCTGTCACGCGCGGTCATCATTGATCCCAAGACGCTGTCTGGAGACAAGATTGTGTTCGGCGCGACGGTGACGTTGCTGGACGAGGATGACAAGCCGGTGCGTTACCAGCTGGTCGGGCAGATGGAAGCCGATGCCAGCAAGGGCCGCATTTCGTACAATTCACCCATCGGCCGCGCGCTCATTGGCAAGCATGTCGATGAGGAAGTGGAAGTGACGGTACCTTCCGGCGAAAAATTCTATCTGGTGTCCAAGATCGAATTCATCTGAGGAGAGCGGGGCTGCGCGCTCAGCGCAGTTCCATCCGGTCGCCTTCAATTTTCACGGTGCCGACGCGTGACAGAAAGCTCTGACCAAGCAAGGATTGCCTGAGGCTGTCATCGCCAATGACGCCAGAGACGCTGGTGGCTTCCACCGCCCCCACGGCAATGCGATCAATTGTGATGGGCTTGATCTTCAGTGATCCACCCGCGCCTTCGCCAGTGCCGGTAAATTCGGCATCGTTGAATTGCAGTCCGATGGTCTGCGCATCCGCCTTGGTCAGCGCGACCGAAGTTGCACCGGTATCGACCATGAAGCGCACCGGCGCGCCGTTGACCATGGCGCTGGCATAGAAATGCCCATCTTCCGCGCGCACCAATGTGGCTGACGCAAAGCCGTTGCCGGCGAGCGTTTCCGATTTGGTTTCAGCAGGTTCGGCCTTGGCCGTTTCAACCGTGGCGGTTTCATTTGCGGCAGAGGAATTGAGGTTGGGCGGGTTCATGCCCACCAGCACTGCCATGGTGATGGCACCAATAAAGACAAAGGCCACGAGCTTGTACATGGCGGAGACACTCCCTGCTGCAACTTGCCGAAGCTAGACCAGATAAGGTTAACAGCGAGCTAACAGTTGCCGATTTGCAACGCTCAATCCGTAACTTGCTGCAAGTGCGAAAACTGACTCGCCTGTCAATGAACCGCCATATAGGACCGCCATAGCAGTCTGAGGCGGGTGATTCTCGCCAGGACAAGACATATCTTTCAGGGGAAAATTCATGCGGAATCAGTTTCTCTTCGGCGTGGCCAGCATCGCGCTTGTGGCTGCGGCCCCCGCTCTGGCTCAGGAAACCACATCATCGGTGCGCGGCACCGTAACCTCTGCCGGTGCGCCGGTTGCCGATGCGCAGGTCGACGTGATCCATGAAGCCTCTGGCACCACGGCGTCTGTGACTTCGAACGGCGACGGCTCCTTCTCTGTCAACGGCCTGCGCGTCGGCGGCCCCTTCACCGTCAAGGTGACAGCGGGCGGCTTTGAAGACAGCCAGGTGACAGATGTGTATCTGAGCGCTGGCCAGCCGCTGCGCGTGAACGTCGCTCTGGAAGCGATGAAGGAAATCGTCGTCACAGCATCACGTGGCACAGTGCTTGAAACCTCGACTGGCCCGCTGACAGCCATGGGCCGTGAAGAGATTGAAGGCGTCGCCTCCATCAACCGCGACATTCGCGATTTGGCCCGCCGCGATCCGCTGGTTTCGGTCGATCTTTCGAACAGCCGCGCGATGGAAGTCGCGGGCAATAACGGTCGCCTCAACCGCTTCTCGGTTGATGGTGTCCAAATGTCGGATGATTTCGGCCTGAACAATGGCGGCTTGCCGACCAGCCGCGGCCCGGTTCCGCTCGATGCAGTTGAGCAATTCTCTGTGAAGGTTGCGCCGTTCGATATTTCGGAAGGCGATTTCCAGGGCGGTGCGATCAACGTTGTGCTTCGTTCGGGCACCAACAAGTTCAAGGGCTCTGCCTTTTACAGCTATTCCGACGAGAACCTGACCGGAAGCAAGACGCGCGGTCTGAGCGCGGACGTGAACCTTTCGTCGAAGAATTATGGCGCGCTGCTCTCCGGCCCGATCATCAAGGACAAACTCTTCTTCATGGTCGCCTATGAAAAGGCCAGCGACAGCTTCCCTTATGATAGCGGCGTCGGCCCCGGCGTGTTCAACCAGGTGCCCAACATCACCCAGACGCAGATCGACAATGTCTCGGCCATCGCCAAGACCGTCTATGGCTATGACACGTTGGGCTTCCAGCCCAACCAGCCGGAACGCGATGAAAAGGTCATTGCCAAGCTCGACTGGAATGCCAGCGATGATCACCGCGTTGCTCTGACCTATATCCGCAACAAGGGCTCTTATCAGGTTCAGCAGAACACCTTCCTGACGCCGGTCTATGCGCTGGGTCTGGAATCGAACAGCTATCAGACCAAGGAAGAGATCAACACCGGCACGCTGGAAATCAACTCCACATGGTCGAACAATTTCTCCACGACGCTGCGTGGCTCGTACCGCGACTATAACCGCAATCAGGATCCGACAGGTGGCCGTTCGATTGCCAACTTCGAAGTCTGCCTTGATCCGACTTCGGCGGGATCGGCGACGAGCTGCAACTCGGCTCGTCTGTTCTTCGGTCCGGACGTGAGCCGCCACACCAACTTCCTGCGCACGTCAAACGCGTCGCTCGATTTCACGGCGCGGCTCAATCTGGACCGTCATGACCTTCGCCTGATCGCGGGCTATACCAAGGTCGATACCTACAACCTGTTTATCCAGCGCAGCCTGGGCGATCTCTATTTCGACTCTATTGCCGATTTCCAAGCGCAGCGGGCCAACCGTCTCCGCCTTGGCGGCGCAGTGCCGACGCTGAACGCCGTTGACGCGGCAGCAGATTTCACCACATCCACCTTCAATTTCGGCCTGCAAGATGATTGGCAGGTGACCGACAAGCTGATGGTGACGGCGGGTGCGCGTTATGACGTGTTCGACAATAATGTCGCCCCTGCGCTCAATCCGAACTTTGTGACGCGCTATGGCTTCAACAACATGTCGACCTTCAAGGGCCGCAGCGTCGTTCAGCCGCGCTTCGGCTTTAACTGGGAAGCCTCTGACCGTCTGGTTGTGAAGGGTGGCTTCGGTATCTTCTCGGGCGGCACGCCAGATGTGTATCTCTCTAACGTGTTCGCGAACACCGGTCTGCTGACCAACGCGATCGACATACAGCGCAACACGACTGCGAACGGCTGCAACATCTCAGGCGCAACCGGCGCGACGGTGTGCCCGGTGGCGCTGAATGGAGCGACTGGCAAAAACTTCAACTCGTCCATCTACAGCTATCTGACGACCAACGTCGCCTCGCTGTCTCAGGCGCCGACCGATGTGATCGATCCCAATCTGAAGCTGGCGCGCAAGTGGAAGGCGTCTTTGCAGGCAGACTATGAAGCCAATCTTGGCCCGCTTGGCGATGGCTGGCTGATTGGTCTTCAGTTCCTGTATGACAAGAACATTTATGGCTATCAGTGGACCGATATCCGCTCGGTTGCCATCGGCACGCTGCCCGATGGCCGTACGCGCTATGGCCCTGTCGGCGGCGTGTCCACCACCAACCGTGACCTGATGCTCACCAACTCCAAGCAGGGTCGCGCGTATTTCTACACTGCGCGTTTTGCCAAGAGCTGGGATTTCGGCCTCTCGATCGACGGCAGCTACACACGCTCCAATGTGAAGGATGTGGCCAACCTCACCAGCTCCACGTCGAGTTCCAACTATGGCAATAACGCCTTTGAAGATCCCAACTTCCCGGCTTATGGCCGTTCGATCTACGAATTTACCAACCAGTGGAAATTCGGCGTCGACTTCAAGAAGGAGTTCTTCGGCGACAACAAGACGCGGATCGGCCTGTTCGGCGAAATCCGTTCGGGTCGCCCGTACAGCCTGACCATGCTGGAAAACACCGGTGGTCGTGGCTCGGCGTTCGGCACCGTGGGCAATCTGGGCGCGATGCTGCTCTATGTGCCGACAACGACTGACACCAAGGTCAGCTTCGACAGCGTGGCGAGCGAAACCGCGTTCAACGGTCTCGTCACGTCGCTCGGCATCGACAAATATCGCGGCAAGATCATTGCCAAGAACACGCAGAGCTCGCCGCGCTTCTTCAAGCTCGATATGCATTTGAGCCAGGAATTGCCGCTGGTGAAGGGCAGCAAGCTGGAACTGTTTGCGGACATTGAAAACGTCCTCAACCTGATTGACAGCGATTGGGGTTCGCTCCGTCAGGTCGAATTCCCGTATAACGCCCCACTGGTGCGCGTGGCCTGCCTGAACACGGCTGTTGCGACGGGTACGGCTGCGACGACTGCGCAGACGACCTCTAGCTCCTCCGCAGCCTGCGCCCAGTATCGTTACAGCAACGTGCTGGCGCCGAGCGAAGTGGTGCAGGTGCGCCGCTCGCTCTATGGCATCCGCATCGGCGCGAAGATCAGCTTCTGATCTTCGTTGCCGCCGCGAGGGCATGAACAAAAAAGGCCGTCACCCGGTGGGTGGCGGCCTTTTTGTTTAGATTGGGTGCCTGCTAAAGTCCGTGCTTTGGCGGGCTCTGCAAATAACAAAAAACCGCTCGCCCTGCGCTTGTCGAAGCCTGCCCTGAGCTTCGCCGAAGGGGGCTGTCTTTCTTGGCAACAGAGCCGAATGAAAGAACAGTGCTTCGACAAGCTCAGCACGAGCGGTGGAGACTATGGCAGTCAGTTGTCTCTATGCAGCCTTCGCCCGGCTCGCGCGCTTGCGCTCGTGGGGGTCGAGGTGGAGCTTGCGCAGACGGATGTTCTGCGGGGTGACCTCAACCAGCTCGTCATCGTCAATATAAGCGATGGCCTGTTCCAGCGTCATCTTCTTCGGCGGGGTCAGGCGGATGGCATCATCCTTGCCGCCTGAGGCGCGGAAGTTGGTGAGCTGCTTGGACTTCATCGGGTTGACTTCAAGGTCATCCGTCTTGGCATTCTCGCCAATGATCATGCCCTCATAGAGTGCCTCACCGGGGTTTACGAACAGGATGCCGCGCTCTTCAAGCGGGCCGAGGGCATAGGCCACAGCTTCGCCTGCACCGTTGGAAATGAGCACGCCATTCTTGCGGCCCTCGATATTGCCCTTGTACGGGCCATATTTCTCGAACAGCCGATTCATGATGCCCGTGCCGCGCGTGTCGGACAGGAATTCGCCGTGATAGCCGATCAGTCCGCGTGAGGGCGCGGAGAAGGTGATGCGCGTCTTGCCGCCAGCGGAGGGCCGCATATCCGTCATTTCGGCCTTGCGGATATTCATCTTGTCGATGACCGTGCCCGAAAATTCATCGTCTACGTCGATCACGACGGTTTCATAAGGCTCGGTGCGGCTGCCCGATTCATCGGTGCTGAACAGCACGCGCGGGCGGCTGATGCCGAGTTCAAAGCCTTCGCGGCGCATCGTTTCGATGAGCACGCCGAGCTGGAGTTCGCCGCGACCGGCAACTTCAAAACTGTCCTTGTCCGCGCTTTCGGTGATGCGGATGGCGACGTTCGATTCGGCTTCGCGGAACAGGCGGTCACGGATCATGCGGCTCGTCACCTTGCTGCCTTCGCGGCCCGCCATCGGCGAATCGTTCACGGCAAAACGCATTGAGAGCGTCGGCGGATCAATCGGCTGCGCGGCGATCGGCGTGGAAACGCCCACTTCCGCAATCGTGTTGGCCACGGTCGCGTTGGTCATGCCCGCGATGGAGATGATGTCGCCGGCATGGGCTTCGTCCACCGGCACGCGTTCGAGGCCGCGGAAGGCGAGCAGCTTGGAAGCGCGGCCCGATTCGACGATGTTGCCATCATTGTCGAGCGCGTTGATCTGCTGGTTGACCTTCACTGTGCCCGCCGCGACGCGACCGGTGAGGATGCGACCGAGGAAGTTGTCACGGTCAAGCAAGGTCACGAGGAACTGGAAGGGCGCGTCGCGATCCACCTTGGGGGCGGGGACGTGGCTGATGATCGTTTCGAACATCGGGGTCAGCGTGCCTTCACGCTTTTCCGGCTCCAGATTGGCATAGCCGTTGCGGCCAGAGGCGTAGAGCACGGGGAAGTCGAGCTGTTCATCGGTCGCATCGAGCGAAACGAACAGATCGAACACTTCGTCCAGCACTTCCTGGATGCGTTCGTCGGGGCGGTCGATCTTGTTGACGACGACGATGGGGCGCAGGCCAAGTGCCAGCGCCTTGCCGGTCACGAACTTGGTCTGCGGCATTGCGCCTTCGGAGCTGTCCACCAGCAGGATGACGCCATCGACCATGGAGAGGATGCGCTCCACTTCGCCGCCAAAGTCAGCGTGGCCGGGCGTATCAACGATGTTGATGCGCGTGTCGCCCCATTCCACGGAGGTGCATTTGGCGAGAATGGTGATCCCGCGCTCCTTTTCCAGATCGTTCGAATCCATGGCGCGTTCTTCCACGCGCTGATTGTCGCGGAAGGTGCCGGATTGGCGGAAAAGCTGGTCCACAAGGGTGGTTTTGCCATGATCGACGTGCGCGATGATGGCGATGTTGCGCAGGGCCATTGAAACTCTCGATTGTGCGGGAATGGATGTTTGGCCGCGCCCCTAGCTGAATTTGTGCGGTGCGGCAAGGAAAAGGGGGGATGAGTTTGATGCTGGATTTCTGCTCCGCTCATCCTGAGGAGCCATTGAGCTTGTCGAAATGGCGTCTCGAAGGACCGACCGTGGTTCGAGACGGGCCTTCGACAAGCTCAGTCCCTCCTCACCATGAGCGGGTTCATTCAGTTCGTGCCTAAGCGTATCAGACCCATCCCCCCAATTCACGGCGCACCAGCGCTTCGATCATCACCATACCCGGCTCGCCATCATTAAGGCAGGGCAGGGCAGCAAAGTGTGCGCCGCCCGCTGCCAGAAATGTCTCTCGCCCCCGGATCGCTATTTCCTCCAGCGTTTCCAGGTTGTCTGCCGAAAACCCCGGCGTCAGCACTGCGAGCTTTCTCACGCCCTTCTGCGCCAGCGCAACGAGGGTCGCTTCGGTCGAAGGCTCCAGCCATTTGGCGCGGCCAAGGCGGGACTGGAAGGAGATGGTCAACGCCCGCCCCAATCTTTCAGACAGCAGCCGCGCGGTCTTCTGGCATTGGCAGTGATAGGGATCGCCGAGCAAGAGTGTGCGTTCGGGCATCGAATGGAAGCTGGCGAGCAACGCATCGGGCTCGAAATCGAGCGCGGCGAGATGCGCCTTGGCGTCCTCTGCCAGCGCCGCGATGTGGAGCGGGTCGTCGTAATAAGGGGGTAGAGTGCGAATGGCGGGCTGCCAACGCATCGCGGCCAGCGCGCGGCCCACGGCATCCATCACGGTTGCCGTCGTCGCGCCGCTATATTGCGGGTAGAGCGGGGCGATCAAAATGCGGTCGCACCCTTCGGACTTCAGCGCCGCCAGCCGTTCGGCAATCGAGGGCTGGCCATAGCGCATCGCCCAATCGACCGTCACGGCATCCCCCAGCCTTGCAGCTAGCGCCTTGGCCTGACGCCGTGTGATCGCCACCAGCGGCGCGCCATCATCGGTCCAGACCTGCGCATAGGCGTGCGCGGATTTGCGCGGGCGCGTGGTCAGCACGAACAGGTTGAGGATGACCTGCCAGACGAAAGGCGGAATCTCCACCACGCGCCGGTCAGAGAGGAATTCGCGCAAATAGCGCCGTACCGCGCGCGGCTCTGGTGCG
>CALMZE010000110.1 GCA_937870585.1 uncultured Sphingomonadales bacterium | reverse complement strand
CGGTAAACGCCTTCGCGCTGCAGCTTCTTCTTGAGCGCGCGCAGCGCCTGATCGACATTATTGTCCCGCACGATGATTTGCATAAACTCGCCTGTCTCCATTCAAGTGGAAGTGCGGCGCGCGCAAAAGCCCGCACCGGTTGCGCGGGCCTCTATCTGCGAATCTTCGGTTAATCAAGGGATTTCTGCGCGCTTCAGCCCTGTCCGGCGACGATGATGACCGCGCCCGCCGTGATGGCGAGAATCGCGACGCCCCGGTCAAGGCTGACCGGTTCCTTGAGAAACAGGATCGAAATGATGAGGGCTGTGACCATTCCGGTCTCACGCAAGGCTGCGAGCGGCGCAACATCACCCATGGCGAGCGCGGCGAGCGCCATGCCGAAGGTCAGCACAGAGAGTGCGCCTGCGAGCCCGCCATGTTTCCAGTTCGCCCTGAAATAGGGCCAGATCGCGCGCCCGCGCGAGACAAGGCCTGTCCCCAGATTGCAGAGGCCTAGCGCAAAGAAGAACCAGATGATGAAGCCGAACACATCCGGGGCAGACCGCACTGCCTTGGCGTCCACTGCTGTGTAGATAGCGATGGTGACGCCGGTGATGAGCGACCAGACCAGCGTATCCCGGTTCACATGCCGTCCCGCGATCATGCCGAGCATCCCGCCTGCGATCAGCAGGATGCCCAGTGCGGTGTGAAGGTGAATCGTCTCGCCAAACCAGAATACCGCGATCAAGGCGGTCAGGAGCGGAGCGGAGCCCCTGAAAATGGGATAGGCCGAAGAGAGATCACCCGAATCCAGCGACCGCACAAGGCATTGGAAATAGGCGAGGTGCACCACCATCGAGATGGCGAGCCAAGCCCATGCTCCATGCGGCAAGGGCACGAAGGGGATCAGCGGCGCCACCACCACGGCGCTGGAGAAGGACATCAGCGCCATATGGCTCGTCCGGTCCGGCCCGGCCTTCACCATGGCATTCACAATGGCATGGATGCTGCCGGACGCGAGCATCAGTAGGGCAGGGAGGATGGCCGTGGTCACGCCGTGGCCTTAAACGAAATTGGGTGATGGGCAATGTCGTGCGTAATCCTCCCCAACGTCTTGCGTTGGGGAGGGGGACCATCCGAAGGATGGCGGAGGGGCCGTCAGCTTCGGTGCACAGCCCCTCCGTCATCGCTGCGCGATGCCACCTCCCCATCGGAAGTCGATGGGGAGGATGATGGTTTCAAGCCCCTCAAATCCCCCGATAGGCCTTGTACCAGTTCACAAAGGTCGGAATGCCCACCTCAATCGGCGTCGTCGGTTCATAGCCCAGATCGGAGCCGATGGCGCTGACATCGGCATAGGTTTCCTTCACATCGCCGGGCTGCATGGCGTCCATCACGCGCACGGCGGGCACGCCGCAGGCCTCTTCGATCAGGTCAATCAGCTTGACCAGCTCTTCGGAACGGCTGTTGCCGATGTTATAAAGCCGGTGCGGAGACACGCTGCCGCCGGCTTTGGGCGCGCCATCATCGGGCGGGGGATTATCGAGACAAGCGACGACGCCTGCAATAATGTCTTTGATATAGGTGAAGTCGCGCCGCATCTCGCCCGCGTTGAACACCTTGATCGGCTTGCCCGACAGGATCGACTGGGTGAAGGACCACACCGCCATGTCCGGCCGCCCCCATGGGCCGTAAACGGTGAAGAAGCGCAGGCCGGTGAGCGGGATGCGATAGAGATGGGCGTAGGTCTCGCTCATCAGTTCGTCCGCCTTCTTGGTGGCGGCATAGAGCGAGATCGGGTGATCTGCCCGGTCTTCCACGCGGAAGGGCAGGCTTTCATTGCCGCCATAGACCGACGATGAAGACGCATAAACCATCGGCACGCCGCGATGGCGCGCCAGCTCCAGCATGTTCACATGGCCCACCAGATTGGAATGCACATAAGCGCGCGGGTTCTCGATGGAATAGCGCACGCCTGGCTGTGCCCCGAGGTGCGCGATGCGATCAAATTTGAGCGGGGCGAGCGCGGCGTCCATCGCCTCATGATCGGCAAAATCGACGCGCAAGAAGGTGAAGCCATTGCCGTGCCGGGCCTTCAGGTCCGCAATCCGGTCTTCCTTCAAGCGGGGATCATAATAGTCATTGACCACATCAATCCCGATCACGGGCTCTCCGCGCGCGAGCAACGCGTCTGCCAGCGCATGGCCGATAAATCCCGCTGCTCCGGTGATCAATGTCGTCATGAAAGTCCCTTTCTGCCGCGTCTACTAGCGGGCAGGCGTTCACAAATTGCGAAGATCGCTCTTGTCTTGGCGCGCCACGCGCCCCACATCAAGCGCAAC
>CALMZE010000109.1 GCA_937870585.1 uncultured Sphingomonadales bacterium | reverse complement strand
GATAATAGCGCATCGCCATTTGTCCTCAATCGAGCCACCCGGCCTGCCGCGCGATGGCGCGGGCCGTGCCGGGCGGCAAATCCTTCTTCGGATGGGGCACAATCACCGTGCGCGTGCTTGCGCCTTCGCTGCGTACGAATTTGTGATGCGAGCCTTTGACCGAAACGAGCGCGAAGCCATCATCAAGCAATCGCCGGACAATTTTCTTGCTGTCACGCTCCATGTGTATTCATATACACATTATTGGCACCAAGTCAATCTGAAGCGCCCAAAGCCTCCGCCAATCCGGACACGGCAACGGCCTTCTGCTCGCCCGATCCCAGATCCTTAAGAGAGACTTCGCCACGCGCCAGTTCATCATCACCCATGATGATCGCAAAGCGGGCACCGGCATCATTGGCGCGCTGCATCCGCTTCTTCATATTGCCCTTATAGCCCATGTCTGCGGCGATCCCGGCGCTGCGTAGATCGGCAAGCAGACCTGTGGCCATCAGCGTGGCGGCATCGCCCATCGGCACCAGCACGGCGCGCGGACGATCCGGCTGCGGCGCCTCCAGCAGCATCGCCAGCCGCTCAATCCCGGCAGCCCAGCCAACGGCAGGCGTGTGCGGGCCACCCAGACTCTCAATCAACCCGTCATAGCGCCCGCCACCGAGCACAGTGCCCTGCGCCCCTAGACGGTCGGTCACAAACTCAAACGCGGTGTGCCGGTAATAATCGAGCCCGCGCACCAGCCGGGCGTTGCGCGTCCAGGCGACGCCTGCGGCCTGCAAACCTTCGGTGACACTGCCGAAGAAGTCGAGCGCTTCGTCGGTCAGGAAGGTGTCAATCTCTGGTGCGGCATCGGCAATCGGGCGATCACGCGGGTCTTTGCTGTCCAATATGCGCATCGGATTGGCTTCGAGCCGCTTCTGGCTGTCTTCGGACAGGCCCGCGCGGTGCGATACGAAATGTTCGATCAGCGCCTCGCGCCATGCTGCGCGGCTCGGCGCGTCGCCCAGCGTGTTGAGCGTCAGCGTCACCCCGTCAGCAATGCCCAGCTCGTGCAGCAGCTGATCGGCAAAGCAGAGCAGCTCCACGTCCGCCGCCGGTTCACCCGCACCCAGCACTTCGGCGTCAATCTGATGAAACTGGCGATAGCGGCCCTTTTGCGGGCGTTCATAGCGGAACAGCGGGCCATGCGTCGCAACCTTCAGCGGCGCATATTGCTGCCAGCCTTCGCTCAGATAGGCGCGGCAAATGCCCGCGGTAAATTCCGGCCGCAGCGTGACGGATTCGCCACCGCGATCCTCGAACGAATACATTTCCTTGGAGACGACATCGGTCGTTTCCCCCAGCGAGCGCGAGAAAACGGCGGTCGGCTCGATCACCGGCACTTCGATGCGCTTGAAGCCGTAGAGCCGCCGCACGCGCTCGAACGTCTCGACCACATGGGTAAAGCGGTCCGCCGTGTCGCCAAGCATATCCTGCGTGCCGCGAATGGGCCGGGGTGTTTCGATCTTTGCCATGGGGCCGCGCTTTAGAGGGGTGCGCGGGGGGATGCAAATGGGCGTGCTACAGCGTCGTGTCTCAGTTTAGGCTGAATTGCTCAGGCGGACATTTCCTCCCCATCGACTTGCAATGGGGAAGGGGACCATGCGGAGCATGGTGGAGGGGAGAATGTCGGCATTGCTCTACCCCTCCGTCATCGCCGCGCGATGCCACCTCCCCATCGCAAGTCGATGGGGATGATCAGTGTCACCCGGTCAAATTCAAACTGAAACACCAACTGCTACAGCATGGCATTCCGCCGCAGCGCGTGGCGGAACTGGTCGTAAGTCAAGCCAAGGGCCTTGGCGGTGCTGCGCTGGTTGTGCTTGTGGCGGATAAGTGCGGCTTCGAGCAGCGCCTTTTCATATGCGGAAACCGCCGCCCGGAAATCGCCGGGCACCTCAGCGAGAGGCAGCGCAGCAGGCAGGCTTTGCGGCTCGGCAGCGGGCGACGGCGCGCTCACCGCTTGCGGCATCCAAGGCGAGGCAAAGGGATCAAACTCCACCACCTCCACTGCACGTTCAGGGTCATCCCAGCGATAGACAGCGCGTTCCACCACATTGCGCAACTCTCGGACATTGCCGGGCCAGTCATGCGTCTCCAGCGCCACCATCGCGGCCTCCGAAAAGCCGGGCCAGCCATCCCATTCAAGCTCTGAGGCCATGCGTCGCCCGAAATGATTGGCAAGCACGGACACATCCCCCTCGCGCGCGCGCAAGGGGGGCAGCGTGACAACTTCGAACGAGAGCCGGTCGAGCAGGTCAGCGCGGAACCTCCCTACTTCCACCAGACGCGGCAGATGCTCATTGGTTGCCGCAACCACCCGCACATCCACCCGCACCGGGCGGTTGGTGCCGATCCGCGTCACTTCCCCATATTCGACCGCGCGCAGCAGGCGTTCCTGCGCGCCCGCAGACAGGGTCGCGAGCTCATCAAGAAAAAGCGTCCCGCCATCCGCCTCTTCAAAGCGGCCAACCCGCGCCTTGGTCGCCCCGGTAAACGCCCCGGCCTCATGCCCGAAAAGCTCCGCCTCGATCAGCGTTTCCGTGAGCGCCGCACAGTTCATGGTGACGAGCGGCCCATCCCAACGCGTCGAGAGGCGGTGGAGCCGCTCGGCCACCAGTTCCTTGCCCGTCCCCCGCTCGCCAATCACCAGCACGGGCCGGTTGAGCGCCGCCGCGCGGCTCGCGCGTTCGACACTGTCGAGAAAGGCCATCGACTGGCCGATGAACTGCGTGTTTCTATCCATGCTGAATAGTAGCGTATTTTGCTATTTATTGGCAATATTTTTCCGCCATTCATGAAGAGTAAAGCTGGAAAAACGCCGAAATTCAGCCAAAATCCAAAATTGGCACGCTTCATGCTGAGTGGAAGGCATGGCGCAGACGAAAGCCTGCACCGACACAATTCAAACGATCCAACTGGAGAACCACCATGATCCGCACCTCAACCAACCGGCTCCGCAACAGTGCCACCGCAGCGATCTGCGCCATCCTGTTCAGCGCGACCTGCCTGGTGGCAGCCACCGGCCCCGTCCGCGCTGCCATGCCGAACCACGAAGCCCCCCGGATGGTCCTGCCGCTGGCCTGATCATCCAAATCCCCGGCCGGAAGCGGTTTCATCCCACCGCTTCCGGCTCCCCCCTTCCCCACCGCGTATCTGTTTCAGGAGTTTTCAAATGGGTATTTTCTCCCGCGCTCGCGATATTCTGGCCGCCAATGTCACCGACATGCTTGATCGGGCCGAAGACCCGGCCAAGATGGTCCGCATGATCATCATGGAAATGGAAGAAACGCTGATCGAGGTTCGCGCCTCTGCCGCGCGCACCATTGCCGACCAGAAGGAACTGCGCCGCCACCTCGTCAAGCTCGATGGCCTGCAGACCAGCTGGAAGGAAAAGGCTGAACTCGCGCTCTCCAAGGACCGTGAAGACCTCGCCAAGGCCGCTCTGGTGGAACGCCAGAAGGCAGCCGACATGGCCGAACGCATCGAAGCCGAAATCGCGATGCTCGACGAAGCGCTGAACGCGAATGAGGAAGACATTGCCAAGCTGCAGGCCAAACTGCGCGAAGCCCGGTCTCGTCAGTCCGGCCTTGCCACACGGCTGGAAGCGGCCAACAACCGCATCCGTCTGCGCGAAGCCTATTCCGGTCCGAAGGTCGATGAAGCCTTCTCGCGCTTCGATGTGCTCGAACGTCGCGTTGATCTGGCCGAAGGCCGCGCCGATGCGCTGGGCTTGGGCGCTGCGCCCAAGACGCTGGAAGAGGAAATTGCCGAACTCCAGTCGTCTGAAAAAGTTGAAGCTGAACTCGCGGCGCTGAAGGCTGCGGCCGGAAAGGCGTGATACGATGGAAGACTTCATCCCGATGGTGGCGATTGCGTGCATCTTCATCGGCCTGCCCTGGCTGATCCTGCACTATGTCACCCAGTGGAAGCGCGGCGCGAACCTGACCCGCGAAGATGAAAATCTGCTCGACGAATTGCACGACATGGCCCGTCTTCTCGAAGACCGTGTCGAAACCATCGAGCGCATCATGACGGCAGATGACCCGAGCTGGAAAAGCCGGGGCTGAACCGCCTCACCAAGGAGATTTGAAATGTCCGTTCCCCGCACCAAATTCCAGCTCAACAAAGCCGAAGCCAAACTGTCCGGCGTCTGCGCTGGTCTGGCCGATTATACCGGCTGGGATGCCACATGGATCCGCGTCGGCACCGTGGCCGCCACCGTGCTCGGCGGCTTTCCCTGGACGCTGATTGCCTATGGCATCACCGCCTGGGCAGCCCGCCCCAACAGCGCCACCAGCCGCCTGCCCGGCCATCGCTAAGACGCATTGAGAGAGGAGAATTCACATGTCTGCCAGCCGCACCCGCTTTTACCTGAACCCGCAGAATGCCAAATGGAAAGGCGTCTGCGCCGGGATTGCCGATTATACCGGCATTGACGTGACCTGGGTTCGCGTCGGCACGGTGCTGATCACGATCATGGGGGCCTTCCCCTGGACACTGATCGCTTACTGGATCGCCGCATGGGTCGCCGATGCTCGCCCGCATGGCCTCTACGAAAGCGCCGATGACGAGCGCTTCTGGCAGGGTGTCCGCCAGTCGCCCGCACGCACCACGCGCGACGTCCGCTCCAAATTCCGCGATCTCGACCGTCGCCTTGCCGACATCGAAACGCATTACACCAGCCGCAACACGCGCCTGGCCGATGAAATTGACGCGCTGAAATAGGCCGCACAGGAAGGAGTTCGTCCGATGTCATTTCAAGGCCCTGAATTCGTCCTTGCGATCATCGCCATCAGCACAATCGGCTGGGTCATCACCAGCTGGATCAGGGCGCGGCACGGCTATCCACTGGAAGGAGAATGGGGCGGGCAGGTCAGCAAGTCCGATCCCGAAGCCGACCGCACGATCAGCCTGCTGACCAGCGAGAATGAGCAGCTGAACAGCAAGGTGGTGCGTCTGGAAGAGCGGATTGCCGTTCTGGAGCGGATCGCGACAGACAAGCCCGCCCGCCTTTCCGCAGAAATCGACGCACTGCGCTAACCCGAACCAACAGGGAGACACTCATGTTCAGCAATCCATTTTCGATGGTTGTCGCCATCGTCCTGATCGCCACCATCGGCCAGATCGTCCGCGCCAAGATGGGCATTCCCTCGCGCCGCGACCGCCGCAACGGCGTGGTGGCCGATACCGCCGAAACCATTGCGATGCGCGAAGAGATCAAGACGCTGAAAGACCGCATCGCGGTTCTGGAGCGCATCGCCACCGACAATAACGCCACTGCCGCGCTGGACCGCGAGATCGAAAAGCGGCGCAAAAGGGCCCCCGCCATGACCAGCGATCCCGGATTTTACCTCACCATGGCCAGTTCAGCCCTGATCGCGCTCGCGATGCTGACCGCCGCCGGTTACAAGGGTTTCATGGCGTGGCTGGATTTCAAGCGCGCCGAACTCGCCCCGGCACAGGCTGCGCCCGTGACCACCACATCAAACCGCATCGAGCTGGCTGATCTAAAGGAACGCCTGCGCAAGCTGGAAGCGATTGCGGCGGGTGTGGATTTATAAGGCGCACGCAAGAGATTGCTGGCGCTTGAGCCTTGAACGCAAATCCAGCAGCACCGGTCATGCTGAACTTGTTTCAGCATCCATGCCTCACAATTTGAGCGAGGCCTGATAGATTTCAGTCTTGCTCCACCTTCGTGGCATGGGCCCTGAAACAAGTTCAGGGTGACGCTTGCAGGCGGGGGCGACGGATATAATTTACCCGATCAGCCCGAACTTCACCAGTTCCGCGCGGCTCATCACATGCAGCCCGTCAAAGGGCGCTGCCGTGTTGGTGAAATCATAGAAAGCGCGAGCCTTGGCGGCATCCATGCCCATATCGGTGTAGAAGGAAATATAGGGCCGGTGTACCGGATCATTGGCGGGATAATCGGTTGCCTGAAGGCCATCCGAATCTTCCCAGCTGTGAACGCCGACTTCCGCGCCTTCGTCTGCCGAGCGATTCACACCCGCCAGAAACAGCTCCACCCCGCCAGAGCGGATCGAACCGGTCGCGGGCACATGCGTATCCAGCCCCTTGGCGCGGATCATGCGGGCGACTTCCAGATTGGCATCATCATCTTCGGAGCCAGGGCATTCGATCATCTCGATGCGCTTGACCCCCGGATGCGCGGCCAGCATCGCCTTGAATTTGGCCGGTGTCGTCGCGTCCACCGCATCAATCAGCTCAACGACATCACCCTTCACGCGGAACGGACCATAATCAGCCGTGGCCAGACGCGGCGTGGTGGCGGTCGGCTCGTCCCACCCCTCTTCATCGATGCTGATCGTGGAGACATAGGCCAGATCTTCAGC
>CALMZE010000108.1 GCA_937870585.1 uncultured Sphingomonadales bacterium | reverse complement strand
TGGCGGGGGGCGTGGTCGGCGTAGCCGGTGAGCGGGCGGGCGGGGCGGGTGGTTGGGGGGACGATAGAGCGACACGGCGGCGCCCCCCCAGGAAAAAGCCGGTGCCCGCCCCCCCCGCCATGAATGTTCGCATGTGGCTCCATGCCGCCACACAGCGCAACGTCGCGCAGTTGCGCGCCGATGGTGTGACTGTGCTGGAGCCTGACGAGGGCGCAATGGCGTGCGGCGAGTTTGGCCCGGGCCGCTTGCCGGAGCCTGAAGCGATTCTGACTGCGATCAATCGGGCTCTGGCGGGCGGCGCGGATGTGCTGGAGGGGCAGCCGGATTTTGAAATTGAGTCCTCTCCCGTTCAGGGGAGAGGGGTGGGAGAGGGGGAGTCTGTCTCCAATCGGCCCCTCTCCCCAGCCCTCTCCCCTGAAGGGGAGAGGGAGTTGGCCAACGCACACATCATTGTCACCGCCGGCCCCACGCATGAGCCGATTGACCCCGTCCGCGTGATCGCCAACCGCTCTTCCGGCAAGCAGGGGTTCGCGATTGCGGGTGCGCTCGCGGCGCTTGGTGCGCGGGTGACTTTGGTCGCTGGCCCGGTGTCATTGCCCACGCCGTCGGGCGTGGACCGGATCGACGTAGAGGCCGCGCGCGAGATGGAGGTCGCCGTCTTCGCAGCACTGCCTGCCGATGCTGCCGTCATGGTGGCCGCTGTGGCCGATTGGCGCGTGGATGCAGCCCCTGAAAAGCTGAAGAAGGAATCCGGCCCGCCCACGCTCAACTGGCACAAGAATCCGGATATTCTCGCCAATCTCTGCGCCTCTCCGCAGCGCCCGCGCCTGGTGGTGGGCTTTGCCGCCGAGACTGAAAAGGCCATCGAACATGGTCAGGGCAAGCTCGAACGGAAAGGCTGCGACATGATCGTCGCCAATGATGTGTCGGTCGACAAGATGGGCGGCGAGGTCAACCGCGTCCACATCATCACCCGCGACGGCGTGGACAGCTGGGACCGGATGGGGAAGGATGCGGTCGCAACGCGCCTTGCGGAGAGGATTGCCGATGCGCTGGCCAACGGGAATGCAACGTGATGATCTTCTGGTGGCAAGGTAAGGGCTATCAGACGGCATTGATCTGGCTGGCTTCGCTGTGTCTGTTTGGCCTTGTCCAGATGATTGGGAAGGGGGTCATTCCCGATCAGCCTTGGTATTGGTCGTTGGGGTATATATTCGCCGCTGTCTGGAATTGGCATTATGGCAGCAAATTGAACGCCAAGCGCCGCTCTCATATTGCGTTGCCAGAATTGCGCAATCGCTTGTTTTACAAGGCCATACACCGTTTCATGTCTGTGCCGATGGAGACATTTTCGATCTTTTTCTTGATTGTGGCCATGCTGCTTCCGCTTTGGAAATAGGGAACCTTTTTTCCATGAATCCCATCACCATCGCCCTCCAGCGCCTCCTGAATGGCGCTGATCTGCCTTCCCCAGCCTATGCCACACTGGGCGCGGCGGGGATGGATGTTGTCTCTGCTGAAGAGCTCACGCTTGAACCCGGCGGGCGTCATGCCGTCGCTACGGGGTTTGCCATGGCGATTCCGGACGGGTTCGAAGTGCAAGTGCGGCCCCGCTCGGGCCTTGCGCTCAAGCATGGCATCACCTGCCTCAACACGCCGGGCACGATCGACAGTGATTATCGCGGGGAAGTGAAGGTGATCCTCGCCAATCTGGGCAGCGAGCCCTTTGTCATCAAGCGCGGCGACCGGATCGCCCAGCTCGTCCCCGCCCCCGTCCAACGCGCGGTGTTTGCGGAGGTGGCGAGCCTTGATGAAACGGATCGCGGCGCGGGCGGGTTTGGATCGACGGGCGTATGAAGCGCGCGCTCGCCCTGATTGCCGCCTGCGCTGCCATGCCGTCACAGGCGGGTGGGGAGTGGGGCTTGGCGTTTCCCACCGGGGCAGCCGAAGGGGCGACCCGGATGGGCGGCGATCTGGGCAGC
>CALMZE010000107.1 GCA_937870585.1 uncultured Sphingomonadales bacterium | reverse complement strand
TCATTGGTGCGCTGGCTTTCCCATTCCAGAGCCTCGGTGCCGCCTGCCGCCATCACCAGTTCATGGCGACGCTTGTTGAGCTCCGTCCCGACATATTTCATCAGGTTGGAATAAGCCGGGTGCGCCCGGCCGGTCTTCCATTCGTCCATGAAGCGTTCGCCATGCGCGCGATAGGCAAGGCTTTCGACATCGAAGAGCGCCATCTGAGCACGCAGGATCGGTTCGTGCGCCATCACATCCTTGTAGAGCGCGCCGAGCGAGGCAATGCCGCCATCGCCACCCATGCCGGAGATCATTTCGCGTTCATGGCCGAGCAGGAACTTGGCGACATCCCAACCGCGATTGAGTTCGCCGACGATCTGCGCCTTGGGCACTTCCACATTGTCGAAGAAGGTTTCGCAGAAGGGTGACGCACCGGAGATCAGCAGGATCGGCTTGGTCGAAACGCCCGGAGAGGTCATGTCGAACAGCAGGAAGCTGATGCCGCGATATTTGTCTTCCTTGTTGGTCCGCACCAGACAGAAGATCCAGTCCGCCTTGTTGGCATAGCTCGTCCAGATCTTGGAGCCGTTGACGACCCAGTGATCGCCCTTGTCTTCACCAAAGGTCTGCAAGCTCACAAGGTCAGACCCCGAACCCGGTTCGGAATAGCCTTGGCACCAGCGGATTTCGCCGCGCGCGATCTGGTTCAGATAGTGCACCTTCTGCTCTTCGGTGCCGAACTTGAGCAAAGCCGGGCCGAGCATCCAGATGCCGAAGCTGTTGAGCGGAGAGCGGCACTTGAGCGCAGCCATTTCCTCACGGAAAATCTTGGTTTCAGCAGCGGATAGCCCTGCCCCGCCATAGGCCTTGGGCCAATCGGGCACGGTATAGCCCTTGGCCGCGCAGCGTTCGAGCCACTGCTTTTGCGCTTCGCTCTGAAATTCGCAATTGCGTCCGCCCCAGCAGACATCTTCATCGCCGCGCACCGGCTGGCGCATCTCTGGCGGGCAGTTCTCTTCCAGCCATGCACGGATCTCCGCGCGGAACGACTCCAGTTCAGCCATTCAAACTCTCCTTTAGCCAATGCGATTCTCTTTGTTGGCTTCCGTCGCTTTCCGCAAGCGTCAAGTTTGCAGCCCGCCTTGCCGTAGCGGCAGCATGACGGGCGTTGACTTGGCCGTTTGAAGAGACAGGATGAGTCGCAGAGAGACAGGAGAGAATGCCATGAGATTCGCAGGAAAAACGGTCGTCATCACGGGTGCCGCGTCAGGCATTGGCAAGGCGAGCGTGCTGCGCTTTGCAAGCGAAGGCGCGACTGTGATCGCGGGCGATATTGATGAAAAAGGCGGGCAGGAAGTGGCCGATGCGAGCGGTGGCAAGGTGCTATTCCGCCGCTGCGACGTGACCAATGTGGCCGATATCAAGGCGCTGATGGATTTTGCTGCAAGCCATACCGGCGGCATCGACACGGTGTTCAACAATGCGGGCGCAGGCGGGGATCGCGCCGGCATTGACGAGATCGAAGCCGAAGGCTGGGACTTCACCATGAACCTGCTGTTGCGCTCGGTCGCGATGGGAATGCGCTATGCGATTCCGCACATGAAAGGCCGCAAGGGCGCGTCGTTCGTGAACACGGCCAGCATCGCGGCGCTGGGTGCGGGCTATTCGCCCACCGCTTATGCCGTGGCGAAGATGGGCGTGCTGCATCTTTCCAAGGTAGCCGCCGCTGATCTCGCAAAATATGAAATTCGCTGCAACGCGATCTGCCCCGGGTTCATCAAGACCAACATCTTCACCTCCGCGATGGAAGTGCCTGCCGAGGCCAAGCAGATGGCGACGGCGATGATTTTTGAGGTCGCCGCGAATGCGCAGCCGGTGAAAGGCGGCGGCAATCCGGAAGACATCGCATCCATGGCCGCCTATCTGGCGAGTGATGAAGCGCGCTTCATCACCGGCACGCATTTCATCGTGGATGGCGGCATCACCATCGGCCCGCGCCACAGCTGGGATGAAAATGACACAGGCCTGTTCGGGGCCATCGAAGCTCTGGCTGGTCCCGCCGCAGAATGAGTGCAGAGGCTGGCCGCCTGCCGACGCGGATCAAGATTTTTCACGGCTTTGGCAGCATTGCTTATGGCGTGAAGGAGAACGGGTTTTCCACCTTCCTTCTGCTGTTTTACAATCAGGTGCTGGGCATGGATGCGTGGCGCGTGTCCATCGCGCTGCTGATCGCCATGGTGATCGACGCCTTTCTGGACCCGATCATTGGCCACGCCAGTGATCGCACCTATTCCCGGTTCGGGCGGCGGCTGCCCTGGCTCTACGCTGCGGCCATTCCGCTTTCGCTGGCTTGGCTGGCACTGTGGAATCCGCCCACGGTGGAAGGCTGGGCAGGCTTTGCCTGGCTGACCGGAACCGCTGTCGTGGTGCGCGGGCTTATCTCCTGCTGCGAAGTCCCCTCTGTCGCCATCCTGCCCGAACTCACGCAGGATTATGACGAACGCACGCAGTTGATGAGTATGCGCTACCTTTTTGCCTGGATTGGCGGGCTGGTGATTGCGGTGCTCGCCTATAGCGTGTTCCTTGTCTCGGATGAGCCCGGCGTGGTCGGGCAGTTGCAGCCTGAAGGCTATGGCAAATACGCCATCTCCGGTGCCATTCTGATGGGCACCGCTGTGCTGATTTCGGCACGCGGCCAGCACAAACGGCTTGCTCACCTGCCCGCCTCGCGCCCTGAGGCGACCACGGCACGCGAGGCGTTGGGGCATATCTGGGAAGCTGTCAGCCATCCCGCCTTCATCATTCTTGCTAGCTGCGTCGCGCTTGGGTCGCTGAGCGCGCAAGTGACGTTCGCGCTATCCAACTATCTCTACATCTTCGTGTGGAAATTTCCGGAAGCGTGGTTCCGCTATTATCCGCTGCTGATCCTGTTCAGCGTGCTCATTGCCATCTATCTGGTCAGCCATTCGCATCGCAAACATGGCAAGCGCAAGGCCGTGGCGCGGGCTGTCGTGATCGGCAATTTCTTCTGGGCGGCCCCCTTCCTCTTGCGGCTGTCCGGCATCTGGCCGGAAGTGGGAGGAGATTTGTCCACCGCGCTTGTTTTCGGCTTTTTCTTCATGGGCAATTTGTTTGCGGTGATCGTGTCGATCTCGCTCGCCTCGATGATCGCCGAAGTCGTCGAAGCGTCTGAGCAGGAAACGGGGCGGCGCTCCGAAGGCGTTCTCTATGCCGGCAACCTGTTCGTGCAGAAGTGCGCAACTGGCATGGGCATCCTGCTGTCTGGCCTGATCATTGATTTTGCGGGACTCGAAGCCAAAGCTGATCCGACCAAGGTTTCACCCGGCGTGGTGGATACACTGACGCTGATCTACATCGTCTTGGTGCTTTTGCTGGCAAGTGGCCTCGCATGGCGCGTTCGCCATTTTCCTATCACGCGTGACGACCATGAAGAGCGTCTGCGTATCCTTGCAGAACGGCGTTCCGCCGCTTGACGCTAACGGAAAGATGCGCCACGCCAACCCTCAATCAAAGGAGATGATTCATGAAGGCAGCTGTCCTGATCGAGCCCGGCAAACCGCTGGAAATTGAAGATCTGCAAATTTCAAAGCCCGGCCCGCATGAGGTGCTGATCCGCACCGCCGCCTGTGGCCTGTGCCATTCAGACCTGCACTTCATCGAAGACACCTACCCCCACCCCCTGCCCGCCGTGCCCGGCCATGAAGCCGCTGGCATTGTGGAAGCCGTCGGCTCCGAAGTGCGCACGGTGAAGGTGGGCGATGCTGTCATCACCTGCCTGTCTGCCTTTTGCGGCCACTGCGAATTCTGCGTCACGGGCCGCATGGCACTGTGTCTGGGTGGCGACACGCGCCGCGCACCGGGCGATGCCCCGCGCATCACGCGCGGCGATGGCACAGTGGTCAACCAGATGCTCAACCTCTCCGCCTTTGCCGAGCAGATGCTGATCCACGAACATGCCTGCACGCGCATTGATCCCGAAATGCCGCTCGACGTGGCTTCGGTCATCGGCTGCGCGGTCACGACCGGCGCAGGCACTGTGTTCAATGCGTGCAAGGTGACCCCGGGTGAAACTGTCGCCGTGGTCGGCTGCGGCGGCGTGGGCCTCGCGGCCATCAACGCAGCGAAGATCGCAGGCGCGGGCCGCATCATCGCGGCGGACCCGATGCCCGAAAAGCGCGAACTCGCCATGAAGCTGGGCGCAACCGATACGGTAGACGCCATGGCAGACGGCGCGGCAGCGCAGATCATCGAACTCACCAAGGGCGGCGTGGATCACGCGATTGAAGCCGTCGGTCGTCCCGCCTCAGGCACGCTCGCGGTGCAATCGCTCAAGCGTGGTGGCACGGCGACGATCCTCGGCATGATGCCCTTGAACCACGCCGTAAGCCTGTCGGCCATGGACCTGCTTTCCGGGAAGAAGCTGCAAGGCGCGATCATGGGCATGAACCGCTTCCCGGTTGATATGCCGCGTCTCGTTGATTTCTACATGCGCGGCCTGCTCGATCTCGACACCATCATTGCCGAGCGCATTCCGCTCTCGGCGATCAATGACGGCTTCGACAAGATGAAGGGCGGCGCCAGCGCCCGCTCCGTCATCGTGTTCGATCAGTGAGGGCCGCATGACCACAACAGCCTTGAACGCGCAGGAACTCTTTTCCGGCACAGTGTTGCCGGAAGGGGCAGACCTGCTCAACGAAGCCAATCTGACCGCCTGGATGGAAGCCAATGTAGAGGGCTTTGAAGGCCCGCTGCGCCAGAGCAAATTTGCAGGCGGCCAGTCCAACCCGACCTACCGGATCGACACAGCCAAGACATCCTATGTGCTGCGCCGCAAGCCGTTCGGAAAACTGCTGCCCTCCGCGCACGCGGTGGACCGCGAATTCCGGGCGATTGACGGGCTTTATCCCACCGGTTTTCCGGTCGCCAAACCCTATGGCCTATGCACTGATGACGATGTGATTGGCAGCTGGTTCTATATCATGGGCATGGCCGATGGCCGCACCATCTGGGACGGGGCGATGCCGGGGGCAACACCCGAATTCCGGCGTGACACCTATAACGCCATGATCGACACGCTCGCCGCGCTGCACAAGGTGGACGTGGAGAAGGCGGGCCTTTCCGAATTTGGCAAGCCGGGCAACTATTTCGGGCGTCAGGTGGATCGCTGGACCAAGCAGTACCGCCTGTCTGAAACCGAACTGATGCCGGACATGGAGCGGCTGATCGAATGGCTGCCCGCGACCTTGCCGGAGCAGGACCGCACCAGCGTGGTGCATGGTGACTACCGCATCGACAATATGATTTTCCACAAGGAGAAGGCGGAAGTCATTGCGGTGCTCGATTGGGAGCTCTCGACGCTCGGCGATCCGCTGGCCGATTTCACCTATGTCGCCATGGCATGGGTGACGGACAATGGTGGCCGGTCTGGCGTTCAGGATCTTGACCGCAAGGCGCTGGGCATTCCGGAACTGGACGAAGCGGTGGAGCGTTATTGCGCGGCCACCGGGCGCGACAGCCTGCCGGACATGAACTGGTATTTCGCCTACAACTTCTTCCGCCTAGCCGGCATCATGCAAGGCATCAAGAAGCGCGTGATCGACGGCACCGCCAACTCGGCACACGCAACGGAAATGTCCGCCCGCGTGCAGCCGCTGGTGGATCGTGCGATGGATTTTGCAAAGAAGGCGGGGATTTAACCGCGTTCCTCCCCATCGTCTTGCGATGGGGAGGTGGCAGCGCGAAGCGATGACGGAGGGGCAAAGCCTCGACAAGCGGCCCCTCCACCGTCCTGCGGACGGTCCCCCTCCCCTTCGCAAGACGAGGGGGAGGATCAAGAAGGGGAGAGGAGCGACTAATGTCCATATTCGACATGACCGGCCAAGTGGCCATTATCACCGGAAGCTCGCGCGGCATTGGCCGGGCGATTGCCGAGGAAATGGCGGTCCACGGTGCCAAGGTCGTCATCTCCAGCCGCAAGCAGGACGCGTGCGAGGCGGTGGCCGCAGAGATCAATGCCAAACACGGTGCAGGCACTGCGATTGCGGTCGCCGCCAGCATCTCTTCCAAGGAGGCGCTGCAAAATCTGGTGGATGAGACACGCAAGGCGTTCGGCAAGGTGACCGCTCTTGTCTGCAACGCTGCGTCCAACCCCTATTATGGCCCGGCGGCTGGCATCAGCGATGACCAGTTCCGCAAGATCATGGACAATAACGTCCTCTCCAACCATTGGCTGATCCATATGGTGGCCGACGAGATGATGGGACGCGGTGAAGGCTCCATCACCATCGTATCCTCCGTGGGCGGCCTGAAAGGCTCGACTGTGATCGGGGCCTATTGCATCTCCAAGGCGGCAGATATGCAGATGGCGCGAAATCTGGCGGATGAATTCGGACCCAAGGGCGTCCGCGTCAACTGCATCGCGCCCGGTCTGATCCGCACAGATTTCGCCAAGGCGCTGTGGGAAAATCCGGATACGTACAAACGCTCCACCGAACGCTCCCCGCTGCGCCGCATTGGCGAGCCGGAAGAGATTGCCGGAATGGCGGTGTTTTTGGCGTCAAAGGCAGGCGGTTTCACCACGGGCCAGACCATCGTGATCGATGGCGGGGCAACGTATAGCGGCGGATAATCATTCCCTCTCCCCTTCAGGGGAGAGGGTTAGGGAGAGGGGACTGTCCTCTTTCTAATCCATGTCAAATCAGGGCCGGGCGGACAGTCCCCTCTCCCCGGCCCTCTCCCCTGAAGGGGAGAGGGAGGAAATATGGGCGCACTGGACGGAAAAATCGCGATCATCACCGGGGCTGGGTCCGGCATTGGTCGCGCATCGGCAAAGCGGTTTGCGGCGGAAGGCGCAAAGCTCGTCATTGGCGACAAGACCGAAGCGGTGCATGAAACCGCCAAGGCCATCACAGACGCGGGCGGCACCGTTACGGCGCTCCAGATTGACGCCGGACTTGAAGCCGATGTCATCGAGCTCGTCGAGACGGCCAAGGCCACTTATGGCGGGCTGGACATTGCCTTTGCGAACGCAGGCATCATTGGAGACATGGGCGGCATTTTCGAAATCGAGCCCGAAAAGTTTATGGAAACGCTGCGCGTCAACCTGCTCGGCCCGGCGTTGATGGTGAAACATGCGGGCAAGGCGCTGGTCGATCAGGGGCGCGGCGGCGCGCTGCTGATGACGGCGAGTGTGGCAGGCATCAACTCAGGCGCTGGCCCCGAAGCCTATTCCGCGTCCAAGGCGGGCGTCATCAACCTTGCCAAGACCGCCGCACAGCAGCTGACCACTGCCAATGTCCGCGTCAACGCCATCTGCCCCGGACTCACCGAAACTGGCATGACCAAACCGACCTTCGATTATGCCCGCTCCAAGGATGTGATGCACAAGGTGGGGCAGCTGAACCCATTGAAGCGCGCGGGTCAGCCCGAAGAGCTGGCGAATGTCGCGCTGTTCCTCGTCTCCGATCAGGCGAGCTATGTGAACGGGCAGGCGATTGCGGTGGATGGCGGGCTCACCAGCTCGCACCCGGTCACGCGGCAATTGCTGGGGCAGACATCGCATTGAGCCATCTCCCCTCCCCCATAGATCATCTTGTGCTCCGGCGAAGGCCGGAGCCCTGTGATGGTGAGACAAACATGCTTTTGTCACGTCACAACGCTCAGGCCTTCGCCGGAGCACAGCGCGATTAAATCAATAGTCTGAGACTTTGACGGAGTGAGTTTATGCTGACACCATCCAACCCCCGCGATCTCGGTTTTCTGCCCGACCGGCTGGAGCGGATCAACGCGCATATCCAGAGCAAATATCTCGATACGGGCCGCCTGCCCCACGCTGCCCTGCTGATCGGGCGCGGCGACGAGATTGCGCATCTCTGGAGCCAGGGCGTGGAGACCGACGCGATCTTCCGCATCGCCAGCATGACCAAGCCGATCACCTCCATCGCGCTGATGCAGTTTGTTGAGCAGGGCAAGATTGCGCTCTCTGATCCGGTTGCCAAATACATCCCGGAATTCAAGAATCTGGGCGTGTTCGTGGCGGGCGGCGGGCAGATGCCTTATGTCACGCGCCCGCCCGTGCAGCCGATGCGCATCATCGATCTGCTGCGCCACACATCGGGCCTCACCTACGGCTTTCAGGAACGCTCTCCGGTCGATGCCGGGCAGCGCAAATCGGGGCTGGAGAATTGGCGCAAGGTGGATGATGACGCGTTCATCGCCGAACTCGCCAAGCTGCCGCTCGAATTCGATCCCGGCACCTGCTGGAATTATTCGGTCTCCACCGATGTGTTGGGCGTGATTGTCTCGCGCCTGTCCGGACAGTCGCTCGGCGACTATTTTGCGCAGAATATCTTCGGCCCGCTGGGCATGACCGATACCGGGTTTGCCGTGCCCAAGGATCAGGCGCACCGCCTGCCCGATTGCTACACCTATGATCCTGCCGAAAAGATGAAACACATCGACCCGGCAGGGCCGGAGAGCACATGGGCGGGTGCCCATACCTTTCAGTCAGGCGGCGGCGGCCTCGCCTCCACCCTGCATGATTATCACCGCTTCTGCCGGATGCTCTTGAACGGTGGTGCGCTTGATGGCGAGCAGGTGATCAGCCCCAAGACGCTCGAACTCATGACCGCCAACCACCTGCCCGGCGGCGGAGACCTGACGCAGCACAGCAAATCGCTGTTCAGCGAAGCGGAGAATGCAGGGATAGGCTTTGGCTTTGGCTTCGCCTGCAACATTGATCCGGCGGCGACCATGCTCGCGGGCTCGAAAGGCGAATTCTACTGGGGCGGCATGTTCTCGACCGCGTTCCTCGTCGATCCCGTTGAGCACATCATCATGGTGTTCATGACGCAGCTCAGCCCCTCATCCACCTACCCCATCCGGCGCGAAATCCGCACGATGATGTACGCGGCTTTGGCGGCGTAGAGTGGGGATCTATACCCTTCACCGCTCGCCCTGAGCTTGTCGAAGGGCTGTCTTGCCTTGATGAAAGGCAGGGCTTCGACAAGCTCAGCCCGAACGGAATTTAGAGAATAGGAGAAACACCATGCAATCCGTCACCACCGAACAACAGGGCGACATTCTGGTCGTCACCGTCAACAACCCGCCGGTCAACGCACTGAGCTGGCATGTGCGCGATGGCATTGGCGCGGCGATGGAAGCCGCGATGGCCGATGACAGCGTGAAGGCGGTTGTGCTGCGCTGCGATGGCCGCACTTTCATTGCCGGGGCAGACATTAGCGAACTGGGCGGCCCAACCCGAACAACGCGCGATTTTGCCGCCGATCTGGTGGCTATCGAAAAGGCCCCCAAGCCGATTGTCGCGGCGATCCATGGCACGGCGCTCGGCGGGGGCCTCGAAACCGCGCTGTGCTGCCATTATCGCATCGCCGTGCCCTCGGCCAAGCTGGGGCTCCCAGAAGTTGCGCTGGGCCTGCTGCCCGGCGGCGGTGGCACGCAGCGCCTGCCCCGCGTGGTCGGCGTGGAGCAGGCGGCTGTGATGGTTGCGCTTGGTGCGCCCGTCTCTGCCAAGAAGGCGCTTGAAATCGGCCTGATCGACGCGCTGGCGGGTGAAGATAGTCTTGCGGCAGATGCCGTGAAGCTCGCGCAAGAGTGCATCGCCAAAGGCCCACGCCCCACGCGCGACCGTGAAGTGAAGGGTGACGTTGGCATCATCGCTAAGCTGGAGGCCGAGAACGCACGCAAGTGGAAGGGCTTTGATGCGCCCTATGCCAATTTGCGCTGCATCGCTGCCGCTGCCGCCAATCCGGATATTGACAAGGGTCTGGCCGTCGAGCGCGAGGAGTTCCTCAAACTGCTGAGCGGCAGCCAGTCTGCTGCCCAGCGCCATATGTTCTTTGCCGAACGTCAGGCCGCTAAGATTGACGGTCTGCCCAAGGAAGTTGCGCTGCGCCCCATCAAGAAGGTCGGCGTGATCGGCGCTGGCACGATGGGCGGCGGCATCACGATGAACTTCCTCTCCGCCGGTATCCCCGTCACCATCGTGGAGATGGCGCAGGAAGCGCTGGATCGCGGTGTGGGCATCATCCGCAAGAATTATGAGGCGTCCGCTGCCAAGGGACGCTTCACGCAGGACAAGGTCGAGGCGATGATGGGCCTGCTCACGCCCTCGCTCTCGTTCGACGATCTGGCCGACTGCGATCTGGTGATCGAAGCTGTCTATGAAAGCATGGACGTGAAGAAGGACGTGTTCGGCAAGCTGGACGGCATCGTCAAGCAGGGCGCAATCCTCGCCTCCAACACCTCCTATCTGGATGTGAACGAGATTGGTGCCGCCACCAAGCGTCCGCAGGATGTGCTGGGGATGCACTTCTTCTCGCCTGCAAACGTCATGAAGCTGCTGGAAATCGTGCGCGGAGACAAGACGGCGGACGATGTGCTCGCCACCGTCATGGCGCTCTCCAAGACGATCGGGAAGGTCGGCGTAGTCGCGGGCGTCTGCCACGGCTTTATCGGCAACCGGATGCTCTCCAAGCGGCATGAAGGCGCGAACCAGCTGCTGCTGGAAGGCGCAACGCCCGAGCAGATCGATACCGTCTTCCTCGATTTCGGCTTCCCGATGGGGCCGTTCCAGATGAGCGATCTGGCGGGTATGGACATAGGCTGGCACCGCGATCTGACCAAAGAGCCGACCAACATCCGCGAGGCGCTGTGCAAGGCGGGGCGCTTTGGCCAGAAGAATGGCAAGGGCTTTTATGACTATGACGAGAAGCGCAATCGCACGCCCTCAGCCGAAGCCCTCGCCATCATCGAGGATTTCCGAAGCCGCTCCAACATGGCCAAGCGCGAGATCAGCAACGAGGAAATCACCGAACGCTGCCTCTATCCGCTGGTGAATGAAGGCTACAAGATCCTTGAAGAAGGCAAGGCCCAGCGCGCATCGGACATCGATGTGGTGTGGATCTATGGCTATGGCTTCCCCGTCTATCGCGGCGGCCCGATGTTCTGGGGCGATCTGGTGGGCCGCGATGTGCTGGTGAAGGGGCTGGAAAAGCACGGCCTGCCCGTGGCGGACAGCCTGCGCGCCAAGGCCTGAAACAGAGAGGCTCCGGGTTTCTTGCCCGGAGCCTTCTGATCTTACCCCTGCACCACCAGCACTTCGGCGATCTGCACCGCGTTAAGTGCAGCACCTTTGCGCAGATTGTCATTGGCGAGGAACAGCGCCAGACCATTCTCCACCGTGCGGTCGATGCGGACGCGGCCGACATAGACGGGGTCTTTGCCCGTTGCGTCGAGCGGATTGGGAACGGCAGACACCACCACGCCGGGCGCCTTGCCCAGCAGATCGAGCGCCTGTTCGGCGCTGATCGGGCGTTCAAACTCCGCATTGATCGAAATCGCATGGCCCGTGAACACCGGCACGCGCACGCAAGTGCCAGAGACCGGCAGTCCGGGGATGTTCAGAATCTTGCGGCTTTCATCGCGCAGCTTCAATTCTTCCTCGGTATAGTCATCTTCGCCCAGCACATAGTTGAGCGGCACGACATTATACGCAATCGGCACGGCCCATTTGCGGACTTCACCCAGATCAACACCCGCGCCATCCTTGGCGAGCGTGGCGCAATCGGCAGCACCGGCCTGCACCTGTTCGCGCAGCACGTCCACGCCTTCCACACCACCGCCAGAAACGGCCTGATAAGTGCTGGCGATCAGCCGCTTGAGCCCCGCCGCGTCATGCAATGGCTTGAGCACCGGCATCGCCGCCATCGTCGTGCAATTGGGGTTGGCAATGATTCCCTTGGGGCGATTGGCCAGCGCATCGGGGTTCACTTCGGCAACGACCAGCGGCACGTCTGGATCGGAGCGCCAGGCCGAGCTGTTGTCGATCACGACCGCACCGGCTGCCGCGACCTTGGGGGCGAGCGCCTTCGAGGTCGAACCACCTGCCGAGAAGAACACGATGTCGAGGCCCGCAAAATCGGCAGTGCCAGCGTCTTCCACCGTCACTTCACCGCCGCGAAACGCCACCTTGTTGCCTGCTGAGCGCGGCGAGGCGAAAATGCGCAGCGTTTCGCACGGGAAGTTCCGCTCTTCCAGCAGCGCCAGCATCATGCCGCCGACGAGACCGGTCGCGCCAACGATGCCGACGTTTGGCCGAGAGGGAATAGGACGCGCAGGGATGGATTTGTTTGCAGTCATGGGTCTTCGTCTCCTGTTGGGTGCTACAGGCGCGGGGTGCAAAATCTCTGGAAGATCGGCCCCGCGCTGTGGCGGGGCTTGGGTCTGGTCCTGATCGTCAGCCGATCAACGCAACCAGAACCGCCCCGCTCGCGCGGGTCGTTTTGGTGCTAATCGGTTTAATCGAACGGTTCATGGTGCGGGCGCGTTAGCTGGGTGGGGCGGGTTTGTAAACCTCCACCCGCTTTTGAGTGGGCCAAGACTATGTTAAGTAATTGATACCAAATTAAACTTTCTCGGTCAATCGATTTTTGTGCAAGGTTTTGTGTAAGTGTGTAAGACTTGTGTAAGGCTTTCCCACAAAAAGTTGGGCGCGCCTTGGGTTGCCCGATCGTCCTTCGCAGACGATGATCCCAAAGGTCCAAACGGCAGGCGCTGTGCTCGCCTCCAGAAATCATCAAACTGCCCTACTGAATGCTACCCAGCGCAGCAGGAGAGTTTCGCCACATCCTTGTCGAAGGTCTGCGCGGCCAGCTTCAACCCCTCGACCGTAGTCAGATAGGGGAAGATCGTCGCGCCGAGATCGGCTGCGGTCATTCCGTGCTTGATCGCCAGGACCAGCGTCTGGATCGAATCCGCGCCTTCGGGGGCCATGATTTGGCCGCCGAGCAGCCGGTCGCTCGCCTTGTCGGCGACCAGCTTGATGAGCCCGCGCGCGTCACGCGCGGCCAAGGCCCGAGGCACCGCATCGAGCGGGAGCAGCGATACCTTGACCTCATGCCCTTGCGCGCGCGCCGCCATCTCGGTGAGGCCAACACTGGCAACCTGCGGATCGGTGAACACAACCGATGGCATGGTGCTATTGTCGTAGCGGCGCTGATTGCCTTCGACAGCATTGCGCGCGGCCAGCTTCGCCCCATAGGCGGCCATATAGACGAATTGGTCGCGGCCCGTGACATCGCCTGCGGCGTAGATGCCCGGAACGCTGGTTTCGAGATATTCGTCAACCACGATGCCGCCGCTCCGGCCCAGCGCGATGCCATGATCTTCGAGGCCCATGCCGTTGCTGTTGGGGCGACGTCCGGTGGCGATCAACACTTGCTCGGCCGCAATGGTCTTAACCGCTGCAACGGCGTCGCAAGACAGGCTTTCGCAGGTCAACTCTATTCCGTTGGCCGTGGAGTCGATGCGCTGATAGTCGATACCCGAACACACGCGCACGCCCTCGGCTTCGAGATAGCTTTGCAGTGCCGCGCCGACTTCCGTGTCCATTTCGGGCAGCAGGCGGCTGCGGCAACAGATTGTGACGGAAACACCGAGGCGCGCAAACATCTGCCCCAGCTCGACGCCGATCACGCCGCCGCCAATGACCAGCAAGGATTTCGGCAGACGCTCAAGCGCCAGCGCCGATGTGCTGGTAAGGTAGGGTACACTGTCGAGACCTGGAATTGTCGGCACGGCGGCGCGCGCGCCCATCGCCAAAATGACCTTGCCGGCTTTCATCGGCGCATCGCCAACCAGCAACTTGCGATCGGCAAAGCGCGCCTTGCCCTCGATATAGGTCACGCTCTCATAGGCTGGCAGCAGGTCGACATATTTCTTCTGCCTCAACTCCGTAACCAGATCATCTTTCGACGTGGCAAGCGCAGTCCAGTTGTCCAGACTGACACTGCCGCCAAGACCAGGAAAGCGCGCAGAAGCCTTTCCGCCATGCACCGCCTCTGCGGCGCGGATCAGGGTCTTGGACGGGACGCAACCCACATTGACGCAGGTGCCGCCAATGGTGCCGTGGCCGATCAGTGCGACCTTGGCACCAAGTTCGACAGCGGTAATCGCGGCGGAAAACCCCGCCGAGCCCGCGCCGACAACGGCCACATCGTATCCCTCCCGCCCAACAAGGCGGTTACAACAGTCGTTCATTACAGGTCGCTTTCCTCCGGCGCGCAGTTCGCCGCCCGATCTCAGTTGTTGACGGCGCGTGCCGGATAGCCTGCATTGGTCGATGCAGCGGCAATCGCCGTCGCATTGGTCCGGCGCGGATCATAAGTCGCGCGCGCGGTCTTGGCACCAAAATCAACGCTGACCGCGCTAACCCCGGTCACACCTTCCATCGCCTTCTTCACAGTGATGGGACAGGTGGCGCAGGTCATGTTCTGGATCGCGAAAGTGGTTTGCGTTTGCGCGCTTGCAGCCGCTGGCCGATCCTGGGCCGCGCCGCCAACTGCGAATGCGACCCCGCCGCCTGCCATTGCCAGCACGGCAAGTCCGAAGAGCGATGTCTTTTTCATGGGTATTTCCTTTCAATAGAACAGGGGCGCCCACCAATCGATGGAGAGCGCGAGTAGGACGATGGCCAGCCCCAGCCACAGCGCCGCCTTGGTGGTGCGCGCCGACCGCGGACGGGCACAGTATGTCCCGTCTGCGCAAGGTGGCTTCGGCTTGAAATAGACATGCCAGAAACCAAATCCGAGCAGCGCGAGCGTGATCACCGCAACATAGGGTTTGTAGGGCTCCAAGGCCGTCAGGTTGGCAATCCAGGCCCCGGAAATGCCAAGAGTGACGAACAGTAGCGGCACGACACAACAAGCCGAGGCCAGCCCCGCGCCGATGAGAGCGCCAGTTGCAAACCAGCCCGACCGGTCGCCCTTCGGGATTTCGGTAGCAACGGGAGTTCCCTTTTCAGGCGTTGAGGCCACGGCAAGATTCCTTTGTTTCGACTTTGTGATTCGCAGTGTAATCTCTGTAGTAACTACAGACTCAAGGGGTTTTTTATGGAACCACAAGGCGGCATTTTGCGTGCCCAACTCGCCCGGAAGACCGGCTGTAATCTCGAAACCATCCGCTATTACGAGAAGGTCGGATTGCTCCCGGCACCACAGCGTAGCGCCAATGGTTACAGGGTCTATTCGCCGGAACTGGTGCAAAGGTTGCAGTTCATCCTCCGCGCGCGGGAACTTGGATTCTCGCTCGAAGAAGTCAAAGCGCTGCTTGGCCTCGATGGGTTGCAACCCAATGCTTGCAATGAAGCGCATGACATTGCCAAGGCCAACCTTGCAATGGTGCGCTCCAAGCTTTCCGATTTACAAGAGATGGAAGCGATTCTTGCTGGGGCAGTTGCCGACTGCGAATCGCGCGATTTCTGCGGTTGCCCGATATTGAACGCCTTGTCGGGCACCCCCTTTTGCGGCGCTGTAAACCAGAGGGAGAACCTTGGGCGACCTGACGGCGCTGCGCATTGAACTTGACCGTGTGATCGGCTCTTGCCGCCAAGGGACTGTGCCGACTGCAGGATTATCGAAACGCCGCCGCCGCGCTGAATATCGAAATCGTGCCTGTCGGTGTGTCCAGGCTCCAAACGGCAGTTTGCGGAGAGCCACAGAGGCGCGTCAACTCTTGCTCAAGGAAACCATCAGCGTTTGGTTGCGTGTTGGTCCGGCCATCGGCGGACTGCACGATCTTGAACGCTTGCCGCATCAGCCAGCTTCGCTGCTCGGAATAATCGGCAATTAGCGCCAACCCGCCCGGTTTCGTCGCCTCGAAAACCGCCTCAAGCCCAGCGTGCTTCTCCTCGATCGGAACTTGATGGAAGACGAGGCTGCTGACAACCTTATCGAACTGCCCGAATTTGGCAGCGTCGCGGGCGAAGCCCGGCACCCATTCTATCTCGACATCGGCGGCGTCCGCCTTTGCCGCTGCAATTCTGCGCGCTTCAGGATCGGGGTCGAGTCCTACGACGATCGCTAGCGGCTCCTTCTGCTTGATCAGGATCGCGAACGAGCCAGTGCCGCACCCGACATCGAGGATGCGCTCGCCGGGTTTGGGTGCGAGGGCTTCGAGAAGTCTGGCCCGCCATGTCGACTCACGGGTCAACAGAGCGAGCAAGCGGTCGTAGATGCTGGTCGGCAAGAAGCGGCCTGCGGCTGGGGTGAATTCTGCTTCAGGCATTGCGCCGCGCCCGCCGAAAAGGCCAGCGCATGAACAGCAGGATTGTCCCGGCGACGCCCAACGCCAGCCCGCCGATGGCAAACGCCAGCAGCCACCAGGTATTGAAATCCTCATGGTTCTTCCAGTCCATGATGTGCAGACTCCAGAAGAAGTCGTAGAGCCGCCACGTCCCGTTGCGGACAGCGGTAATCTTGCCGGTTTCCGCCGCGACGAAAACGCTGGTGTGATCGGGGTCGGCGAAGGCGATGCGCCATGCGGGCAGCGCGCCACGATATTCTGGGCTTTCGGTAGACACGCGGCTCGGCTGCGATGCAGGTTTGTCAGCATCTTTCCAGGCTGATCGGGCAATCCGGGTGGCTTGGATCGCATCGACCGGAGGCAAGGCCGCGCCGTTGCGGGCATCGAACAGGCGGACGCCCTTTCCCGTCGCAACCTCGGCAATCAGCTTTCCGTCAAGCATCCGCCAGGCAATCGCTTCAACCGGCGCGTCGGCCTGTGTGAGCAGCGTTTCCGAAGCGACCATCCGCGTATCGGGCGGAATGATTGCGATAGCTTCGCGGTCGACCAGATGCTCCCCGCGAACCTTGTCGATCGAAAGGAAGCTCATCAACGCACCGCTGGCGAACCAGATTAAGAGCTGCGCGCCGATGATCACCGCCAGCCATTTGTGGACGCGGCTAGCGGCCAGGTGGAAGCGCGTTCGCCTTCCCATCAAAACCAGAAGCGGATTCCGGCGACGAAATTGGTCACGTCTGCATCCTCCCCCGCAGCACGGGCATAGCGCGCCGTGTCCCCAACTTTCCTCGCCCATTCGACCCCAATGTAAGGCGCGAATTCTTTGCGCACTTCATAGCGCAAGCGAAGTCCCAATTCGACATCGGACAGTCCCGAGCCGATACGGTTCTCCGGCACGTCTTGAAACGCGAAATTCACCTCCGCACGCGGCTGAAGAATCAACCGCTGAGTGATCCGCTGATCGTAATAGCCTTCGAGCCGACCCAGCGCGTCACCCTTGTTCGACAGGAACAGCGCGCCTTCAACCTCGAACCAGTAGGGTGCCAAGCCTTCGAACCCGATGGTCGCGTAGGTCCGCCGCGGCTTCGGCCCCAAATCTTGCCGCACACCGGCTTGAAGATTGAAATAGGGACCGACCGCGCGGCTGTAGAGTAGCTGGATCTCGGCCTCATCGACCCCTTCGCCAAATGTGCCTTCGCCCTCGCTCTTGACCGTCACCCGGTTGATGTCGCCGCCATACCAGCCTTCGCCGTCCCAGCGATATCCGTCGCGGCCTAGTCGTGCCTGATACTCGGCAAGATTGAAGCTGATGAATGCGAGCGTCTGCCCGCCATTTTCCCTCATCATCTGATCGCGCGATCGCGCCATTTCGGACGGCGAGTATATGCGATCCGCATACCAATCGTCCGGTGCCGCTGGGGCCGGGACATCGCCGGGAGGCAGGTCCGTCCCTGACTTGTTGGCATCGGCAATCGGCTCGCTGCCCGACTGCGGCTTGCAATGACCCATCTCGGCGTGTTCGGGAGGACAATCGGGGTCGCCGATGACTTCGGGCGAAGCAGCGGCACCTGTATCGGGCTGGCTGGGCGCAAGGGTGCAGTGCCCCATCTCCGCGTGTTCCGGCGTGCATTCCGAAGGCGGCGGCGCAGGCGGCACGGGTGTTTCGGGCTTAGGCATTCCTGGCATCGAAGAATGGTCCATCCCCTGCATCGGCTGGGCGAAGGCAGGCGGGGCGAACGCCGTAGCGGCGAGGCCAACAAGAAATAGGCGGGTGCGCTTCATACCGCTTCCCCGCGCGGGCGAACGCTGACGACACGCATCATCCCGGCGTGCATGTGATAGAGCATGTGGCAGTGGAAAGCCCAGTCCCCGAGCGCGTCGGCTGTAAAGTCGAATGACGCTGTGCCGCCGGGCTGAACCAGCACGGTATGCTTGCGCGGTGAATGGTCGCCCTTGCCCGTGACCAGCTCGAAGAAATGACCGTGCAGGTGAATGGGATGGCTCATCATCGAATCGTTGATGAGGTTGATCCGCACGCGCTCGCCTTCGAGGAACGGGATGGGTTCGTGATGATCGGACATCTTCATGCCGTCGAACGACCACATGAAGCGCTCCATGTTGCCGGTCAGGTGAATGTCGAGCGAGCGTTCGGGCGCGCGAACGTCCGGGTTGCGGTCGAGCGCGACAAGATCGCGATAGGTCAGCACTTTGTGTCCGACGTTTTCCAAGCCCTGGCCGGGTTCGCCCACGCGGTCGACCGGCATCGGCGAGATCGTCTGGACACCTGGATTTTTGTCGACCTGCGGGGCAACCGAGAAGTCGCGCATAGAGTGATCCATACCGCCGCTGCCATGCCCCATCGCGCTGTGATCGACCGCAGCGGGCGCGGCGGCGGCGGGCGTGCAATGGCCCATCTTGGCGTGTTCGGGCGGGCAAGCGGCAGGTGCGCTCGGTGCCGTTCCCATCGCCATACCCGAATGATCCATGCCCGCCATCGCGCCGCCCGACATGTCCATGTCGCCCATGCCCATGTCTTTCATCGTGGTGAGCGGGCGTTCGCGCAAAGGCGGCACTTCGGCCACCATCCCTGCGCGCGGAGCCAATGTCGCGCGGCCCATGCCGGAACGGTCATTGGCTTCGGCAACCAGCGTATAGGCATGCTCCCCAGCCGGGGTGACGATCACATCATAGGTTTCGGCGACGGCGATCTGGAATTCATCGACCTCGACCGGGCGGACATTGAGCCCATCGGCCTGAACGATTGTCAGGCGAAGTCCCGGAATACGGACATTGAAGATCGACATGGCCGACGCATTGATGATGCGCAGCCGGACGCGCTCGCCGGGCGTGAACAGCGCCGTCCAGTTGTCTTTCGGCCCGTGACCGTTGACGAGGAACTGATAGGTCGAACCGTTGACGTCGGCGATGTCGGTCGGGTCCATCCGCATCCGGCCCCATTCGATCCGTTCCTTGAGCGGCTGGTCTTTGCCGGCAAGCAGGCCGCTGAGCGTCTGCCGCTGCATGTTGAAGTGGCCGGGGTTGACCTTCATCTTGCGGAAGATCGCTTCGGGCGAAAGCTGGCTGTGGTCGGAAAGCACCACGACATGCTCGCGGTCGTAGCCGATGGGATCGGCGCCTTCGGGATCGATGACAATGGGACCGTAATGTCCCAGCTGCTCCTGCAACCCCGAATGGCTGTGATACCAATATGTCCCCGATTGAATGACCGGGAATTCATAGACGAAGGTCGAGCGCGGCTTGATGCCCGGAAAGCTGACCCCTGGCACACCGTCCATCTGAAACGGCAACAACAGGCCGTGCCAGTGGATCGAGCTTTCGACATCTAGGTCGTTGACCACGTTGAGCCGCGCGGTCTGACCCTGCTTCAAGCGGATAAGCGGCCCCGGAACGGTGCCATTGATGCCGATGGCGCGCGACAGCTTGCCGTCGATCCGCATCGTCTGGCGTGCGATACGCAAGGTTATGTCGTTGCCCGAAACGACCGGCAGAGGCGCAATGATCCCAGATGAAACCGGCTGCGCCCATGCAGGAAACAGCGACGCCAAGGCGACACCGCCGCCCCCGGCGGCAGCGACGGCGACAAAATTGCGTCGATTAAGAGCAAGGGACATAGCTTGGAGAGTGCCATTTCAGAGGGGTTTTAATCCATACGCATCACGACCGCTCGCCCCTCAAAATTTTTCGTCAAGCCATTGGGCGAGCTGCTGTCGCGCGCGATAGAGCCGGGTTTCGACGGCCTTTTCGGTAACACCGAGGGCATCGGCAGCTTCGGCCTGAGTCAGCCCCTCGACCGCGCGCAGCACCAGAACCTGCCGCAATTTCTGCGGCAGGTTGGCCATGGCACCCGCCACCCGCGCCAGCTCGGCCCGGTCGCCCGCTTCGACTTCGGGTGATGGGGTGTCGCTGGAAAGATCGAAGGCTTCTTCGATTGGCCGCGCCTTCCGGAAAAATGAGCGCACAGCCTGGCGCCGCGACCAGTCACGGCATTTGTTGAGAGCGATACGCGCCACCCAATGCCGGAAAGGCCGCTCTGGCTCATAGCGTTTGAGCGCAGAAAAGGCGGCAACGAACGTCTCTTGTGTGAGATCCAAGGCTTCGTCGGCGTCGCCGATGCTTCCTCTGATCAGGCGATAAACTGGCTCCTTGTAGCGGCGCAGAAATTCGCGATATGCCAACTGCTGCCCGCCAAGTGCGAGCGCTGCGAGATCCCCGTCGCTGCATTGGGAGAGATCGAGGCTCACCGCGCTTCGGCGGTCAGCGCCTTGACCACGGTCCTGTCGAAGATGCTCGCCTGTTCTGAGTTGAGCACGGCCCGCATGGCGAACAGGTGCTCAAGCACCTCCTTTTGCATCTCGCCCATGACATGGTGCACATGATCGACCGCTGCCGTGACTTGCGGTCCATAACCATGCTCGGCGTCAATCGCCTCGGCCAATCGCGCATTGGCTGCACGCATCTCCAGTTCGAGCGCCGTCTTGCGCGTTGCATGTCGTGCTTCGAGCGCTTCGATCTTGGCTGTCTGCGTGGCATCAAGACTGAGCTGGTCGTGAAGCAGGGCATGAATCTCGCTCTCGCTCTTGCGCGGAGCATCGACATAAGTCCGGGCTGCGAAGACGCCCGCAGCGGCAGCTACGAAGGCGATAACCGCGATCAGCAACAGGCGCTTGGTCGATCCCATCAACGCGGGTCCAGCAGATTGGATGGCGCGAGCGCAGTCGAGGCGAACGGCGACAGGGCAGGCGACGCTTGTGCTGGCGCGCTTGACAGGCTGCCGCCTGCAAGGCCCAGGCCCAGCGCAACCAGCGCGGCGGCTGACAAGAGGCGCGCTTGGGTCGCCCGGTCACGTTGTTCGGCAAACCACGCTGCCATAATCGCATCGTCGATTTGACCCAAAGCCGCCGGGGGCGGCGCTTGGCCCAACCGTTTGAGCAAGTCGTCCATCGTTACTTCCGATCCAATTCATGTTTGCTGCAAATCTATACGCAACGCCGGCCGATCCCCCTCACAAATTTTGAGGGATGCGCTGAAGGGGTGCGTATCACTATCGAACGCAACTGACCGGAGTTTCACAATGCGCCGCCAATTCATGCCCTTCGTCCTTGCCGCCCTGATCGCTTTGCCAGGGGTAGCTTTCGCCCACGCTTCGCTCACCGGCTCGACACCCGCTGCGGGCGCGACCGTAGCCGCACCGACCCGGATTGTGCTGCGTTTCAATGAGCGGCTGATCAGCGCCACGGTCCGCACCGAGGTCGCGATGACCGGGATGCCGGGCATGGCCGAGCACGCGCCAATGAAAATAGCCCATACCTCGCAAATGGCCCGCGACGGCAAGTCGATGACCCTGCTGCTCAAGCGCGCGCTAGTGCCCGGCACCTACCGCGTCACCTGGTCTGCCGCAGGAGCCGACACACACCGAATGGGCAGCAATTTCAGCTTCACCGTGAGATAGGCGACGTGGACAATCTGCCCGTCATCGTCATCCGGTTCGTGTTGTATGTCGACCTGATGGTGCTGGCGGGCATGGTCGCATTCTCACTTTACGCTCTGACGGCCAAAGAACGCAATTCGGGCATTCTGCCGCTGGCAACGCCCTGTCTTGTCCTCGCCTCGGCCGGGTTCGCGGTCTCCGGTTTGGGTATGCTTGCGCTGACCGCTTCGATGACCGGTTCGAGCATCTGGTCAGTTGATCGCGAAGCCCTGCGTGAGATCATCGGCGAGAGCGCAATCGGCACCGCGTGGATCGTCCGGATGGCGGCGTTGGCGGTTGCGGTCTTGTCTGCTTTCGCAATCAACCGAACTGCCAAGGCGCGGTATGTAGTCCTCGCATCGACCTCGCTTGCCATCGCCACGCTGGTCTGGACCGGCCATGCCGGTGCGACGGAAGGTTGGATCGGCACGGTCCATCGGTCGAGCGACATCGTTCACATGCTGGCGGCATCGGTCTGGCTCGGCGGCATTGCCGCTTTCGGGCGGATATTGCTTCGCCCCTTGACCGCCATTTCGGGCGCGCAGATTGCCGTGGCACACCGCGCGCTCAACCAGTTTTCGCGGATTGGCGCGTTCGCAGTCGGACTGATCGTGGTCACAGGCATTATCAATTGCCTTGCTGTTGTCGGGTTTCCCCATTTCTCGCGGCTGCCGCTCTCCGCATACGGCAAGCTGCTCATCATCAAGCTACTGCTGTTTGGCGCAATGCTGGCGATCGCCGGGGTCAATCGCTGGCGGCTGACGCCAGCACTGGAAGTCGCCATCAGCAACAATGATCCAGCCTCGGCGATTGTCAGACTCCGGTGGAGCCTCTTGGCGGAAGGGAGTGCCGCGTTCGCGATCCTCGCCTTGGTGGCTTGGCTTGGCACCCTCGAACCGCTCGCAGAGATTGGCGCTTGACCCTGACATGATGTCAAGGTTCATAAAGTGGCGACTGAAGGGATATATGCCATGACCGAGTCGCATCAACATCACGCACATTGCGCCCATTCGGGGCCGAAAGCCTCGGGGACGGCAATCGATCCCGTTTGCGGAATGAGCGTCGATCCCGCATCCACGCCGCACATCGCCACCCATGGCGGGGTCCATCATTATTTCTGTAGTGCTGGCTGCCTCGCCAAGTTTGAAGCCGACCCGGCGCGTTATATGAGCGATGCGCCGCGCCGGACGGAAACGGCGCCCGAAGGAGCGATCTGGACCTGCCCGATGCATCCCGAGGTGCAGCAACCTGGGCCGGGGAGTTGCCCGATCTGCGGCATGGCGCTGGAGCCGATGACGCCAACGCTTGATGACGGACCGTCGAGCGAATATGCGGACATGAAGCGGCGGTTCGTGATCGGCCTCATCCTCGCCCTGCCTGTGGTCGCGCTTGAAATGGGCGGGCATCTGACCGGTCTTCGCCACCTTTTCGACGGCAAACTCGCAAACCTGATACAGATGGCTCTGGCGACGCCGGTCGTTCTCTGGGCTGGCTGGCCCTTCTTCCAACGTGGCTGGGCTTCGGTCAGAAGCCGCCACCTCAACATGTTCACGCTGATCGCGATGGGGACAGGTGTCGCCTGGATCTACAGCGTCGCGGCAACGCTCGCACCTGGCATTTTTCCAGCCGCGTTCCGGGCGGCAGACGGCGCGGTCGCGGTCTATTTCGAGGCAGCGGCAGTCATCACCGTCCTCGTCCTCCTGGGCCAGTTGCTCGAACTGCGCGCCCGCGAGACCACCAGCGGCGCAATTCGTGCCTTGCTCGATCTCTCGCCCAAGCTCGCTCGCCGAGTTCGCGCTGACGGGAGCGACGAGGAGATTACACTCGACCAAGTGCAGGTTGGCGACACCCTGCGTGTCCGCCCCGGCGAGAAGGTGCCGGTCGATGGCGTGGTGCTGGAAGGACGCGGCACGGTCGATGAATCGATGGTGACGGGCGAATCCATGCCCGTTACCAAGGAGGCAGCATCGAAGCTGATCGGCGGCACGATCAACCAGACCGGTGGCCTGGTGATGCGCGCCGAAAAGATCGGCCGCGACACCATGCTCGCGCGCATTGTCCAGATGGTCGCCGACGCGCAGCGCAGCCGTGCGCCGATCCAGCGACTTGCCGACACGGTTTCAGGCTGGTTCGTGCCTGCGGTAATCGCGGTTGCGGGAATCGCCTTCATTATCTGGTCGCTGGTCGGCCCGTCTCCGGCGATGGGCTATGGTCTGATCGCGGCAGTTGCCGTGCTGATCATCGCCTGCCCCTGCGCGCTTGGCCTTGCCACCCCGATGTCGATCATGGTCGGCGTCGGACGCGGTGCACAGGCCGGAATCCTAATCAAGAACGCCGAAGCACTTGAGCGCATGGAGAAGGTCGATACGCTGGTCGTGGACAAGACCGGCACGCTCACTGAGGGCAAGCCTGCGGTTGTCGCCATCGAAACGACAAACGGGTTCGACAAGGACGAGGTGCTGCGCCTTGCCGCCAGTCTCGAACGCAGCAGCGAACATCCGCTTGCCCTCGCCATTGTCAAAGCCGCCACGGAGCGGGGCCTAGCCATCAGCGAGCCTGGCGAGGTCGATCAACCGGTTGGCAAGGGCATCACCGGCATAGTCGATGGGCACCGTCTCGTCGCTGGCAACGGCCGCTTTCTCGAAGAACAGAGCATTTCGACAGCCGATCTGGCCGAGCCGGCCAATCGCCTGCGTGCGGAGGGTGCAACTGCGATCTACCTTGGCGTCGATGGAAAGATCGTCGGCGCCATTGGCATCGCCGATCCGGTCAAGGTATCGACACCAGCGGCGCTCAAGTCTCTGGGCGAAGCTGGTATTCACGTCATCATGCTTACGGGAGACAACCGCGTCACCGCAGAGGCCATCGCACGAAGTCTCGGCATCGACGATATCGAGGCCGATGTCCTTCCCGATCAGAAAAGCGCCATCGTCAAGCGTTTGCGGGACGAAGGGCGGATCGTGGCAATGGCAGGCGACGGCGTGAACGATGCACCAGCCCTCGCCGCCGCCGATGTCGGCATCGCCATGGGTACCGGCACAGACGTTGCGATTGAAAGCGCAGGCATCACACTGCTCAAGGGCGATTTGACGGGGATCGCCCGCGCCCGGCACCTCAGCCATGCAACGATGGCCAATATCAGGCAGAACCTGTTTTTCGCCTTTGCCTACAATGTGGCGGGCATCCCCGTGGCGGCAGGTGCGCTCTATCCGCTGTTCGGTCTCATGCTTTCGCCGATCATCGCAGCGGCGGCGATGGCGCTGTCATCGGTCAGTGTCATCGGCAATTCGCTGCGCCTCAGATGGATAGAGCTATGAGCTTCCCGAGCAAGCGGGCCTGGCTGCTGGCCACTCTGTCGGCGGCACTCGTCGTCGCCTACCTACTCTACCCCGAGCATCGCCCGCACTTCTTCGGATTGCTTCCCTACGCCTTCCTGTTCGTCTGTCCGCTATTGCACTTTTTCCACGGCGGCCATCATCGTGGGCAGCATCACCAAATGGAAGAGCACCGTCCATGAACATCGGCCAGGTCTCAAAGGCAACAGGCGTGTCGCTGCGGATGATCCGCCACTACGAGGGTATCGGACTGATGCCGCTGCCCGATCGCCTGGACAATGGCTATCGCGATTATCCGCCGCCTTCGATCGAGCGCCTGCGGTTTATTGCCAATGCCCGCGACCTCGGATTCTCGGTCGAAGAGATATCAGCGCTTCTAAGCCTATGGGACGACCGGACACGAGCGAGCGGCGAGGTCAAGGCCATCGCTCTCGAACATGCCGAGGAACTCGCCCGCAAGGCAGCGGCACTGGAGGCGATGCGGCACACCCTGCTCGAACTGGTCGAGGGATGCAGCGGCGATGCAAGGCCCGATTGTCCGATACTAGCCGGTCTTGCCGCCGGAGTTGCGCCCAAGTCTGTAACCAGCAGCAAGAGACTATCGAATTGACTGTCAAGTTAGCCCCTGCGATGAGGATATAATGAAGCGTTGGTTTTCCTTGCTGCTGCTCATGGGAGCACTGCTTGGCCTCATGGGCCAGGAAGCCGTTTTTGCTCGTGCCATACCCGTCAAAATGATGGCCGATCAGGCAGTAACCGCCGTTCAAATGAGCCCGGACTGTGCCGAAATGATGGGGCTCGAAAAGCAGAATCCGCAGCCTGACATGCCGTGTGAGGGCATGACGCCAGACTGTATCGCTAAAATGGGCTGTGCAGTCCCCGTTGCGCTCATTCCATCGGCGCTGAGCGACCAAGCGCCCGAATTTCGTCCATCGGTGCCGCGACAGGTGCCGATCGCGCCGCTTGTCGGACGTGAAACTGGTCCGGAACCCCATCCACCCGCCCGCCTAGGCTGAACCGCAGCGGCGCCCGGCGAATTCACGTTCGCCGTGCGTCACCTCCTAGTTCAACCAAGGACATTCAACATGAAGACTCTGCTATCTATCGCAGTCGCTCTTGCGGCCCTCACCTCCGTTTCCGCTGCTTCCGCGCATGAGCGCGGGTCGGGCCATTGGGAATGGCAGTCGCGGCCAGCTCCCGGCCCCAACAAGTCGAACCTGCCTTCACGGGTTCGCGTGTGGGTGAACGATGCACCTGCCGTCGCCAATTGCGATTGCGCGATGATGCGGGACACCGCGATGGCCGCGGATTGCATGGCAATGCCGCACAAGGGCGGAAGCTCCTCTCACGGCTGATGCCCTGAACTGACCATGCCGGTCGGTGGGGCGCTATCGCACCTTGCCGACTGGATGGCAGTCACCCGGCATCCCCGACGTTGAAACGGGGCGATTCCATGCGATACCTGATTTCCACTGCTCTGTTGGCCTCTGCCATGCCTTCGCTGGCCTGGGCGGAGCCAATGACCTTCAACACCGCGCTGGAGCGCGCGGCGGGCAGCGCCCCGGCGATTCTGGCAAACACGGCTGGAGTTGAGGCTTCGCGCTCGTCGGCCATCGCCGCCGGACAGCTTCCCGATCCAACCTTGTCGGTCGGCATCGACAATTTCCCTATCTCGGGACCGCCTGCCTTCACCTTCAACCGCGACGACATGACGATGGCGCGCGTGGGGATCGAGCAGGCATTCCCCAATCCAGCCAAGCGCCGCGCGCAGCGCGGACGGGCGCAGGCGGAAATCGGCGTTGCCGAAGCGGGTCTTGCCGTCGAGACGCAGAATGTGCGGCTTGAAACCGCGCTCGCCTGGGTCGATCTCTACTATGCGAAGCGGCGACTTGCTCAGCTCCAATTGCTCGATGAAAGCCTCGGAGATTTGCAAGCGACAGTTTCAGCGCGGCTGGCGTCGGGGGCGGCGCGGCCAAGCCAGGCGCTCGAACCTGACCAATTGCGCGCGGCCGTCAACGACCGTCGCAGCGAGCTGACCGCCGAAGTCGCCAAGGCGAAGGCGAGACTGGCGCGCCTGACGGGCGATCCTGACGCCGACGTTTCCGGCGATCCGCCCGTTCTCGAAATCGATGGCTCCGCCTTGCGGGCAGGATTGGCGGCACTGCCTCGCCTGCAAGCCCTCGATGCCGAGGCGCGCGTTGCCGACGCCGACACCGAACTCGCGCGCGCGGACAAGCGGCCAGATTGGAGCGTTGGCACGTCGTATGGCCGCCGCGATCCGGCCTTTGGTGACATGGTTTCGGTTACGGTCAGCATCGACCTGCCGTTCTTTTCCAGAAAGCGGCAAGATCCGTTGATCGCAGCGCGCGAGAGCGAAGCCAGCCGCGCGCGGCTCATGCGTGAAGCCGGGGAACGCGATGTTCTGGCCGCACTCGACGGCGATCTCGCAGATCATGCCATGCACCATCAGCGGCTGATGAACGCACGGCAAACACTCGTCCCGCTCGCCAAACGCCGCGCCGAACTCGACATGGCGAGCTATGCCGCAGGCAGGCTCGATCTCGGCAGCGCACTGCTTTCGAGCCTGACCTTGGCCGAGGCCGAGGTCGATGCCCTGGCGCGCGAGGCAGACGTCGCGCGCGACGCCATCCGGATCAATTTCACTTATGGGGAGGTGCGGCCATGAGCATGGACGCGACGACTGCGGCACGCTGGCGCGCGGGATTACTGGCTGCGGTTCTAATCGCGGGTGGCGGCGGATACTGGCTTGGGCAGCGCGGGGATGCTCCGACAGCACCCACAGCAAGCGCCGATGGCCGCAAGGTTCTCTACTATTACGACCCGATGTTTCCGCAGCAAAAATTCGACAAGCCCGGAAAATCGCCGTTCATGGATATGCAGCTTGAACCGAAATATGCCGATGAAGCAGCCGGAGCGGCGGGTTCGGCATCGGGTGTCAGCATTGACCCTTCGGCAATGCAGAATCTTGGCATCCGCGTGGTTGCAGCGAAATTGGGAAGTCTGGCGGCGACGCTCAACGTCACAGGCACCATCGACTTCAACCAGCGCGATGTGGCGATCGTTCAGGCGCGTTCGGGCGGCTTTGTTGCCCGAGTCTATGCTCGCGCTCCGGGTGATGTGATCCGCGCCGGTGCGCCGATTGCCGATGTGCTGCTTCCCGAATGGGGCGGCGCACAGACCGAGTTCCTTAGCGTCAAGCGGCTCGGCAGGCCCGAGCTGACGGCAGCAGCGCGCCAGAGATTGCGCCTGATGGGCATGTCCGACGGGCTTATTTCCAGCGTCGAGCGCAGCGGACGGACGAACGGCACGGTCACCATCACCTCGCCGATCTCGGGCGTCATCCAGACGCTCGATGCGCGGCAAGGCGTCACCCTTGGCGCAGGCCAGACGCTCGCCCAGGTTAGCGGCATCGGCACGGTCTGGCTCAATGCCGCCGTTCCCGAAGCCCAGTCAGGATCGGTGCGGATCGGACAAAATGCCACCGCGACACTCACTGCCTTTCCGGGCGAGACGTTTGGCGGACGGATCATCGCGATCCTCCCCACCGCGCAGGCCGACAGCCGCACGCTTACCGTCCGTATCGAGCTTGCCAATCGCAGCGGCCGACTGCGCCCCGGCATGTTTGCGCAGGTCGCGCTTGGCGACAGTGCAGCGCCCACGCTCCTTGTGCCGAGCGAAGCAGTCATCCGCACTGGCACGCGAACAATCGTCATGCTGGCAACGGGCGACGGTCGTTATCATCCTGCCGAGGTTCGCGCAGGCCGCGAAGGCGGCGGGCAGACCGAGATATTGGAAGGTCTTGCAGTTGGCGAAAAGGTCGTCACATCGGGGCAATTCCTGCTCGATTCGGAAGCCAGCCTGACAGGGATTGCCGTTCGCGCGCTTGGTGGTGGTCAATGATCGAAGCCATCATCCGCTGGTCGGTAAAGACGCGCGGGCTGGTCGTCGTCGCGGCGCTTGTGTTGACCCTCATCGGCATCGGCGCAACCCGCACAACGCCGGTCGATGCGTTGCCGGACCTGTCCGACGTGCAGGTCATCATCCGCACGACCTATCCCGGCCAAGCGCCACAGATTGTCGAGAACCAGGTCACATACCCGCTGACCACGACGATGCTCTCTGTTCCCGGCGCGAGGGTCGTGCGCGGCTATTCGTTCGTGGGCGACAGTTTTGTCTATGTGCTGTTCGACGATGGCACAGACCTCTATTGGGCACGAAGCCGGGTGCTGGAGTATCTCAGCCAGGTGCAAGGCCGCTTGCCGCCGGGTGCCACCGCATCGCTTGGCCCAGACGCAACCGGCGTGGGCTGGATTTACGAATATGCGCTGGTCGACAAGACCGGCCAGCATGATCTCGCCCAGCTGCGCAGCATCCAGGACTGGTTCCTGCGCTATGAGCTGAAGGCCGTCCCCGGCGTGGCCGAAGTCGCCAGCATCGGCGGGATGGTGAAGCAGTATCAGGTCGTGGTCGATCCGCAGAGGCTTGCATCTTATGGCGTGACCGCAACAGATGTCAGCGACGCCCTCAAGCGCGCCAATCAGGAAACCGGCGGCGCGGTCGTCGAAATGGCAGAAGCCGAATATGTCGTGCGCGCCACCGGTTATCTGAAAACGCTCGACGATTTCCGTGCCGTTCCGGTGCGCAGCGCAGCGGGCGGTGTTCCCGTCACCATCGGCGACGTTGCGACGGTGCAGCTCGGCCCGGATATGCGGCGCGGGATTGCCGAACTCAATGGCGAGGGCGAAGTGGCCGGCGGCGTCATCGTCATGCGCCAGGGCAAGAATGCCCGCGAGGTGATCGAAGGCGTCCGCGAAAAGCTGGCCGAACTGAAAGCAGGTCTGCCCAAGGGCGTCGAGATTGTCACGACCTATGACCGCTCAGGCCTGATCGACCGCGCGGTCGAAAACCTCACCTCCAAGCTGCTCGAAGAATTTGCGATTGTCGCGCTCGTCTGCGGCCTGTTCCTCTGGCACGCGCGCTCGGCGCTGGTGGCGATCCTGACATTGCCGCTCGGCATCCTGATCGCCTTCATCGTAATGCGCGTTCAAGGGCTGAACGCCAATATCCTGTCACTCGGCGGCATCGCCATCGCCATTGGCGCGATGGTCGATGCGGCGGTGGTGATGATCGAGAATGCGCACAAACATCTCGAACGCTGGGCGCATGACAACCCCGACAAGGAGCTGAAAGGCGCCGAACGCTGGCGTGTCATCACCGATGCTGCCGCAGAGGTCGGCCCGGCGCTGTTCCTCAGCCTGCTCATCATCACCTTTTCGTTCATCCCGATCTTCTCGCTGCAAGGCCAGGAAGGGCGGCTGTTCGCGCCGCTTGCCTTCACCAAGACCTATGCGATGGCAGCCGCCGCCCTGCTCTCGATCACCTTGGTGCCGGTGCTGATGGGCTGGCTGATCCGGGGCAGGATTCCCGCCGAAGATGCGAACCCCATCAACCGCTACCTCACCCGCATCTACCGTCCCGCGCTCGATTGGGTGCTGGCCAAGCCCAAGCTGGCGCTGCTCATTGCCGGCCTGGTCTTCGCTTCGAGCCTATGGCCGATCAGCCAGACCGGCGGCGAGTTCATGCCGCAGATGAATGAAGGCGACTTGCTCTACATGCCCTCGGCGCTGCCGGGAATTTCGACGGCGAAAGCGTCGATGCTCCTCCAGCAAACCGACCGGCTAATCAAGACCGTGCCAGAGGTCGAAAGCGTGTTCGGTAAGGCTGGCCGCGCCGATACCGCAACCGATCCCGCGCCGCTCGAAATGTTCGAGACCACAATCCGCTTCAAGCCCAAGAGCGAATGGCGCGCAGGCATGACGCAGGAAAAGCTGATCGATGAACTCGACAACACGGTCAGAGTCCCCGGCCTCGCCAATTTCTGGATTCCGCCGATCCGCAACCGGATCGATATGCTGGCGACGGGAATCAAAAGCCCGATCGGGGTGAAGGTCTCGGGCTCGAACCTCGATGAGATCGACCGCGTGGCCCGCGAGATCGAAGGTGTGGCAAAGACCGTGCCGGGGATCAGCTCTGCCTTGGCCGAACGGCTGACCGGCGGGCGCTATATCGACGTCGAAATCAACCGCGCCGCTGCCGCGCGTTACGGCATGAACGTCACCGATGTGCAGGCCATAGTTTCGGGCGCGATTGGCGGCGAAGTCGTCGGCCAGACGGTCGAAGGACTGGCGCGCTATCCGATCAATGTGCGCTACCCGCGTGAAATCCGCGACAGTCTCGACGAACTCATCAACCTGCCCGTGCTGACGCCCGCCCGAGCGCAAATCACTCTGGGGACGATTGCCGATGTCCGCATCGCCAACGGCCCGCCGATGCTGCGCAGCGAGAATGGCCGCCCCGCCACATGGGTCTATGTTGATGGACGAGGCCGTGCGCTCACCGAAATCGTCGGCGATCTGCAACGCGCCGTCACTGAAAAGGTCAAGCTGCCGCCCGGAATCAGCGTGGCCTATACCGGCCAGTTCGAGTTCCTCGAACGCGCGACGCAGCGCCTGAAAATCGTGGTGCCAGCAACGCTGCTGATCATTTTCGCGCTGCTCTATGCGACCTTCCGCCGCTGGGACGAGGCCGCGCTGATCATGGCGACATTGCCCTTCGCGCTGACCGGCGGGGTCTGGCTGCTTTATCTACTGGGCTACAACCAGTCGGTCGCAACCGGCGTCGGGTTCATTGCGCTGGCCGGGGTTGCCGCTGAGTTTGGCGTGGTGATGCTGATCTATCTCAAGCAAGCGCTGGCCGAACACACGCCCGAAGATGTCAAGGCTGCGGTCCGCGAAGGCGCACTGCTCCGCGTGCGACCCAAGGCGATGACAGTGGCGGTGATCCTCGCCGGTCTGTTCCCGATTCTGATCGGCAGCGGCACCGGTTCCGAAGTGATGAGCCGGATTGCCGCACCCATGATCGGTGGGATGCTGACAGCGCCCCTGCTCTCGATGCTCATCATCCCTGCCGCCTATCTGCTGATGCGGCGGCGCACCCAAATTCAACACCCCCAAGCTCAACATCAAGGAGACGTGAAATGAAGAAGCTGGTTTTAATGGCTGCGGCCGTTGTTTTGCCGATGGTTCTGGCGGGCTGTGACAAGAAAGCTGAAACACCCAAGGCGGAAGCATCTGCCGATGCAATGGAAGGCATGGCGATGCCAGCCGAGGCCAAGCATGGCAAAGGCATCGGAACTGTGACGGCCATCGATCCGGCCAAGGGCACGGTCACGCTCGATCACAGCGAAATCCCCGAACTGCAATGGCCAGCGATGAAGATGGGATTTGCGGCCAAGCCGGACGTGCTGAAGGACGTGAAGGTCGGCGACAGGGTGACGTTCGAGATCGACTGGGACGGCAAGGCGGGCACAGTGACTGCCATTGGGCTGGAGCCATAAGCGCCCAACAGCTTTGCGAAGGCCCGCAATTTCCACCAAATCCGCGCCGTGCATTTTTCCGCCTCTGCGGAACGACCGCGCAATCTGGCTTCGCGCTATCGGCGCGGCGCGGATGGTTTCAACGCGACATTTCAAGGCAAGGCACCTACAATTTCGGCAGGCGTCGGGCGACTGGTGAGGATTGGATGATGGCAGTGTCGGTCGATGCGAATGGGACGAAGCGATCAACCACACTTTGTAATTCGTGCTCATCATTGACCACGACTTTTGCAATGAAGCAATCTTGACCTGTGACTCGATCTGCCTCGACGACTTCGGGTGAATCGGCGAGTAGCGCCTCCAACTTCTTCACTTGGCCGGGCATCGCGTTCAATCGCACATAAGCCGAAGTGCCGAGTCCGAAAACCTTGGGATCGATCAATACCGCATAGCCCAGGATCGCGCCCGCATCTTTCAACTTGAGAATGCGCTCGCTTACACTGGGACTGGACATGTCAATCAGGATGGCAAGTTCGCGGATGGTCATGCGGCCATCTTCGGTCAACGCCACGATTATCGCTCGATCAATCTTATCGAGTTGCCGGATGACATAACGGCTTCGGTTCATATTTTGCCCCTAGCTGGATGACGCCAGCGGGGCTTTGAGATTGCGAAGGCAAATGTTCGATTTCGCCTTACTTGTGTGACCTTGCGTCAAGAATCGGCTGTTGGCGAACTCACCCGGCGACGCGATGAACCCATTCCGCAGGATCAAGATTGAAGGTCAAAGTCCGTTAGCGGTTTCGATTGGCAGGTCGAAACGCCCCTAACGCCTTTCTGAATCCATAGCTGAAGCATTTGTCCATTAGCTATCAATAGCTTGATAGTCGAACAGGGTATTCGCTCCTGAAAACGACAATTCAGGAGAGATGAACGATGAAGGGCAAGGCCGGGCCAAGAACAGTTGCCAGACTGGTCAGGAATAGCCTTTGATGGCCTATTCTGCGGCTGCCCTACTTGCCTTGGCTTCGCAGTGCGCACCCGGCGTAGCGCCCCAAACGGTGCTGGCCATCATCCAAACCGAGAGCAGCGGCGAGCAATTCGCTCTCAACGTCAACGGCGGGCGGCAACCCGCCCCCCAAAACAAAGCCGCCGATGCCGTCGCCACAGCGCGGCGCTATGTGGCAGCAGGCTACACGGTCGATTTGGGGCTCGGCCCAATTAACTCGCGCAACATGCGCTGGCTTGGCCTGACCTGGCAAACCGTATTCGACCCCTGCACCAATGTCGCGGCCTTGGCCCGTGTCCTCACCACAAACTACAATGCGGTGAAAGCCGGTCGTGATCCGCAAACCGCCCTTCGGGTCGCACTCTCGATGTATAACACGGGAAGCCAGACGCGCGGATTTAGCAATGGCTACGTCACCAAGGTTGTCGGGAACGCAGGCGTCGCTGACACGGGCGTGCCATACCTCGAAACCCTGCCGCCCGTTGCTCCACCAGCGACCAGCGACCTGCGCGAGCTTCTGACCTCCGAAAACACAGCAATCCAGACACCAGCGGCACAGCCCCGCCCGGCACCACCACCAAAGTGGAACGTGTTTGAGCGCGCCGCTTACGACCGCGAGACCCAAATGCTCGCCGAAATCGAGAGGAGCAGCATATGAATGTCATCGTGCGTATCGGACGCGGTATCAGGAACTGGCGGGCAAAGCTGACCGCCAGTTTCAATACCATGCCGAAATCGCGCCAAAGCGCGATATTGTGGGGCGCGGCATTGGCTGCGGCGACGATCATTTCGGTCGCGAACTCCGATCCTGCCTACGCGCAGAATCTGGAAAGTTTCGCCAGCAAAGTGCGCGGCTTGCTCTCTTCGACGCTCCTGCGAACACTCGCGGTAATCGCGGTAATCGTGACAGGCCTGCTCTGGTTTACCGGCCGCGCTTCGACTGCGGTGCTGGTCACGGTCATCATCGGGATCGCCATTGTCTTTTCGGCTGACGCGATTGTCGGCGCGATCGCCGGATAGCGCGATGATCGACGACACCGAAATTCCGACCAAGAACACCTTGTTCCTCGCGGTGACACGCCCGGCGCTATGGGCGGGGATTCCGATTGAGGCTGCGGTGTTGCTGCTGATCTCCAGCGCATCGGTGCTGATATGGAGCAACAGCCCGGTTTATGCCGCGCTCGTCGTCGCCTTCGGCTACTCGATCTCGCGGCTGATCGTCCGCCACGATGTCAACGCATTCCGTTTGCTGTTTCTGTGGGGTCGGACGAAGCTCGGCAACCGCAACCGGGCGTTCTGGGGTGGCAGCAGCTATTCGCCGCTCCCGCTGTCGGGGCTACGCCGCAAAGGCTTTGGCCGTCATGGCTAGGCTTCTCGCCCCGGCAAATGCGGTTCCGCTCAAGGTCGCGCAGCGCGAGGCCGACCCGGCCAAATTCCTGCCTTACGCACGGCATTTGAACGAAGACATGGTGGCGCTGGATTCCGGCGACATCATGCTGACCTTCGAGTTGCAAGGCCGTGCCTTCGAGACTGCCGATGTCCGCGACCTCAACGACTGGCACACCAAGCTCAACGGCCTGCTGCGCAACCTGCACGATGAACGGCTGTCGATCTGGACGCATCTGATCAGAATGCGGGTCGATCAATATCCCGGAGGCACCTTCAAATCGGGTTTCGCCGCCGATCTCGACCGCGCCTATTTCGGACGGCTGGGCCGCGAACGGATGTTCATCAACCGCTTCTTCGTAACCCTGGTTATCCGCCCCGGTGCCACAGGCGGCGACAAGATCATCCAGCTGTTCAAGCGCCGCGTTTCCAAGGATGTCCAGCAAGGCCCGGTCATCGACGCGGCGCTGGTCGAGCTGCTTGATGACAAGGCGCGCGATTTCGAGAAACTGATGGCGCGCTGCGAGCCGCGTCGCTGCACCATCTACGAACATCGCGGGCTGATGTTCTCCGAAACGATGGAAGTGGCCGACATGGTGATGACGGGCCGACACCGCCGCGTTCCTGTTGTGCGCGGCCAACTCGGCGGTGCGCTCTATCGCTCGCGCACCATCTTCGGCGCGGAAACTATCGAGGTGCGCGATGCCGATGCTTCGGCCTTCGGCGGAATCTTCGGTATTCGCGAATATCCCGCCCAAACCACGCCGCGCCAGTTCGAGGCGCTGCTGTCGGTCGATTTCGGGTTCGTGCTGACGCAGAGTTTCACATTCCTCGGGCGGGCGGCGGCAACCGAGAAATTCCGGCTGCGGATGACGCAGATGGAAAATGCCGGCGACCGCGCCGTGAGCCAGGCCGATGCGCTGATCGACGCGAGCGACGACCTGATGTCGAACCGCTTCGTGCTGGGCGATCATCACTTCACGCTCGCGGTCTATGCCAATTCGATGAAAGCCCTGCGCGACCATATGTCGGTCGCGCGCGCGGCGCTCGCCGACACCGGCATGGTGGCGGCCCGCGAAGGTGCGGCGCTTGAAGCGGCCTACTGGTCGCAGCTCGTCGGCAATTTTGCATGGCGCGCCCGGCCCGCGCCGATCACTTCGCTCAACTTCGCGGCCTTCTCCCCCTTCCATACCTTCCCGGCAGGAAGTGCCAGCGGCAATCATTGGGGTGATGCCATCGCCTTGCTGAAGACCAACGCTCGCAGCCCCTATTTCTTCAATTTCCACAAGGGCGACCTGGGCCATACGCTCATCATCGGACCATCGGGCGGCGGCAAGACCGTGCTGCTCAACTTCCTGATGGCGCAGACCGAGAAGACCGGCGCGCGGCAGATTTTTATCGACAAGGATCGCGGCGCGCAAATCTTTGTTCAGGCAAGTGGCGGCACCTATCTCGCCCTTCACAATGGCGTTCCGACCGGCTTCTCCCCGCTCAAGGCGCTCGCCAATCGCGCTGAGGACAAGACATTCCTGTCGCTGTTCATCCGCCAGCTCGTGCGTGCCGATGGCAAGCCGATTTCGGTCCAGGAAGAGCGGCTGATCGAGGACGGCATCAGCGCCGTGATGAAGCTCGACGTTGCCGATCGTTCGCTCAGCGCACTCCGCTCGATGCTTGGGATGAAGGACGCCAGCGGTGTGGGCGCGCGGCTCGAAAAATGGACGTCCGAAGGATCGCTCGGCTGGGTGTTCGACAACCCCTATGACAGCATGACGCTCGATGCCCGGTTCATCGGCTTCGACATGACCGACTTTCTCGACAATGCCGACATTCGCACCCCGGTCATGTTGTATCTGTTTCACCGGATCGATCAGCTTTTGACCGGCGAGCGTATGGTGATCTGCATCGACGAATTCTGGAAGGCGCTCGGCGACGAGGCGTTCCGCCGCTTCGCCCAGGACGGCCTCAAAACCTACCGCAAGAGAAACGCGGTGCTGGTGTTCGCCACGCAATCGCCTGCCGATGCACTCAAGAGCGACATCAGCCATTCGATTCTGGAACAGGTCGCCACCAAAATCATGCTGCCGAATCCATTCGGCGCGCGGCGCGATTATGTCGAAGGCTTCGCGCTGTCCGAAGCCGAATTCAAGCTGGTGCGCGAGGAGCTTGCGCCGGAGAGCCACAAATTTCTGGTCAAGCAGGGCCATGACAGCGTGGTGGTCGAACTCGATCTTGCCGGACTCGATGACGAGCTGGCGGTGCTGTCGGGCCGCGCGGAAACGACTGCCGTTGCCGACGAGATTATAGCCGAGGTGGGAAGCGATCCCGCCATCTGGCTCCCCCTCTTCCACCGTCGGAGGCGTCCTAGCTGAACTGAAAGAAAGGTAAGTCGATGAAGAATTTGACCAAGGCACTCTGTGCAACATTGCTGTTCGCGGCCCCGGTGCCTGCATTCGCGCAGGGAATCGCAGTTCACGACAGCGCCAATCTGATCCAGCAAATCAATGCGGTCAGGCAGGCGATCCAGGTCGTGGCGCAGAGCAAACAGCAAATCGCCGAAGCGCAGAAACTCTATCAGGATCTGAACAAGCTCACCGACATTCCGGCGCTGGCGCAGCAGCTCAAATCCGATGCCTTGCGCGATCTCGACATATCGGGCGGCTCGCTCGACGGCTTCGGCACCGGCAATCTCGATGTCGTCGGCGCGGGCCGCGCCAAGGCCGATGCGGTCTATCGCGATCTGCTCAAGCAGTTGGGCCTTTCAGGTTCGGAACAATCCCGCGCAGCCTATGATCTCAACGCCCGCAATATCGGTATCAATGCCGGTCTCGCGGAAAACATGGGTGCCGCCGTTACGTCGCGGACGGAAGGGCTCGACCAATTGCGCAGCCGCTTGGCCAGCGCGGCAACCGCGAAGGAAGTGGCTGATCTGACTGCGCGACTGCAACTTGAATCCGCCGCAATGCAGAACGACCAGCTTCGTCTGGCCGCAATCGCCTTGCAGCAGCAGGCGCAGGAACGCCAGCGCGCCGCCGCAGGCCAAGCCGCCCTCGCCCAAAAGCTCGATGAAGCGAGCCGCTATTACCGGGGACAATGAGTTGCGGTCGGCGATCTTCTGCACGGCACTGCTGCTGGCGGGGTGTGGCAGGCCCACACCCCAGACCGACATGCCGGCCCGGACATGGCGATATTATGTCGCCAATCCGGGCGAAATCGAGCCGATGCAGAAGATTTGCCGCGAATGGGCGGGTTCAAACGCCTCTTCGGACACGCAACCTGCCGTGGTCACGACCAACTGCCGCGCAGCGGCATTCGCCAAATCGCAAATTGCTATCACGTCCAGGGATTGAAGAAAGCGCATGGATTTCAGCGATCATGTTTTTACCACGATGTTCGAGGCGCTCAACAATGCGCTGGCGGGCATCGTCGGGAAGTATGCGACTGTGATCGGCATCGTCTCGCCGGCATTGCGCATCGGGATCGTCATCTACATCTCGCTGCTCGGTTACGCGATCATGCGCGGCGCGGTCCAATATCCATTCCGCGAATATGCCTATCGCGGTTGCCAGCTCGCTTTTCTCTATTTTGCCGTGACCTCGCTCTACGGAAGCCAAATCGGCATGTTTGCGCTCGGCGGCCTCCCCGGCCAGTTCGCCAGCGCGCTTGGCGGCTCGGACGTCGGAGGTCTCGGCGGATATTATGACAAGCTCGCCGGAACGGGCTTCGAGACCGCCAACACGATGCGCAAAATCGCGTCCGATTATCAGGATACCCAGGGCACACTTCCCGACATCGGCTATGCGGTCTTTGCCGGTTTCCTTGTAGTGATGGTGATCGTCGCCACGCTGCTCTGTGCCGCCATCGGCTTTGTGATCAGCGCGTTCGGATTGTTTGCGCTCGCCCTGTTATCGGTCGTCGGGCCACTGTTCGTGGCCGGGCTGCTGTTCGAATCCACACGCGGCTATTTCTTCGCCTGGCTGGGGGCCTGCATCAACTACCTGATGCTGATCGTGTTTGCGCTCGTGCTGACTCTGTTCCTGACGCAGACCGGCGACGCGATCATCGCCACGATTTCCGAGAATGACGAGATTGGCATGGCCGCGATCAAGGCGCTGGCCTTCTACGCGCTCGGCTTCTTTTTCTTCCTGCAAATTCCGATGCTGGCCGCCTCGCTTGGCGGGGGCGGGCCGGCGCTGGCCAACCAATTTGCATCGGCGATCGCAGCGGCGGGCGGCTTTGTCGCCGGACGCAGCGCGAGTGCCACACAGGCAACCAGCCGCGCCATCGAGCGCGGTTTTGCGCGCGGCATAGCCCGGATGCGGACGTCAGGCTCGGTCAGCCGCGGGACACAATAAAGGGAGTAGGTGATGGGTAAGCGTCTTCTGAGTATCGTGGTGACACTGGCACTGATTGTGCCGGTCGATGCTGTCATCGCAGCGCCAAAATCGCCAAAGCTGGCCAAATGCGACGGCAAGCAGCGCCGTCCGGCCAATCCCTATGGCTCGATCCTGCCAAGTGTCGATCCGCTCGGCGGAACAGTAACGCCAGCGGACCCGGCGCAAAGTCAGGAACGGGAACGCAGGGGCGTCGAGGTCTTCCCCGAGAAAAACCCGGCCGCACCAAAGCCCGAAGGGCCAAATGGCAAGCCTGAACGCCAAGTGCCGCCAATCAGCAGCCTGTCACCGCAAATTTCCAACCAGAGCTGCTGAGCGTCATGGCCAGCGGCGTCACCGACAGAGACGATCTCAAAGCCTATTTTGCGGAAGCCGCAAGCTGGGATCACGACCGGCTGATCGCGGCCAACCGCTCGAAGCGGTTGGCCTGGATGGTCGCGGGTGTCGCGAGCTGCCTTGCGATTACCGGGGTTGCAGCGGTGGCGATGCTGACCCCGCTCAAGACCGTCGCGCCCTATGTCATCACCGTCGATAAAGCGACCGGCGCGAGTGAGATTACTTCCCCGATGTCGGGCGATAAGCAAATCACCTATAACGAAGCCGTCGCCAAATATTTCCTCGCCGATTACGTCCGCAACCGCGAAGGCTGGATACCGCAGGCGCGCCAAGAGTTCTTCGAGGGCGTGTTGGCGATGTCATCTCGCGACGAACAGGCGCGGTGGACGGCCTTCTACAGCAAGGACAATCCCAAATCCCCGCAATCGACCTTCACCGACCTCGATACGGTGTTCGTCGCGGTCAAATCCGTCACCTTCGTTTCCGCGAAAGTCGCACAGGTCCGCTTCACCAAGACGCTTCAGCGCGGGGCGACTGTCACGGACACCCCCGCCATTGCGACCGTGACTTACGACACGACCGACACGCCAACCACCGAACAGCAGCGGTTCAAGAACCCTCTCGGGCTGGAAGTGCAGACCTACCGCGCCGACCTGGAGGTGACGCAATGAAACGTTTGAGCTCCCTGACGGCAATAGCACTGCTGCTCACCAGCCCACCTGCAATGGCGAGCGAAACCCCGCGACCGACCGCACAGGACAATCGCATCCGCGAAGTCATTTACAGCGACACCCAGGTTTTCCGTATCGTCGGCGTTTTCCGCTCCGCCACCCAGATCGTGTTTTCGCCCGGCGAGCGCGTTGAGCATGTCGCGCTTGGCGACACCGTTTCATGGGAAGTCGCCCCGGCCGACAACTCGCTGTTCATCAAGCCGCGTGAATTGGCTGGATCGACCAATCTGATCGTCATCACACGGTCCAGCACCGGTAATCGCACCTATACATTCGAGTTATCGGCCCGGCGCGGCGCCATCGGCGCGCGGTCTGCGGATACCTTCTTCAAGGTCGTGTTCCGCTATCCGCGCGAAGAAGCTGCGGCGGCGCAGGCAGCGGCAACGCAGGCCGCTTACACCCGGGCGGTTGCGCTGCAAGCGGGCGCGATCCGCTCGGCGCTCGATCTCGCCGTGCTCGAAGGCAAGCGAAACCTGAGCTACTCGGTCCAGGGTTCGTCGGCGATCCAGCCTAGCGAGATTACCGACAACGGCCAGTTCACCGCGCTGCGCTTTCCGAACCAGCGCGAACTTCCGGCATTCTTTGCGGTCAACCCGGACGGAAGCGAAAGCATCGTCCCCTTCGATGTCCGCGACGAATTTGTCGTGATCCACGGTGTGTTTGCCCAGCTTCGCCTCCGGCGCGGCAGGGAAGTGCTGTGCGTGTTCAATGAAGCCCCCGATTTCTACGGGCGCGACCCGAAGACGGGCACAGCATCGAGCATCGTCGAACGCACGCCAATTCAGGGGGATGGGGAGAGAAGATGATGGCCGACATTCCAATGGGCGAGCGCGCTACGGTCGATCAAACGCCTGATCCCGAGGACATCGACCGCGCCCCGGCTACCGAACGCGCGAGCAAGATGCCGTCGATACCGGGAACGGCGATGGACCCGAAAAAGATGATCGGCTTTGCCGCTGCCGCAGGCGCCATCATGTTTACCGTGCTGGCACTGGGAACCGGGCTGACTGGAAATTCGACCCTTCCCCCGGTCAAACCCAGACCGGCGCTCGAACCGGCGCAGTATGACCCGGCAACGGTCATCGCACCGACGCTGGCGGGGGCTGCGACCGATCCTAACGCGCCGATTGCAATTGTTCCCGCGATCGGCCCGCAACCTGCGCCATCACAGATTCCGCCGCCTGCCGCGCAGCAAGCCCGGCAGCCATCGCAAGCCGAAGTGTTGCGCGAAGCCGCAAGGCGGTCTTCGCTGATTGCCTATGGCGGGGAGCGCGACAGTGGCAGTGCAGGCGTTCGCTATAGCGACAATAGCGGCGCGGCGATCGCCGGCCCCCGGGCCTCGCCTCCGGCCACCAATCTCGACACGTTGCGCCAGGCATCGGCAATCGGACAGGCGCAAGCCCGGACGCTACCCGACCGCAATTTCCTCATCACGGCAGGCAGCTTCATCCCGTGCGTCCTGCAATCCGCGATGGATTCAAGTCAGCCCGGCTATGTAAGCTGCATCGTCCCGCGCAACATCTATTCCGACAATGGCCGTGTCGTGCTGATGGAAAAAGGCACGAAGATCGTTGGTGAATACCAGGGCGGTCTTGATCGCGGCCAATACCGCCTCTTTGTCCTGTGGACCCGCGCCGTCACCCCTCGCGGGATCGCGATCGATGTCGCCTCGCCAGCGACCGATGCTCTCGGTCGCGGCGGGATGGATGGCCGCGTGAACAATTTCTTCTGGCAGCGTTTCGGCACCGCCCTGCTCTTCAGCCTTGTCGAAGACGCGGCAACCGTGGGTGCAGAAGCCGTCGGCAACAGCGCCTCCAATACCACCCGCGTTCCATCCGACGCGGCCTCTACGATCTTGCAGCAGAATGGCCAGATCAAACCCGTGCTGCGCAAAAATCAGGGTGAAGATGTCGGCATTACCGTCGCCCAGGATTTCGATTTCTCGACCGTTTACGGCCTCGCACTCAAGTAATGGCGGCGCCGGGCAAAAACACGGCTGTCCTCGACAGCGTGACGGCTCCGCTTCGCAAATTTCTCGATGACGAGCGCGTTACCGAACTTGTCATCAACCGTCCCGGCGAAATCGGCATTGAACGCCGTGGTGGCTGGACGTGGGAAAGCGAACCCAGCCTTGATTTCAAGAGTCTGATGGCACTGGCCACGGCGGCAGCCGCGTTTACATCGCAGGACGTCACCCGCGAAAATCCGATTGTCTCGACAATCTTCCCGACCGGCGAACGGGTGCAAATCATCGTCCCGCCCGTGGTTCCCGATGAAACGGTGTCGATCACCGTGCGCAAGCCATCGACCGTGACGATGACGCTGACGGATTTCGAGGCAGCGGGGCTGTTCAGGGACACGCGCATCGCCGAAAAACGGGTGTCGGCCCAGGAACTCGACCTGCTCGCGCTGCTCAAAGCAGGCCGTCATGTCGAATTTTTCGACCGCGCGGTGAAGGCTAGGCTCAACATCCTGATCTCGGGGGCGACCGGCTCGGGCAAGACCACGCTGTCCAAAGGACTGATCCAGCTCATTCCACCAGAGGAACGGCTGCTGACGATCGAGGACACCCGCGAACTGATCGTCCCGCACAAGAATGTCGTCCACATGCTTTATGCCAAGGATGGTCAGGGCACCGCGAATGTCACCGCCAAGCATTTGCTCGAAAGCGCGCTCAGAATGCGGCCTGACCGCATCCTGCTCCAGGAGCTGCGCGACGGGACGGCGTTCTTCTACCTGCGCAACGTGAACTCGGGTCATCCCGGCTCGATCACCACCATCCATGCGGATTCCGCCGAACTCGCGTTCGAGCAACTTACGCTGTTGGTCAAGGAAAGCGAAGGCGGCTCCGATCTGGCACGCGGCGATATTCGCGCGCTGCTCAAAATGCTCGTCGATGTCGTTGTCCAGACCAAGAAAACCGATGGCGACTTTCGGGTGACGGAGATCTATTATGACCCAGAAAGCAGGCACCTCGCCTGACGGCGGGGCGGCACGATATTTGATCGCCATCCCGCTCGGGGCTTTGATCGCGCTCGCCATTGCCAGCATGATTGGTTGGGTAATTCTGGGCCTTCCCGTGGCTGCTTATGACCCGCTCAAGATGCCGCAATTTGTCTGGTATTATCGCGGCGACCCCCACGTCGTGAAGGCTATGGCAGGCGGTCTGGTGGGCGGCGTCACGCTGCTTGCCGGGCTGGTCTATGCCGTTTGGTCGCGCAGTGCTCCACTCCACGGGGCCGCTCGTTTTGCCAATGAGCGTGAACTAAAGCGACATGGTTTCCGCTCGGCCTCAGGCATCGTCGTCGGACGCAAGCGCGGGCGCTTCCTGACTTTTGGCGGGAGCGAGCATGTCCTTGTCGAAGCGCCGACCCGTTCGGGCAAAGGCACCGGCATCGTCATTCCCAATCTGCTGACATGGCAAGGCTCGGTGGTGGTTCTCGACGTCAAACGCGAAAATTACGACGCGAGCGCGGGGTTCCGGGCGCACTACGGGCAGCAGGTTTTCCTGTTCAATCCGACCGACCGGCAGGGCCGCACCGCGCGCTATAACCCGCTCGCCTATATCGACCGCACCGATCCCGACGATGTGATCATCGAGCTGCAAAAGATCGCGACGATGCTGTTCACCACGCCCGAACGCGGCGAAGCCTTTTGGGCAAACGGCGCGCGCACCGGCTTCGCCGGTGTCGGGGCATGGCTAGCTGAAACCAGCGAAGAACCGCTGACGATGGGCGCAATCTATCGCCATTTGACCGAAGGCGATGCCCGCAGCTTCTTCAAAAAGGAACTGGCCAATCCCAAACTCAACCTTTCCACGGGATGCCGAACGGCGCTGGCCGATTTTGCCGGTGGTTCTGACAACAGTTTTGCCGACATCAAGAAAACCATCACCAACGTCCTTGGCCTGTGGCTCAATCCGCTGGTCGATGCAGCAACGTCCGCGAGCGATTTCGACCTGCGCGATCTGCGTAAGCGCCATATCTCGATCTACCTCGGCGTATCACCCGATGAACTCGACCGCATCGCCCCACTCTACAATTTGCTGTTCCAGCAACTGATTGATCTGAATGTCCGGGAACTGCCCGATGACACTACGCCGGTTCCCGTGCTGGTCATCCTCGACGAATTTGCCCGCCTCGGCCGCGCCTCGGTCATCGCCAGCGCCTTTTCCTATGTGGCGGGCTACGGCATTCGCCTGCTCCCCGTCATCCAGTCCCGCTCGCAATTGCGCGGGGTTTACGGCGAGCATCTGGCCGATGAAATCGTCGCCAACTGCGGGGTTGAAGTGGCCTTCACTCCCAAGGAACTGCGCGTCGCGAACGAGTTGTCGGATCGCATCGGCTATGTCGGGCACGAGAGTATCACCCGATCGCTCACGATCCACGGCCTGCTTGCCAACCGCTCGAAATCCATTTCCGAACAGCGCCGCGCCCTGCTGCTGCCCCAGGAGCTGATGCAATACCCGACGGACAGACTGCTACTGCTGCGCGGCGGCATCCCGCCGATCCTCGGCACCAAGATTTTCTATTACAAGAGCCGCTTTTTCAAGAAGCGGACATTTCCGCCACCCATCATTCCGCCCCGCGAAAGGCCAATCCGCGCCACGATAGCTCCCACGCCATTCCGCGACATGACCGACGAAGAGGCAGAGGGGAATCCAGCACATCCGCTGACGCAGGATGACATCCGCACCGAAGACTATCCGAGTTTCTGTGCCGATCTCCTGACTTTGGATCGTCACGGCAACGCAAGCATCATCATAGAGGAAGGCGATGAAAATGGCTGATGAACTTGAAGGAAGCGTGCCTTCGGGGCGCAGCCGGTCGAATGAGTCGAACCAGGCCAGGCCCAAGCCGGTCACGGCGAAGACTGCCCCGGAAAAGCCGAAGCGCAAATCCGAGCCGCCCACAATCACCGACGACCTGACCGGCAAATTTCTGCGCGTCGGCAACAAGCTCTATCGCACCTCCGACGACAAGACCCCGATCGTGCGGATTGCAGGCGACCGGCTCAAGACCAGCAACATCGACGCCCTTCCCGACATCATCCGGATTGCCAAGGCGAATGGCTGGACGTCGATCAAGGTGGGCGGCGGTGACAGGTTCAAGAAGGCGGCCTATCTCGCCGCCGCCGCGCAAGGGCTGGCGGTCGAGAATTACAGCCCAACCAAGGTTGTCCAGGCCGAAGCCGACCGTCTTCGGACAAGGCTAACCGAACGGGAAAAACGCCGCGAGGGCAAGAAGGCTGGCACAAAGTCGCTGCCGTCCGAAAACGAGCTGAGCAATCTCAAAGCCCTGTCGGATCGGTTCCTGCGCCAGTCCCACGCCGAGAATGCCCGTGACCCGGACCTGCGCCGCGCACAAAGTCTGGTTGCCCAGACCATTTCGATTGCCCGCGCGAAATACCCGGACGATCAGGCCAAGGCGTCAAAGGAGGTCGAAGCCAGACGTCAGGAGGTTGCGATCCGCATCGCCAAGGGTGACAGGATCGCCGTCATTCAGGTTCGGAACAGCCAAGCCCAGCGGGTGCGCGAGATCACGCAGGAGCAAGTGTTGCAACGTGACGGGCGGTCCAGATAGACCGCGAATTGATCGCCGGGCGCGGCTAAGCATCCTTGCAAATCAAAACCATTGCTTTCGATTTGCAAGGATATACCGACACGGACTACCGGCCTCTTCCTTTATCCGGCAGCATGTGGTCGGGCGGTTTGGCGTCCATTGGCGACACTGAGCGATCCAGACGCTTTGCATGATGCGCGGCGAACACCTCGGGCGTGGCATTCATACCCTGATGCTTGTCGAGGAACGTCCGAACATCCTTGGCAAGCTCACGGTCGTCCGTTTGCCCGGTGGCGTCCAGCGAATCGGCGGTCTGCTGATAAGCACGGCGTATCTCCTGCCAGCGCACTGTGCCGGCAGCGATGAACGGTGGTAATTGATCCTGCCCCTGCGCGACGGCGATGGCCTGCTCGTTGGTGCGGCGGTCGGATTGGGTGATCTGGCGGCTCCCTTCGGTTCGCAGCCGCCCACGCAATTTGACTAGCGCCATGCTCGATCCGGCAATCCCCTGACCGCGCGCCCGTCTTGGCGTTGCTTCGGCGGCAACGCCCCGCGCACGCAGTTCACGGGCAAAGCGTTCCCGGAAACGATTGAGCTGAACCGGTCGGGGATTGAACCTTTTGCGATCCAGCCCCTCGGCCTGCACCGTCAGATGCACATGCGGGCGCGGCGTGTCAGTGTGGAGCGCCAGGACATAATCATGATTGTCGCTCAGCTCGGCATGGGCCAGCGCGCGGACGGCTCCCAGAACTTTATCGGGGTCGGTGCCTTCGGGCATCGAGAAGATCAGCGACACCGACGACACCGTAGGCCGCGACCGCCATTGGAGGGTGTCGCTCCACTCCGCCGCGCGCTCGGCAACGTCTTCCTTGGTTGTCAGGATTTCGCCGTCGCGGGTTTCGATGTCCACTTCGCCCTTGCGCCCGATATAGTCGAGATGGGCTTTGACGTGGCCGCCGCCGCGCTGGCGACCTGTGACCTTGACTACCACCTCGGGTGCCTTGCGAACGATCCGCGACAGCTTGGCCCGCGCCGTCGGGCCGGTGGCAAAGCCGTAACTGGCATAGAGCGGAACGCGCGGCGTGCTGGTGGGGTCATGGATATAGCGCACCCGAAACGCCGGACGGGTTGCTTCCCACAAGGCGGATTCTAGGCCCATCAATCCGCAACTGTCCAGTAGCTCGCATCGCCGCGCATGGCCTCGCCAACCGCTGTCACCTGCTCGGAGATTTCCATCCGCATGTCGGCGATCCGTTGCAGCTCGGGTTCGATCTGTTTGTCGCCGGTTTCGAGCATCGACGCATTGGCGGCTTTCATAGCCTGATTGAGATTGCGGCCGATACGCAGCAACTGCATTCTGATCGGTGCAAGTTCGGCCAGCAGCCCGTCATCGACCCGCGATTTCAACGCGAGGTGGCGACGCACCAAGGCCTTTATCCAACCGGCGCGATCGGTCGAACGCTGCGCCGCCCGAACCTCGATCACGGCGATCTCGACATCGGTAAATCGCAGCGAAATACGATTGCGCGCCGCGCCTTCGGGACGGTCAATGAAAGGGCGATCTGCGATTTCCCGAACCGTCTGTTCGATCATCTGCCGCAACACTGCGCTTCGTCCGCCACGACCGACCGCGAAGATGTCGAACGCCGCGAGCGCATCGGCGTCAAGCCGAATGGTGAGCGTCGCGCTGTTCGCTGAGAGATTTGTCGCCATCCAACATGCCTGTGTGAAACGTAGTGAAACACCGGCAATGTAAGACAACACGCGCCGCTAGGCATATCCTGCATTCAAGACAAATCAGACAAACCCCCTAAGACAAGCGCACCCAAAGCGGCTTTCTACTT